>DATKSN010000269.1:0-9947 GCA_035531595.1 Pirellulales bacterium | reverse complement strand
TATCCGATCTCGTCGATCAGCAGACATTCGTAGGCGGCGTACTTGCGCAGGATCTTGGCTTCCGAATGGTCGGCCAGCGACGCATAGAGCTCCGCCAGCAAGTCGGCAAAGGCAATGAAATGGCCCCGGTATCCACGGTCGATGGCCTGCAGCAGGAAGCCGGTGGCCAAGCCGGTTTTTCCGCAGCCGGTCGGCCCCAGCCAGATCAGGTTCTGCCGCTTGGTCATGTAGTCGAAGCGGTCATACAGCGACATGATCCGCTTGCGGTCCAGTTTCGGCTGGCGGGCGAAGGGGAACGTCTCCATCTCCAGCAGTTCCGGAATCATGGCCATCCCGCAACTTTCCCTTGACCTGCATCGGCACGAGAAACGCGGAGCTGGGCGGCAAACGGCGAATCCAGGCGGTCGTTCTTCGTGAAGATGGACGATGTGAACATCGGGTTGTCGCGGGGCTTTTGCAAGAGGCTCGAACCGGCTAGCATCAATGGTATGAGCACACATTCCCCTGAAATCTGCGGCGGTCCCCGCTCGCGCCGGAGCTTTTTACAGGCCGGTTCGCTGGCGTTGGGTGGATTGGGGCTGAGCGACCTGTTGCGACAGCGGGCCAGTGCCGAGCAGGCAAGCCGGCCAAAGTCCGACACCGCGATCATCTTCGTGTGGCTGCCTGGCGGGCCTCCCCACATGGAGACCTACGATCTGAAGCCTGAGGCGCCCTCCGAGTGGCGGGGCGAGTTTCGCCCCATCGCTTCGGTCGTGCCCGGTCTCAACGTCTGCGAACTGCTGCCGTTGCACGCGAAGATCGCCGACAAGTTCACGCTCGTGCGTTCGATCTCCCACGAGTTCGCTGGCCACCCGGACGGGATGAGGCGGATCCTTACCGGCCGCATACCCGGCGATGTGGCGAGTGGCACCTTTGTCAACGACGCGCCGGCCGGCGGCTCGATCGTGGCGAAGATGCGTGAGGATCTCCGACTGGGCGTGCCCAACTACATCGCCAGCGTCGATAGTGGCCGCGAGGACGTTGACACGTTCCCCTTCGGCGCCGCCTACTTGGGCCGGGCATACACACCGTTCATTTTCGGCGGCGACCCCAGCCGCCACGACTTCCAAGTGCAGAACCTCGGCCTGGCGCAGGAGATGGCCGGCCGGCTCGACGACCGTGTGCGGCTGTTGGAAGGCTTCGATCGGCTGCGCCGCGGCGCGGACTCCAGCGGCTCCATGGCGGCCATGGACCAATTCAACCGTCGGGCCTTCGACCTGTTGATGAGCGACCGGGCGAGGCTGGCTTTCGATCTTTCGCAAGAGCCCGGCGCGCTGCGCGATCGCTACGGCCGACACGCCTGGGGCCAGCGGGCGCTGTTGGCCCGGCGGCTGGTCGAGGCCGGTTGCAGCTTCGTGACGGTGGTCATGGAAAATCCAATGCCGGGCCAACCCTTCCCGGCGGGCGTGACTTACAACTGGGACTCGCACGCCGTCAACACCCACATCTTTGTCGACGCCATGGTGCGGCTCCCCCGCTTCGACCAGGCCATCACGGCGCTGATCGAAGACATGTACGCGCGCGGCCTGGACAAGAAGGTATTGCTGGTCGTGACGGGCGAATTCGGACGTACGCCTCGCATCTCCTACGCCGTGGGCACCGAGACCAAAGTCATGCAGCCCGGACGCGACCATTGGCCCAATGCGATGTCGGTGCTGGTGTCCGGCGGCGGGATGCGCACCGGCCAGGTAATTGGCTCGACCAACTGGCGGGGAGAGCACCCGCAAGACCGGCCTTTGAGTCCCAACGACCTTTGGGCAACCGTCTACCGGCATCTGGGCATCGACCCCGATGTCTCATTTCCAGACCACCGGGGCCGCCCGATGCCCATCCTCCCCTTCGGAGAACCGATAGCCGAATTACTGCCCGCAAGTGAGGGGTGAGGGGCGACGGGTGTTGCCACCTCGGCCGCGCGCCGGCCGAGCCTGGCCGTCCGGTCCCCGAGGACTTGTTGACGGCCGGGCCTGGGTTTGACACGGCCATCGCTGTTGATCGGCCCGTAGAGCCTCGCCCTTTGGGGTGCCTGGGTGGGCCGGCACGGTCGAACCGCAAACCTGGCCCGGCTTCTCTATCTTGACTGGCTCTTGTGCATGTCCGGGAAAAGCCGATCTAACCGAAAGAACACCAGCCGCAACGAAGGGAACCAACCATGAGCGATCCCACCAGCAGCCCGACGCCGCCAGCCGCCGACATCAAGGCAGCGCTCCCCGTTGGAGGCCACCAACCTCACCGCGCAACTGGTCGCCGCCTTACGCGACTTCATCGAAGTTCACGAATTGCCCAGCAACTCGGGAATCGCCTGGCCGTTGCTGACGATGGGCGTCGGGCGGCCCGAGTGATCGGGAATCATGATCCGTTCGTAGTCGATCCCCAGGTGGCGATAGATCGTCGCCAGAAAATCCTGCGGGCCCACACGGCGGTCGACTACATCTTCGCCGCGGCGGTCGGTGGCGCCGATCACCTGGCCGCTTTGGATGCCGCCGCCCGCCCAGATCATCGAGTTGGCCCGTGGCCAGTGATCGCGGCCGGGCTGGACGGTTCCCGCAGGCGCACTGGCGACGCCGCCGCCGCTGCTCGCGACGTACGAGATCCGCGGCGTGCGCCCGAACTCGCCGGTGACCACCACCAACACTCGCTTGTCCAGGCCGCGGTCGTGGATGTCTTCGATCAATGCGCTAACGGCCTGATCGAAGAACGGCGCGCGGTATCCAATCGCGTTGAAGACATGATGGTTGACGGCATGGTCGTCCCAGTTCGCGACCCGTCCGCACAACCGGCCATCGAAGGTCGTCGTGACGATCTCGACCCCGGCCTCAACCAGGCGGCGAGCCATCAAGCACTGTTGCCCCCACTGATTGAGGCCGTAGCGATCGCGCACGCGCGGGTTTTCCACTTGGAGGTCGAAGGCGCGCGCGGCTTCGGGGCTGGTCAGCAGGCTCAGGGCCTGGGCCTCGAAATCGTCCATGGCCCGCATCACTCCCGACTGGTCTATCTCGCGGCGGAAGCCGTCGAACGATCGGCGTAGTTGAATCCGCGCCTCGAGCCGGTCGGCCTGGCCCGCGTCGCGCAGGCCGACGTTGGGCACCTGGAAGTTCGGAGCGCTCGGATCGCCCGTTACGGAGAACGGCTCGTAGGAGGGACCGAGGTACGCCGGCCCGGCGATCGTGAAATTGTCATAGCGCGTGATCGGGTTGACGCCGACGTAGTTGGGCAGGGTGTGTGGCTGGTCCGACCGCAGATAATGGGCTACGGTCATGAGGTCGGGATAGACGGGCGTCAGCTTGTCCTGGGCGTCGGGATCGCCTGAGAGGAGTTGCAGCGAGCCAGCCGGATGCCCGCCGCCGGTGTGCGCCATCGAGCGCAGGACCGAGAACTTGTCCGACACCTGGGCCTGACGCGGCAGCAGTTCGGAAAACTCGAGTCCATTGGTTCTGGTCGCGATCGTGGCAAAAGGGCCACGAAAATCGGACGCGGCTTGCGGTTTAGGGTCATACGTGTCCAGGTGGCTGCAACCGCCGCGCAGCCAGACGATGATGACTGCCGTGCGCTCCTTCGCGTTCGCCACGGCGGCCTGGGCGCGCAGCCGCAACAGTGCCGGCAGCGACAAAGTTCCGAAGCCGGCAAGGCCAGCCCGCAGAAACGCGCGCCGCGACCGTGATCTCGAGCAAGTAGTGGAGCATGTCCGCATGATCTTCTGCCGTCATGGTCAGCGGCGTATGGGCTAAGACGCCTCGGTCGGTTGTCGCTGGCGTACTGCATTATACCAGAAGACGTCGATTGCATCGTCAAGGCGGTCCTGGTTTCGGACTGTCCAACAATGTTCGGAGCACAACGCTGAGCTGCGCCTCCGCGAGTCTTTTCTCGGCCACGCCGGATTCAAGCTATTGGTTCTTCTCATGGGATCACCGTCACGGCTAGCCGCTTTTTTCCGCGTAGCCCAGACGGGTGTGGGAAGCGGACCAGGACCACGTCGCCCCGGTTCATGGCTTCTCCGGCGCATCGTCGTACTCGTCCATGTCCTCCCAACCCAGGTGTTTGCCCGCCTCCCGGCCGCGAGCCGGTCGTCGAGTTGCTGTGACGGGCCGGGAGCTTTCTCGTAGCAAAATGCCTGAGCCCCGCGTTTCGCCGAAGCGGACCAGGTCGAGCCAGTGTCTCCCCCAGCGTTCGCCGTAGTGTGGGCCGTCCAGCAGACGATCCACCAAACGCTCGTAGGCATCGGGCCGCAGGTCGCCCAGGAACGTCTGGAGTTCCTCCGGCGTCGGAGGGAGACCGATCAAGTCGAAGCTCAGACGCCGGATCAGAGTCCGGCCGTCCGCCTCGGGGGCCGGGCACATCCCCCTGGCCTGCAAGGTTTGCAGTACGAATGCATCGATCGGGTTGCGGACCTGGTCGGTGCCTTCGACCTTGGGTATTCCGGCGCACTTCACGGGCTGAAATGCCCAATGAGTGGCCTGGTCGTCCGCCAGCGCCCGGACACCAGCGACAACAAGCAGACCAACGGCCATCAGTAGGTATGAAATCCTCATGCACCTTCTCCCTGATCGTTCCATGGAGCCGATCGATGAATCGATTGCCCGATGGTCTCGGCCAATAGCACAACAGCCATTATGACCCGGCCGAAACTCACGCGAGTTTCCGCCGAAAGTCGCAATCATCTTTTGCAGGCGGGGTGGGTCGCCAGGTTTTGGCGGGTCCGGCGAGCGGCACACGGGTAGGGTCTCTTGTGTGCGCTTTGGCGGGCGAAGTCTTCTGGATTTACGTCTTTCCAGGTTCCTCGTCGTGTGGTTCCGGCACCTCCGGCACCGGAACTGCGTCACACGCCGAATTTCCAACGCTCATTTTAACCCACAGTCGGCCGTTTGTCAAAGACCTTTTGGCAAATCGCGGAAGCATCGTGCCGCGCTCCAGAGAGTCGGGCCTGACGCACCGGCCGGTCCAGGTGGGCCGAGTCGAGAACCTGAACCGCGGCAAAATCGTAATCGATTCGCCCCACCGCATCGACCACCTTCAGGACTTCGCTGAAAAGACCGGGAAGATCCCAGGTCCGCGCGACCAGCAAAGGTGGGACGCATCGGTGGTTCCTTGATCGTCAGGCCAACATGGGTGCGCTCCTGCGGGATGGACTAAACGACCCGTTTCTCGACGACCTTACCCTCGACATCGGTGAGGCGGAAATTTCGGCCTTGGTGGCGACATCATCCAATCCAACCCTTGCCTAGACCGAACAGTCTAGATTAAAATGCTGGTCATGACAAGCGGCTTCATTCGCGGCGGCGTGCGGTATAACGAACTGGCGAGCGGACACGAAAACAGGAGCTGGCCATGAAACAAGCTTGCACTCTGGCTTTGGCTGTTGTGCTGTCGAGTGGTTTTTGGAACGCTCAAGGCTCCGCTTCCGAGGATGCTAACGTCCCCCCCTTGGAGCGGCTGACTTTTGAAACCCATATTCGTCCCATCCTCAGGGCGCATTGTCTCGATTGCCACGGAGAGGGGGGAAATCTCGAAGGGGAGCTGGATCTGCGGCTGCGGCGATTTTTGCTGCGTGGCGGCGGGTCGGGGCCGGCTATCGTTCCCGGCAAGCCGGACGAAAGCCTCCTCTACGTCCGCATCCGCGATGAGGAAATGCCGCCGAGCAAGAAGAAGCTTTCGCGAGAGCAAGTTGCCGTGATTGCCCGCTGGATCGCTTCCGGCGCTGCGACGCTGGGCGACGAACCGCTCAGCATTCCCGCCGGGCCGGTGTTTAGCGAGGAAGAACGGTCGCACTGGGCATTTCGGCCAATTCGCCGGCCAGCCGTTCCAGCGCTCTCCCCTCGGGGCCTCGACCGAGAGGGAGCGGTCGAAGAGGTCGAAGGGCCAGGGGCACGCCGGGACGTCCGTACGCCTGTGGATGCTTTCCTGTTGGCCAAGTTGGCGGAAAAAGACCTTGGCTTTTCCCCGCAAGCGGACCAGCGCACGTTACTGCGTCGGGCTTATTTCGACCTGACCGGCCTACCGCCCACGCCGGAAGAAACCGACCGCTTTCTGGCTGATCCTTCCCCCGATGCCTACGAACGCTTGCTGGACCGCTTGCTCAACTCCTCTCGCTACGGCGAGCGCTGGGGCCGCCACTGGCTCGACGTGGCCGGCTACGCCGACTCCGACGGCTATACCGGCGACCGGGTCCGTCTCTATGCGTACAAGTATCGTGATTACGTGATCAAGGCGTTCAACCAAGACAAACCATTCGATCAATTCATTCAGGAGCAATTGGCCGGCGATGAGGATGAGATGCTGCGGCCGCCGTACCAGGATCTGTCCGCCGCCGCGCAGGAAAAACTGGTGGCCACCGGTTTTCTGCGTATGGCTCCCGATGGCACCGCCGCTGAAGGCGCGGTTGCAATCCAGGCGCGCAACCAGTGTGTCGCCGACACCATCCAGGTCGTTTCCACCGCCCTTTTGGGACTGACGGTGGGCTGTGCCCAATGCCACAATCACCGCTACGACCCGATTTCGCAAGTAGATTATTACCGCTTTCGGGCGATTTTCGAGCCGGCCCTGAACACGGACTTCCGCTGGCGAGTTTATTTCGAGCGGCGGATTTCCACCTTGACCGACGCCGAACAGCAAAAGGGGCGACAACTCCAAGCCGAGGCGGACCAGCTTTATGCCGCGGCGGGGCGGAAAAGAGACGAGCTCGTTGCCCAGACCTTCGAGGAACAACTCCAGTTGGTCCCGGAAGAGTTGCGGCCGCCGGCACGCTTGGCCCACGCCGCTCCCCCGGAAAAACGCACCCCGGAACAAAAACGGCTGCTCGCGGAGTACCCTCGTCTCAATGTGACCACCGATACGTTCGCCCAGATCAACCCCAAGGCGGGCGAGGAATTTGGGATCTACCTTAAAAAGTCCTTTACCGTCCGGGACAGCAAGCCCAAGGAAGACTTCATTCGGGCCTTGACCGAGATTCCCGGACAGGTGCCGGTAACCCAAGTTTTCTATCGCGGTGAACCCAGCCAACCCCGGCAGGAGGTGCCCCCCGGCGAACTGGTCGTTTTGGATGCGCCAGGAGAAGCAGGCGTTCCCGTGAAAGACCCGCGCTTGCCGACCACGGGGCGCCGGCTCGCCTATGCGCGCTGGCTGACCAATGGCAAACATCCTCTGACGGCCCGTGTCCTGGTCAACCGGGTCTGGATGCACCATTTTGGCCGGGGGCTCGTCGCCACGCCGGCCGACTTCGGCATGCTCGGTGAACAGCCCAGCCACCCGGAACTTCTGGATTGGCTGGCCGGCGAGTTGATCGCCGGCGGCTGGCGCACCAAACACCTCCACAAGCTGATCATGACGTCGACCGCCTATCGTCAAATTTCCCGGCGGTCGCCCGCACTGGAAAAACTGGATCCGGACAATCGCTTGCTGGGTCGAATGCCTGTCCGCCGCCTGGAGGCCGAAGAGATGCGCGATGCCATCCTGGCCGTCAGTGGCAAGCTCAACGACACGATGTACGGCCCGCCGGTGCCGGTGCGCGAAAACGAGGTCGGCCAGGTGGTCATCGGGGTGGACAACAAAGATGTGGATGGCAGGCCGGGCGAAGCGGTTCCTCTGCACGGGGAGGAATTCCGCCGCAGCGTCTACGTCCAAGTCCGCCGAGCTTTGCCGCTGGGCCTGCTGGAAACCTTCGATGCCCCGCGGATGGAGCCTTGTTGCGCGGCCCGAAATTGCTCCACCGTGGCCCCGCAGGCTCTGATGTTCATGAACAATGAGTTTGTCCTGGGGCAGGCCGGCTTTTTCGCCGGACGCCTGCGCCGGGAAGCCGGCGGCGACCGGCGAGCCCAGGTCGTTCGGGCCTGGCAGTTGGCGTTCGCCCGCCGCCCCGCTGAGCCAGAGGTTCAAGCGGCGCTGGCTTTCGTGGACAGGCAAAGCCAACGCTTTCCGAAAGGAGATGCCTCCGACCCCGAATTGCAGGCGCTGACCTCCTTTTGCCAGGTGTTGCTCGGCGCCAATGAATTCTGTTACCTGGACTGAAAAGAGAAAAAACCATGCGTGCGTTTCAGTGCGGTTGTTTGACACGCCGGCATTTTCTGGCGTCGGGGAGCATGGGAATCGGTTCGGTGGCCCTCGCCTGGCTGTTGAACGAGGAATGCCTGTTGGCGGCGCCGGCCCGGCCGGAACTGGGGCCGCGACATTTTGACCTCAATCCCAAACAGCCTCATCATCCAGCCCGTGCCCGGTCCATGATCTCCCTGTTCATGCAGGGCGGACCCAGCCATCTCGATCTGCTCGACCCCAAATCGGAGCTGACCCGCCTCGACGGCGGCAACTTCACGGGGGAAATCAAGTATGACAACGCCGGCGAGGCCAGTGCCAAGTTGCTTGCCAGCCCGTGGAAATTCGCCAAACACGGACAGTGCGGCACGGAGGTCTCGGAACTGCTGCCCCACCTCGCGGAAATCGTCGACGACGTCACCGTCATTCGCTCCATGCATACGGGGGTCAACAACCACAACCTGTCCATCCGGGCGCTGCAAACCGGACGGATACCAGCCGGCAGGCCTTCGCTGGGCAGTTGGTTGCTGCACGGTCTGGGCTCGGAAAGCCAGAATCTGCCGGCTTTCGTCGTTCTGGAAGACCCGGCCGGCTTGCCGGTCGAAGGCATCCACAACTGGTCGAACGGCTGGCTGCCGTCGTTGTATCAAGGAACGGTGGTTCGCCATCGGGAACCGCGGATTTTGGACCTCGACCCGCCGCCGCACCTGCAAGGAGGCATTCAGGATGACTACCGGAACTATCTGCAAACACTCAACCACCGGCACTTGGAGAGCCATCCGGGCGAGCTGGACCTGGAAGCGCGGATCGCCAGCTTCGAGTTGGCCGCTCGCATGCAGTTGACCGCCAAAGAGGCACTCGACATTGGCGGCGAACCCGCGTGGGTCCAAAAAATGTACGGTCTGGACGAGCCGGCCACGCGCGATTTTGGCAGCCGCTGCCTGCTGGCCCGCCGGCTGGTCGAGCGGGGCGTGCGCTTTGTCCAGTTGTTCAAGTCGAACTGGGATCATCACAATAATCTGCTGTTGGGCCTGCCGGCGAGTTGCCAGGCCGTTGATAGGCCGGTCGCGGCCCTGGTCAAGGATCTGCGGGCTCGCGGCCTGTTGGAAACCACGATTGTCCATTGGGGCGGCGAGATGGGCCGGTTGCCGGTGGTCCAAAACCTGGCCAACCCGGGCCGCGACCATAATACCTACGGTTTCAGCATGTGGCTGGCCGGCGGCGGTATCCGCGGCGGAGTCGTCTACGGCGAAACGGACGACTTTGGCTATCAGGCCGTCAAAAACATCGTCACCCACAACGATTACCACGCGACCTTGCTGCACCTGTTCGGCCTGGATTACCAACGTCTGCTCTACCTCCGCAACGGCCGGGAAGAATCCTTGCTCGACAATCAACCCTGCCGGATCGTGCGGGAGGTTTTGTCGTAACTGTCGTAAGCTGTCGTAAGGAGAAGCTTGGCGCTCTTGGGCGAGTAGCGAGTAGAATGAATCAGGAGGTATCGCAAATGGCGACCGTCATCGGGCAACGCGTTCCTCCCCTGGCAGCGGGGGACAAATTGACGCGCGAGGAGTTCCTGCGGCGCTGGGAAGCTCATCCGCAGATCAACAACGCGGAACTGCTCGGAGGGATCGTTTACATGTCCTCGCCCGTTTCGGTCGAACACGGCGATAGCGACGGTCGAGTCGGCGGCTGGCTGCAATACTATTCGGCTTTCACTCCCGGCACTGCGAGCGGTCACAACACGACTGGCCTTTGGCTGGACGGCAAGGCGCTCTTGGCCGGGAACATGGCCGAGGCGTTGCTCAAGCTTCAACAAGGACTGAGGTCGCCGGAACATCAGACCTTTGTCGCGGAACTGGGCCGACGCAAGGAATAGTTTGCCTTCC
>DATKSN010000268.1:0-16479 GCA_035531595.1 Pirellulales bacterium | reverse complement strand
GGGCGACGAAACCAGACCGGCCAACATGTTCAACCTCCCTGCTAGCACCCGATCGCGCGGTTCCCTCCCGCGCGGATATCCAGGCATGAAACTGGCAGGAAGAAAAACCTGTGTCAAGACCGAATTTTCAACACCCTAGCGCGAGAGGAGTACAAGCGTTTCGATAGGTCGTTGGAGCTTTCGGAATCGCTGAAATTGGTCCAGCCTGGCCAGTTCGCAGTCGGGCACTTGGGGTGTTCGCCGCAAAGCCGAGCGCTGCTTACCGACTTCAAGAAGTTGTTCCTGTACCGCGACGCGCGGGACGGACTGGCATCGTTTCTGCGTTTTCATGCCGACACCCAACGCGAGGGTCCGCGGACGCGCGCCTGGAGCGATTTGCCTGAGGGCCCGGAAAAAATGCTCCGTTTCCTCGACCACCTGGGCGAGTCGTACTTCAACATGTGCCTGCCGATGGGTGATTGGGTCGACCAAACCGATATGTTCAAGGTGTCGTTTGAAATGCTGTACGGTGACGACGGGGCGGATGCCCGACGTCAAGCGATGGAAGCCCTGTACGCGTTCCTGGAGATCTCAGAACGGTCGATCTCTCCCGACGAGCTGGTGACCGGGGCCATGCGCTGGCCTACCAAGACCTGGTCGGGCCGAAGGACCGAGCGCGAGATCTACTGGAATGACGAAGTCGAGGCGCGGTTCCGCGAATTCGGAGGCCACGAGCTCAACGAGCGGCTGGGCTACGGTCGCGCGCCGGCGCAGGCGTTCCGGCCATAGCCCCGTCTATCGCTCGCGCGGATTCCCGGCGCGGGATCGTATGGCCCCTTGGAAACCTGCCCCACGTTCAGGCGACGCGCAGACGGTTCGCCGCCGCCTCGCCGTCGGCGGCACGCGGCGAGCGTTTGGTTTGCAGGCTGGCGTGAATGATTTGCGTGCCGGGCGCGTTGACCTCGACGGGGATGGTTTCCAGGTGGCCCAAGGCCGCCGTCACGGTTTCGCGGCGTTCGGGCGGAACGAAAAAAAGGATGAATCCGCCGCCGCCCGCCCCCAGCAGTTTCCCGCCCAGCGCCCCGGCCTCCAGCCCTTGGCGGTACGTCGCGTTGATCTGATCGTTGGACACCGAGTCACACAGCGAATTCTTGAGCACCCACCCTTCGTGCAGCAACGTGCCGAATTGGGCCAAGCTCTTGCCGCCCGCCAGCAGGTCGTAGCCTTCGTCGACCAGCCGCCGCATCTGGTTCAGGCGCGAGGTGTTCTGCTCGATTTTCTTGATCTGCCCCGCGGCCACCGTACTGGCCCGGCGTCGAATACCCGTGTAGACCAGGAGCAGGTGCTGCTCGAACTCTCGCAGCCGTTCGTCGGACAGCGGCACGCGGTGGACCATGATATCGCGGGTCGTGTGGAACTCGATCAGATTGAAGCCGCCCATCGCGGCCAACGTCTGGTCCTGGCAGCCGACCGATTCGCCTAGCACGTCGCGTTCGATCTCGATTGCCTGGTAGGCCAGTTCGAGCGGATGAACCACGCGGCCCTGGAACGCAGATAACGCGTTGAGCACACCGACCACGAAGCTCGACGACGTGCCCAGGCCCACCGACGAGGGTAGCTCGGCCATACAATCGATTTCGATGTCCTTGGTGATCCCCGTCCACCGCAGGCACTCGCGTAACGGAGCGTGCTGGATCGCCTCAATGTTGGTCACACACTCGACCTGGCGATAGGCCAGACGAATCGAGTAATCGAACAGGTGCGAGTAGAAATGCGTTGCCGCCAGGTAGTTGGCTTTGTCGATCGCCGTGCCGAGGACCGCCCCGCCGTGCTTGCGGAAATACTCGGGATAGTCGGTGCCGCCGCCGAAAAAACTGACTCGGCACGGCGTTTTGCTGATGATCATGATTGGTCACTTGTCATGGGTCACTTGTCATGGGTCACTTGTCATTGGTCACTTGTCATTGGTCACTTGTCATCGTGGCATCCACCAACAAATGACAAGTGACGATGGACAAATGACTCCCCATCGACATTTTCTTGAATGAACCGCTCCGCCTCGCGCACGCTTTCGGGCGTGCCAATGTCGAGAAACGGTCCCTGCACGGCCAGCACGAGCAGCTTTGCTCCAGCGGCCAGCCAGGCCGGAAAGGCATCGGTCTCCAGACTCAACGACACGTCGGCCGGAAGCGCGTCGAGGAGCCGGCGCTTGAGGAAATAGACTCCGGCGTTGATCAGGACCCCGGCGTTGATCACGCCACCCGTGTTACTCAAACTTCCCGGCCGCTTCTCGCGAAAGCCCGTCAGGCGGTCGCCGGAACCCACGTCGAGCGTGCCATAACGCGCCGCGTCGTCGACTTGCACGCCCACCACCACGCCGTCCACGTCGTCGCGGTCCAGCAGCGGCCAGGCGCCGCGCAGGTCGGCCAACACCAGCGAATCGCCGTTGACCACGACGAACTCCTCGGCGTCGTGAACGGCTTGCGCCGCGAGGCGCGCGCCGCCGCCGGTTCCCAACGCAGACGTTTCACGGACAGATTGCACGTCGAGGCCACCAGTTGGCCGCTGGTCCAGATAGGCTTCGATGACATCGGCCAGGTGGCCCACCGACACCATCGCGCGGCGTAGCCCCTGGACGGCCAGGCGTCGCAGTACCCACTCGATGAACGGTTTGCCGGCCGCGGGTATCATGGGCTTGGGTAGGTTGGGATAGAGCGAGCCCAGCCGCGTACCTCGGCCGCCCGCGAGAATGATCGCGGCGGGGAGCGCAGGGAGCGATTGCGGATGAGGCGTCATTGGTCTTTGTCTCCTCGCAGCAGCGTCACCAAGCGAACCGCATTGTGCCGCTCGCGCCATGCCGCGGACCATGCCCCGTTGGCGTTCGTCTCCCTTTCGCGGTCTGTCGCGAGCTCGCGAATCAGCGCCGGCACCTCCGTCAAGCGGCGGTAGACTCGGCCGGCTCCGGTAGGTAGCTCGCGGGCCATCCAGGTGTCGGCGGGTACGATCACATGTACGCCCGCCGCCAGCGACTCGGCGAAAACGCCCGAACTCCGCGCGGCGTAGGCCGCCGCGTCGTAGGGCAGCAAGGTCACTTGGCTCGATGCCAGTAGCTCGCGATAGGCAAGCGATTCAAGAGGCTGCTCGATCAGCGTCACACCACGATTTGCAAGGCGAGCCAACTCGGCGCGCGCGGCCAGTACCTCGGGTTCGATGACTGGCACGGTCGTGTGCGACTGGAATCGGAACGCAAACCGCCGGCGATCGTCCGGGTCGTCGGACAAGGCCGCCACGATGTCCGGCAGGTGGTGGAACCCTTTTTCGCACCGTGCATCGCCGAGATAGACGGCCTGGCAACCATCGCCGCCGCGAGACACCGCGCGCGGCGCCGCGGCGGTGTGAGGAATGGGGAGCGTGGCGAAGCGGCAGCCGGTGGTCCGTTGGTACGCGCTAGTAAGATCTTGGCTATCGGTCCAGAAGCGGACCTTGGCGGGCGCGCGCAAATCGCCGAGCCCGGCTACGGATCGGCGGAGCGCGTCGAGCCGGTGTCCGGAGGGCACGTCGCGCCGTAAGAGCAGGTGCCAAGTGGCAGCCGTCCACTGTGGCGTCGTGCGCAGGAGTTGGTTGATCCCGGCCAGTTCGGCGGGCGAAACCGATGGCGCGAAGATCACGTCTCCCGCGGTGATGTCCAGCCGTGCCAGCGCACGGCGCGTATCGCGAATGAACTGCCGACGCCGAAGGAAGGCGTGTGCGCCGCGTGCCAGGCGGGCCCAGGCCGGCTTGCGGGGCAGGTTTCCAAGCGGCCATCGCGGGGTATGGTCTATGGCCTCTTGAAAACCTGCCCCACGAACCCTGGCGTAAACCCTGCGTTGCCAGGCCGGTGCTCCCAGGTGAAACCAGTAACCGTACCTGTAGGCTGGGACCATTGGCCAAGGGGTCGGTTTGGGTAGAGCGAACTCGCGGTTGGCCACAAGCCAAGGCTGGTATCCGGCTTGATGTGCCGCATCGAGCACATGCCGCGCATATTCATAGTGGTGCCCCGCGAAATCCAGCAGCGACGGGTCGAGCAGTATGAAGCGGGTCATGACCGGTCAGGCGGCCCCTTTCGACGACGAAGGTGTTGCAACCTGTTGCGTCCGCGGAAAGTGGATCTCGCCTGCCTGTTGCTTTGGTGTGGCCGTCCCGGCTGCCTGCCGTTCTGGTGCGACCGTCCCCGCTGCCTGCGGCAGGCGGGACGCCTGCTCCACAAGTGCGTGTTTGCGGAACCAGTCGACCGTCGTGGCGAGACCCGCTTCGAGCGGCGTCCGCGTGAAGCCGGGCAAGTACCGACCGAGCTTGCGGACGTCGAGGAATTTCGACCGGGCGCCGACGTAGCGGGATGTGTCAAACTCGATCTTTCCGAAGTCGTACCCGACATGGCGGCAGATCAACTCGGCGAAACAGCGAATCGAGTGCTCGTCGCCGGCTCCCACATTGATGAGATCGTTGTCGACGCCCTCAGCCAACCGTACCGCCGCGTCGACGAAGTCGTCGATGTACACCAGCTCGCGCGATTGGTGGCCGTCGCCCCAGAGCACGACCGGCTCGCCCAGCAGTTTGCCGCGCAGAATCTTGCGAATCAGGTCGAAGATGAAGTGCATCTGCCGGCCGTCGGTGTGATAGCCGGGACCGTAGAGCGTCGAGGGCACCAGGCACAGGTACGTGAGGCCGTACTGCTTGGCCATGGCCAGCAGGCCCACGTAAAGCATCCGCTTGGTCATCGCATAGGTGAACAAACTGTCGATGGGCGGCCCGTCGAGATAGTTCTTCTCGACCAACTCGTTGCCGGGCGAATAGGCGCAGCTCGTGCCCATCGCGATCAGCTTGGCCCGCGGCTGCCGCTCTTGCCACCAGGCGAGAACCTGGGTGTTGATCTGTTGGTTCTTGATCCACTGTTCGGCCGGATGGTGCAGGCAAAAATCGCCGGCCTGCGTCCAAGCGGCCAGGTGGTAGATGCGTTCAAATCGGCAGTCGTCCCACAGGCTCAGCGCCCCTTGGCGCGTCAGGTCGCATTGGCGGCTGCCTAGCCCCGTCACGTCGTGCCCGTCGGCCTTCAGCCGCGCGCACAAAGCAGTGCCCAGGAAGCCCGTCGCGCCGGTGACCAGGATCTTCATACGTAGACGTCCTTGGGATTGACCGGAAAGTAGAATTCGACTCCGCGTTCGACGAGGTGTTGGTTGTTGGCCAGGATTTCCTGCTTGAAGTTCCAGGCCAGCACGTAATAGATGTCGGGCGGGGCGGCGAGCTCGCGCTCGATGACGACCGGCACATGCTGGCCGGGCGAGAACAGCCCGCGCCGCAATTCGTTCTTCTCGACCAGACAGTCGAGGTACTGCTGGCCGATGCCGAAATAGTTCAAGAGCGTGTTCCCCTTCACCGGGGCGCCCATGCCGAAGATCGTCTTGCCCAGGCGCTTGGCGTCGTCGAGGTAGGCCAGGTTTTCGATTTTCATTCGCTCGATGCGGCGGCCGAACTCGTGGTAAGTGGCCAGCTCGTTGGCCTGATGCGCGTCTTCGGCGGCGCGTAGATCCGCAAGCCGCGGGCTGACCGGGCGTGAGCCGGCGTGCGTTACGAAACCGATGATCGAACCGCCGTGGATCGGCGCCAGGTAGGCGTCGAACATCGACAATTCGTGCCGATTCAAGAGCACCTCGATCGTCGCCAGATTGTAGTACAAGAGGTGCTCGTGGTAGATCTGGTCGAAAGCCAGGTTCTCGACGATCCGTTTCATGTACAGGAATTGCACGACGAACACGCCGTCGTCGGCCAGGCATTCGCGGATGCCGTCGGTCACCGAGTGCAGCTCTTCGAGGTGGAAGAACACGCCGGCGGCGTTGATCACGTCGAACTTGCGGTTGAGGCGGCGGGCCACGTCGAGGTTGAAGAACTCGTTGAGCGTGGCGATCCCCGCCTCGTTGGCCAGCCTGGCGGTGGTCTTCGACGACTCGACCCCCAGCACGTCGTAACCCAGTTCTCGGAACTGTTTGAGCTGGGTGCCGTCGTTGGAACCGATGTCGAGCACGGCCTTTCGTAGGCGTCGGCCGACGAACCGCTCGTCGACCTCCTGGGCGATGCGGCGGAAGTGCTCGCCGAGCGACCGTGTCACGCCCGACAAGTACGTGTGGTCGCCGAACATGATCTCCTTTTTGACGGTGAAGTCGAGCTGCGCGGTGGCGCAGTCGCGGCAGTACACCACGCGCAATGGGTAGAGCGGCTCGCGACCGACGTCTTCCGCGCGCAAGAAATGGTTGCACCAAGGCTGCGCGCCCAGGTCGATGGCCGGATCCAAGCGGGTCGAGTCGCAGACGCGGCAGTTCATGCTACGGCCTCGAATGGTTTGACTTCGGTGGGGAAGGGTAACGAGCCGGTGCTGGCGTCCATCAGTACGGCGAGCAGTTCGTCCATCCGCCTTGCGTAGGACTCCCGGCTGAAATGGGTCTGAATGTATTCCATCGCCTTACGGCCGTACGACTCGCGCAGTCCGCTGGACGCGCATAGATCGCGAATGCACCTCGCCACCTTCTCCGGCTCTTCCTCGAAACGCAGTTCGATCACGCAGTCACGGCTGTCGTGCAACCCGCGCATGCCCACGGGAGTCGACACCACGGGCTTGCCGTGCCCCAAAGCTTCCAAGGTCTTGATCGAGACGCCCGCCCCCTGAAACAAGGGCACGATCACGATCTTGGACTTGCGGTACAGTGCGTCGAGGTCGTCGACTCTCCCTAAAAGGTCGACTGCCGGGTCGGCCAGCGCCAGCGACTCGCAAACCGAGCCGGCGATCGCCCAGCGGAGCCCGTGCCGCTTGAGACGCGGACGGAACACATGCTCGTAGAACCAATTGACTCCCTCGATGTTCGGCGGGTGTGGACAACCGATGAAGAGCAAATCGTAAAGGTCATCCTCGGCGTCCTCGAGTGGCCGATCCGGCGAGGCCGTCTCCACCCCTTGCGGTACGTAACGGAGCGGTGCCGACGAGCGCGCTCCAGCCAGCGAGGCTTCGTCGCGGTTGAGCAGCAGCGCGACGTCAAACAGGTCGTAAAGGTCGAACTCAAGGCGGAGATTCTGTGCGAACAAAGCGGGGCTCTCCCGCTTCGGTTGAAACTGCGTCGACATGATGTCGATCGCCTCCAAGACGCGCTTGGCGCCGCGCGGCAGCAGGTCGAGGAAGGGACTGGAAAAGACATAGTTGAAAAATGCCACGTCGGTCGGCTGTTGCAAGAACGAACGACATTCCGCCAACTCAGCAATCGCCGTATAGCCTGCAAGGTAGTCGAGAAAGGTGTATCGCTCAAAAAGGCCCTGGATCGATGGATAGCGTCGGAAATTCAATACGCATAGTTCTTCCAGCCACGGATAGTGATGTTCAAAGGCGCGACGCTCGCGAGGTCGGTCGTCCGCCCAGAGCAATACGCGCACGCGCATGCCGCGGCTGCGAAAGTACTCCATGTGGCGCGCGGCGACGGTCGCCGCGCCGGAACGGACGGGATGGAAGAAGCCCCAGGGATAGTAGTAAGTGACACGCATCGGATGGCTCTTTGTCAAGGGTGAAAAGTTCGATTCCTCGGACGGCCTCAGCCGGCCAATCGCACTCCGTGCATCTCGGCCGTCGCAACGGTGGGCTCGGCGACGATCGCCACCGCGTCACGCGTTTCGCGATGGGGGTTGGCGAGCGCCGACGGCAACTCACGCAGCAACCTCGACAGTTCGGCGGCGGTCTTCGTCCAGGTGAAGTTTCCGGCCCAGGCCCGCGCCTCTTCGATCCATCGCATGCGCTCCGAGGGCGTGAGCGACATCGCCTCAGAAATCGCCTCGGCAATCGATACCGGGTCGTAGGGATCGCAATAGAACGCATGTCGCCCTCCGACCTCGGGAAGCGACGAGTTTTCCGAGCAGACAACGGGCACGCCGGCACTCATCGCTTCCAGCACCGGGATGCCAAACCCCTCCCAGAGCGATGCGAATACGAACACGTCACACGACCGCAGCAAGTCGCCGATTTGGGAGTCGGATACATAGCCTTGGTACTCGACGCGCACATTGCGGCTGGCCTGCTGTTCGAGAAAGGAGTACGGGTAATGGTCGGGACGTTCACCCATGAGCACCAGAGTGATCGGTTTATCCTGGAAGTGGTTCGCCAGGTGCTGACAGGCGCGCAACACGCCCGCCTGGTTCTTGCGGGGTTCCAGCTCGCCGATCATCGCGACGCGAATGCCGCGGGAGCGCCTCCTTGCCGCGCGACGCCGGCCCGACACACCACGCGGCAAGAAACGTTCGCGGTCGTGCCCTAGGTGAATCAGACTGGACTTCGAGCGGCTGTTAGGAAAGAACGTGTGCAGATCCTGTTCGCTGGACCGCGAGATGCAAAGCACGACTGCGGCGCGGCTGGCCATCTTTCCGGTTTGACAATAGTGCTCGCCGGGTCTCCAGCCCGCTCCCTCGTGGATCCGAAATGGGATCGCATCGAAAAACATCCCGACCAACTGGCAGTCGAACAGTTCAGTCGGCCAATCCCAGATTGCGTCGTAGCACTCAAAACTGAGCACGATGTCCAAATCGTGCAACGATACGTGATCAGACTCCGGCGGCGCGACGGCGTCCGGCGCCGCAACGACCGGGGCTGAATGGCCGCGGTGCGGCGCGTCCGTGAAGGCGGCCGGTGGCGACGCGGTCGTCGCTGCTTCCCGACGCAGGACGCACCAAACGCGGCGCGCCAATCCCTCCAGGCCCAGGCGCCGGACGAGCGGCTCCAAGGCGGGCCTGAACGGTGCGACCCCATGACCAGCGATGCGCAGAGCGAACTTTGCCGGCCGCCGCAGGCCCAGCCGGACCAATACGCGCTTCAGCCGGGAAACCGCGAAGGCCGAAAGCCTGGCGGCCCAGCTCGCCGGGATCGGTGCTCGTTCCTTTCGGCCCGATGACGCTGGAGCCGTCGCGAGCGGGTTCCACTCCAACCATTGGGACAACTCCCAAGACTCGAAGACCACGTCGTTGTGATCGAAGCGCGGGTCGGAAATTGCCAGGAACTCCAAACGCGGGTCGGCGACCAGGCACTCGGCGATGGCGCGCGCGGCACGGACGGCACCGCGCGGCGCGTGGTGGTGCAGCCGGCAAAGCGGAATGCCAACACGCCATTTCCTGTTGGTGTGCTCGGGCGTCACGATGATTCCTCCGGGTTCGAAGTCTGGATGCGTCCAGCCGAGTCGCTGATCACCTCTAGGCCGCTATCTTGCGAGTCGCGCAGTGCGCCTGCCGCTCGATGAATTCGACGACGAGCCGCACCAATCGCTCGGGGTTATGGAATTCTCGCCAGTGCCGTGCCCTGGACTCCGCGCCGGCCGCGAAGCGTGCATGGTGCGAGATCAGGTGCAGCACCTGCCGTGACAGGTCGTCGACGTCCTCCGGATTGAAGGTGACGCCGCTCCCAAAGGTCGTCACCTGCCGCGCCATCCATGTGCCCTTCGGCACGACCAACAGCTTGCCCATCGCCATCGCCTCGGACAGTATTCCGGACGTATGCGCGTGGTAGTTCTCCAGCGTATAGGGGAGCAGCACGACGTCCATCTGCCCCAATAACCGTGCGTATTGCTCCTCGTCGAGCTTGTCAGGGTACATGGTCACCGGCAATCGCGCGAGCCTCGCCCGGACCTGCCGATAGTACGGTGATTTCTGATCGTGGAAGCAAACATGCAGGTGGAACTCCACGTCGCGGCCCTCGGGTGACGCCATAACGCGGCGGACCAGGTAAGGTAGCAGGTGGAATCCCTTGTTCTCACGGGCCTCGCCGAGCGAGCCGAGACGCAAACGAGCGCCCGCGCCGCGGGCCACCGGCGCCGCCGGGAACCCGTGGGGGATTGGCGCCACAACCCAGGAAAGACGATCGTTGATGGTTCGATACTCGTCGACCAACTCCTGCGAGTCGGCCATCAGAAAGATGCGGTCCCGAGCGGGACTCCGATCGATTCGGTCAAACCCAGCCTTGTAGTAGGGGAGCGTCTCGCTTCGCAGGTGCGGATTCGGGTGTGCTGTGAAGTGCATCACGAGCACGACGCAAGGACGCCGCTCCGGCGGTAGCGACTCCAACCAATCGACCATGCCAATGAGCGCCCAGTGTCGGAGCGTGTTCAGGAATACCACATCTCGCCGGCCGATGTTGTACCAGCGCGTCGCCATGTCGAGGTCGTCGCGCAGGGCCCGGTTGTGAACGACAAAGGTCTCGTCATGGACACCGAATCTCACGTCGCACGAGCACTGGAACAGCGGTTTGATGTCGTGAGCGGCCCGCAATTCAGGATCCACCGCTCGGTTCCCCAACAGCACGGTTTGGTAGCCGAGCCGCTGCGCCGGAGCGATCAGCGAGCGCAGGTAACTCCAGCAGTGCCCCGATACACTGATCAGCGACGGATCGGCAAGAAAGAAATGCGACATGGTGTCTCTTTTGCGATGCATGGCTCTGGGTGCCGCCGATTGGCCAACGTCCCACCCGACGTGCGCGCCTCGTGGCAGGTTGAGGTTCGGTTCAGGCCGCCTCCGCTGCGACCAACGCGACGCGCGCCGGCGCAGCTTCGACAAGGGCGCGACCGGTCAGGGCCTCGACCAGCGCTCGGGGCGAGTGTCTCGCGCTCCATGCCGACCGATGCAGCTCAGCTTGCCGGTGGTATTCCTCGTAGCGATCGACCAGCCTGCGCACGCTGGCGACGAAAGATTGGAAGTCGACAAAAGTTTCGCCTGTGCCCGGCGGCTGCTGGCGCGACATCCAGCTCTGCGCTGGGACGACCGTTGGTTTCCCAGCCGCGATGGCTTCCGCCAGCGTTCCCGAGCTCGCCGCCCGGTAGCGGTTGCGATCGTACGGCAACAGCACGACGTCGGCCGCGGAAACGAGGCGATAGTATTCCCTGGATGTCAAGGGGCCGTCGGCGCCGACCAATTCGACATGGCGCGGCAAATGCTTGCGCAGCCGCTGCATGGCCAAGGCGCTTTGTGGGTTGTAGTGCGGTGTACCGACGGTGGCCTGCAACGCCAACCGCACGCGTCCGGGACGGACATAGTCTCGCATCAAGTGGTCCACCAACCCCGGCAGCCAGTGAAAGCCCTTCTCGTCCCGAACGTCGCCGAGAAACGCAAGGCAAAGCGGCTTGTCCGTCCGCGGCGAAGGGACGATCAGCCCCGCGCGGAACGGAATCGGCAGCACACCGAATTTCCAGCCGCTAACGAACTCGAAATCGCGGGACAGCTCTTCCGTGTCGGTGTAGAAGCGAATGCGGTTCGAGGTTCCCTGTCGCTCATGGAATGAAAAGAAGCCGCGATGAAGGCGGACGACCGGCGAGTGTTCGAGTTCGTCCTCCTCCGGTTCCACCTCGAACAGTGGGTGACGGAATTCCAGATGAAAGGTAGGGCACCTCGCATCGCCCAAGCGTTGGGCTACCAAGCCGACGGCCAGCACCTCGCGGGCGTGCGCCGTGGACAGCAGCACATGGTCGTCCGGGCCGGCGCCGCTGATGGCCAGTAGCCGTTCCAAATCGCGTTTGAAGATCAGTGCATGCTCGATTTCGTGGGCCAGATTAAGCGGAGCGAGTTCGCGAAGCGCTTTTTCAAGGCAAGGTCGTTCCGCCGGCTGCTGGAGGCCCGCTGCCACGGCTGGGCCGTGGGAAACGAAATCGAAATGGTCCGAAGCATTGGTAATTCGCAATCGCTCAGCGATTTGACGCATCCGCGCCCGAATCCGCGGCTGGTGGTCTGGTCGGAAGGCAGGGGGGACGCATTGACGCGCGGCCGTTCGGACGAGTAAGCGTCCACCGTCGTACAGAAAGGGGGGCAAGAAATAATAGGCGGCCCGGTGCGAGCCCCAAAGGGCCTTGCGGAAAAACCATCGCCCGCGATCGAGCGCCTGCCGCAGCCGGCGATCGGTCTCAGGCGGGGCCGTCGGTGCCGTCGTCGAAAGCGACGTGATCCGGCTAGCCAGGAATTCTCGAACCGTCGCCTGGCCGTGACGGACGGCCTTGATGGGTACGCATGGTACGGAGTACGGCTCGAGCCGCGCCCCGCCCAGGTCGGGGGGAGCGGCTGCCGGCTTTGCCATCCAATGGTCGGTGCAAAAGATCGGATGAGCTTCGAGCCAGTCCGGAAACAGATCCGTGCGGCATTCCACATGTGTCGCCACCACGGGGCGCCAACCAGCCTCACGCGCCGCTTCCGCGACCGACACCGCCGTCTCGTAGTAATGCCCGCTCATGTCGCGAAGGGCATTGTTCAAAATGATGAACTGACGATCCAAAGTTACCTCCCTGCCAACGATCTTGTTCACCCGACGTTCCCATACCGTCCGTTGCGGATGATCGCGTAGCCCTTGATCAGTTCGCGAATGCCGGCATCGAGCGAATGGGCCGGACTATAACCCGTCGCTTCGACTTTGGCGTTGGAGACGATGTAATCGCGTTTGTCTGGATCTTCGCCAACCGGCGCTTCGAGGAACACGAAGCCGGCTACGTGCTGGGCGATCTTGGCGCACAACTCGAGCTTGGACAGGTTCGCATGGCTCAAGCCGACGTTGTACGCCTGGCCTCGCATGCCGTCGAAGTGCTCGACGGCGTGCAGGAAGGCGCGCGCGACGTCGCGAACGTGAATGTAATTCCGCTTGGCGTGCCCCTCGAACACGGTCACGGTGCGGTCGTTGAGCGCTCGGTAAACGAAATCGTTGACCAGCAGGTCGACCCGCATGCGGGGCGACATGCCGAACACGGTGGCCAGGCGGAACGTGACCGAGTTGCCCGCGTCGAGCACGGCCCGCTCGGCCTCGACTTTGGTGACGCCGTAAAGCGAGATTGGCCGCAGAGAGGTCTCCTCCGTGCAGAATTTTCCCGGCTCGCCGATGCCGTAGCCGCTATTGGTCGTGGGGTAAATGATGCGCTGCTGGGGCGAACGGAGCTTGATGAGCAGTTTGATCGCATCGAGGTTGGTCGAGCGCGACGCCGTTTGATCGGCCTGGCAGGCCGGCGCGCCGACGATCGCCGCCAGAGGGATGATCACGTCGGCGTCACGCAGCGATTTGGCCAGCGTCGCCTCGTCGCGGCAATCGCCGCGGATGACGGAGAATCGCGGCTCGGCGCAGCAGGCCAGGAGCGAGTCCTGGTGGAACATGAAGTTGTCGAGCACGGTCACGGTGTGACCCTTTTCGAGCAAGGCCGGCACCAAGACCGATCCCAAATATCCGGCGCCGCCGGTCACGAGAATTTTGGACATGAGCGTGTTTTCCTCCATGAAGGTGGCATGCACCGCTTCGGCGGGCGGCGTATTTTTCCCGCCGTTGGCATTGTCGCTTGCGCGGCCTTCCTGGCTCGACCGGTTTCAACGACTCGCTTCAAGGCTACGATGCGAAGACGAGGACGACTCTGTAGGGAACGCCCTCCGTGGCGTTCCGTTTCCTGCCATTCGACGTCGCACCCGCTTCACGGAACGCCACGGAGGGCGTTCCCTACAGAATCAAAACGGAGAGCGTTCGCCACAGAATCAAATACGACGATCCTGGTATTCCGGGTCGTTGAACTGGTTCGGGGCGAGTTGTAAACGATTCGCTTGGACGTGACAATGCGAGTTTTCAGAACATTCTCGCCGACCGTCAACGGGGCAAGTTGGGCAGTTGCAGGTTCTGGGAATGGGCAAACCGCGTTCCGCCTCGACCACTCCTTGGTTGCGAGCCGTCGAAAAATAAATATCGGCGATTTTTCGCTTTGAATGAGGCAAAACCGGAAATTATCTTTCACTGCCACTTTGCCACGCGCCATGCCTCGCCAAGAACTCCTCTTGATACGTGACCCAGCCAGCGACGCGGCGGCGATATTCCAGGCACCTTTCAGGCTGTTTGTCGGCGAGGTTGTCGAGCTCTTCGAAATCGGTCTCGACGTCGAATAGCTCCTCACGCTGGGTGTCGACGTAGTAATGGTATTTGTACGGCCCATCGCGCAATCCGAGTGTCAGTTCGTTGGCGACGCACATGAAGTAAGCCCGCGAGGAGGCGTTCGGCCGGAAGAGGCTGCGCCCTTGCCACTCCTCTGGAGCCGGAATCCCCAGCACGTCGAGCAGCGTGGGGCCGATGTCGACGTGCTCGCCGATCACCGCGCTGCGACGCGGTAGTTGGCCCAGGGAGCGGTGCAAGAGCACCAGCGGCACATGGATGGTTTGCTCGTAAACCGCGAACGCGTGCGTCCATTGGCCGTGTTGCCCAAGGCTCGCGCCGTGGTCGGCGGTGATCGCCACCAGAGTCGAGTCGAGCATTTGGCGACGATCAAGCTCTCCCAGCAGCCAGGCGATCTTCTCGTCAATGCCGCGAATCGAGTTCAAATAGCGGCCTAGCTCCTCGACCTCGACCTCGAAGTCAAACGGTTGCGGCGTGCTCATGCCGGGTTCGTGCGTTTGTTTCACGTAGGCGACGGCGAAGAACGGCCGGTTCGGCTCGGCGTCGATCCAGTTCAAGACGCCTTGATACGTCGCCTCGTCGTTGGCGCCCGCCGAATTGATTGCTTCCCGCGGCAATCCCACCGCCTCGACAAGCTGATCGACGCCGCGATCCAAAAGAAACCGGTCGCATTCGACGGACGACCAATGGCCGGCGGGAGCGTAGCAGGTCCGGTAGCCGCGCTCGTGCAGGATCCGCGGCAAAGCAGGCACGTCGAAAGCGGAGTGCTCGTACACGATCGGCCGCCAGTCGGGATGCGGATAGGTGCTGTGGGTCAAGGCGATCAGGCTCTTGCGGCTCGACGCCACCTGGGCGTAAACATTCTCGAACACCACGCCCCGCTGTGCCGCGAGCAGGTCGAGGTTGGGGGTCGTCGGAAAACGCGAACCTTGCACGCCGAAGAATTCGGCGGGGGTTGATTCGAGAATGATCAAGAACACGTTCCTGGGTCGCTTGTTTTCTGGTAACAAGGGCGCGTTGGCGTGGTGCGAGGCGGCCACGGGCGGACTGCGAAAATCGCCGTCGTCGGTCGCCTCCGGCGAGCATGCGTAGGTGAAAGGATGCTCCTTGGCCAGTTCCACGGCGCAGGAACGCGCGAGGACCCAGTGCGGACTCTGGGCGATCCGTCGTTCCCAAAGGTTCGGCCCGGTCCAGGCGGCGGCGATGTACGAATGGCAGACCGCGCCGTTGATCGCGACCAAGACCACTGTGATCGCCAAGCACCTTGCGCCACAGAGGATCGCCAAACGGTTGAGCGGCCAAGAGCGAGCGGCCCAGGGCGCCAGCGCCACCGCCGCCGCCGCGACCAGCCACAGCTTTGGCAGGCAGGATGCAACCGAAGAGATCGTCACGCCGGGATCGCCGATGAACGACACGACGCGGATCGTAAAGGGGGCCATCGTCATCTCATACATCGAAATGCTAGCCACCGCGTAGATCGCCGCCCCAATATAAAGTGCCACACAGGCCGGTCGCCAAACCCACGCCGTCATGCGCGGCCGGCGCCGCAGCCCATGCGACACGAACGTACATACCACGGTCAGCCCGGTGACGAAGCTCAGGTCGGGCGAGACCACGAGATTGAGCCTCAACAGCCAGCGGCCGAACTCAGCGGGTGTCGACACGGAGAACGGCAAGAGCGCCATCTTGACCAGGACGAGCAGCACGAACAACGCCGAGCCGAGCGCCATGCAGGTCGTGGCTGCGGTAAAGCTTGGACGTACAATCACGACACGCTCCAGGGTGGCGCCAAGCGGCGCACGGGGCTTCGGTGCTTGGCGCGATGGCACGGCAAGGTCGCTGGCCGACATGGCGGAATCCTTTCGTAAGGCGGCCATCGGCCGCAACCAAATGGGAAAACTCCGGTTCATCTGTTGGAGGGATTATTCCGCGGCCCAAAGTAGCGGGCACACAGCGTGTTCCGTCGCCTTCCGCCCTCCGACGTCGACTCGCCGGAGGTTACGGCACACGGAGTGTGCCTACTACTTTGCCGTGTACCACGGCCGCCCGAAACGTGTGTCCCACCGGTGATCCGGCAACGATCCTGACCTTGAAGCGGGGCGTCGAAACTAACAGACTATCCCAAAACCTCCATTGTGGTGCGGGCGCCCCGCCTGCCCGGCGGTTTTGGGATAGGCCCTAATCCGGGCTAAGCGGCGCGCTGGGAGCCGATTGGGTCGGCGGCCGCGGTACTGGTCGCGACGATCGTGGGGGAAACGGCCGTTCGCGTCGTTTGGCGACCACCGACGATCGCGGCCACCACTGCGTCGGGCGAGTGCCTGGCAAGCCAGCTTGCCCGGTGGCTCTCGGCTTGCCGGCGGTAGCCGTCAAAACCGTCGATCAACCGGCGAACCGCTTGAAGAAACGTGTCATAGTCGTCGAACATTTCGCCGCCGCCGGCGGGCAACTGGCGTGCCATCCAGGTGCCCGCGGGCACGACCGCCGGACAGCCGGCCGCCAAGGCCTCGGCCAATGTGCCGGAACTCCCGGCCCGATAACAGCGGCGATCGAAAGGG
>DATKSN010000267.1:0-23745 GCA_035531595.1 Pirellulales bacterium | reverse complement strand
TCACCGGTCCCTAGGAAAGGGGCGGGGTTCTAGAATTATGCGCGCGGGCGGGGTCGAGGCGGGCTCCGGGCGGGGTCTGGGGGCCAAAAAAACCGGGACTCGCACCGCCTATTCCGGTCAGTTAAAATGAGACGTAGCAAGGGCATCTTGGGGGCCGCACGGCCGCCCCAGGTCAAGGAGGAACGCGGAGCGGAAAATCCTTGACCGCCAGAAAGGGCGAGCCGTGCCAGGTTGCGGATGCCGAGCGGGCGGAAGTTCCGCCCCAATTGCGGATCGTGCTAGACTCGCCGCGTGGAGAACAACGAACCCGACCCCGAACGGCAGTCTATGGCGTACCCGTGGCCCGCGAGCCAGATCACCAGAGCCGACATGATCCGCTTGTCGGACTTGAGGGCAAGACTGCGGAAGCCGATTACCAAGCTCCTGCACGACGCGGTCGTTGCCTACCACCGGCTCTTGAGCGAGAGCCCGAAGTCAGGCGAGCAGTGCTGTGATCAACCCCGCCTGCGGTGGCGGGGAGAGCGGGGCAACGCCGCCATCGAGTGCGAGGCCTGCGGCTTCGTACTAGCGGACGATGGCCAGGTCGAGGACTGGCACGACCCGGAACAGATCGCGTGGGAGGCAGAATTGAAGGCGGAGGAGGCGGCTATGGAGGAGGAAGCAAGTCGTTCAACCGGCCCGGCGGGAATTCCCCGTTGACGGGCTCCTTTAGCTTACACGTACCAAAAGCGTAGAACACCGCCCAGGCATTGACCTGCTCGGCGATCTTCCGCACCACGTCGACCTTGTCGAGGGCCTCGGCGTGAGTCTCGTAGGGGCCTGCCAGAAGGCCGAACCGCTTGACAGTCACTTGACGTGGGATTTCGTCGCCGAACCGTGGGCCGTCGATGACCGAGACGTAGTACATCTTTGGGAAGTATAGCCGGGATGCCAAGCCGTGCTACACTCCCCGCGTGGAAACGCCAGAATCCCCACCGGGGCCGCCGCTGTTCAAGGAGCGGCGAACGACCCGGACGATCCGGGGGCAGGTCAGGAACATGATCATCCGCACGTTTTGCGCGGAGCCGACGCAGGAGAACTACGACACGTTTCTCGACGGCCGGCCGGAGGGGACCACGATGCGGCGGGGCACCAATTTCCCCACCGTCGAAGTCGATGGCTACGTCGGCTACGCCTCCTACGAATTCGAGGCTTCCGACTGACGATCAGCACTTACGCGAGCCCGCCGAGCCCGCCCAACCTCATCCAACCTGGCCCCGACGTCCCGGCAATTGTCGGCCCCAAAGATGATCCACCCACCGCTGAACAAGCCCTGGCCAAGCTGTTGGCCTCCGCTGAGGTTCGTCGTTTGGGTTCTCGACGACGAACGTGAAGGTACGATCCGGTTCGCGGCCGACGACGGAAGGGGCGCGATCCGCCAGCTCGCCGCCTTGTACCCGCGGCTATGCGCGGTTCGAGGAGACGGCGTCGAAGTTTGAGAGCGAACGCCTCAGCAACTGCTCTCAGGTGCGAGAGCAGCGTAATGCTGGTCAAACTTGGCGGGCGCGTGCGTGGCTGCCGTACGATGCCTTCGGCTAGAGGAGATCGCCGTGCGTCGTCGCGAGCGACAGGGCTGCGAGCCAAAACACCATGGGCGGCTTGGTCTCGAACAGGTCGATGTACGCATGCAGCCCATTGAGCGGACCTCGCCCCATAGCGAAATAGAGGATTTCGTCGCTGTTGATGCCTGTGCCGGCGTCAAACAACGACATGCGTACCAGTTGGAAGAGTTCGAACAGCCCAGCGCCCCACAGGAATGCCGTGGCGAGGTATGGCCAGATCGCCAGAAACCTCTGCCGTGCCGGGATGAAGGAAGGGCTATCCATAACGCGGTCGCAAGCTTACCACGGGGCGCGGCAGCCACGCACACCCTCCCGCGGCGAAGAGGCGTGTCCATGATTGATGCACGTTCACGGCGTTCGGGGAAACGGGCAACGCGTGTCAATCGACCAGTGCCAAAGTGCGCCAGACAGTATTCAACGCAGTGCCACCCGGCAACCGTTTGGTAAAACGCCGACGCTCACGGGCTGCATTTTCCTGGCACAGATTCTGGCACAGAACCGTTGCCAAACGGCGAAAAACCTGCTACAATACGCGATATCTGGAAAGCGGTGAGCGAGTGCCGCTCGTCGCCAAAACCCTTGTCAGCAAAAGGGTTTCGGTCGCCGCCGAAGGGGTTTTTCGCCTGTCCTCCGGAGCCGAAGGTTACAGGTTCGAGCCCTGTCGGGGATAGTTTCCTTGCCGAATCCTGGGTGCATCCGAGACGGGTAGAGGCGAGGAAGGAGGATCGCAATGGGCAAGGTACTGGTGTTGTACGACTCGGCCAGCGGCAATACGGCCAAGATGGCCAGGCTGGTTGCCGAAGGGGCCGCGGGCATCCCGGGGATCGAGGTCCGCTTGAGCAAGATCGACGAGGCGACCCCAGAAGACGTGCATTGGTGCGACGGGTTGGCTCTGGGAAGTCCCACCAACATGGGCTTACTCTCCTGGAAGATGAAGCGATTCTGGGACGACGCGATGGCTTCACACTGGATGAAGGTCGATGGCAAGATCGCCTGCGCCTACTCCTCCTCGGGCGGCTGGGGGGGTGGCACCGAACTGGCCTGCCAATCCCTGCTCACGGTGCTGATGAACTTTGGCTTCCTGGTCTTCGGTGTGACCGATTATGCCAGCAAGCTGACCACCGCCCACTACGGCGCGATCACCGTCCGCGAGCCCCGGGAGGAGGGCGCGCAAGCCGCATGCCGGCTCCTGGGCAAGCGGCTGGCCGAGTGGGTCGCCGTCTTCAGCGACGGGCGCCAGGACGAGCATCCTCTTGTCAAATCGGACCTGCGGTTATCCCCCCACTGAACGCGTACTTGGTTTTGAAGTGCTCTTGGCCGCCTTAACCGTCTTTTTGACGACTGCTCGCGCCGCGGCCTGCTCGTAGATGCTCTCGCCTGACGATCCGCCGCCGCCGTGAAACGTGTTGACTCGTGGCGGCTTGGCCGGTTTCTTCTTTGCCATATCCGATATCCTCTTTGCTGTGACTTGGATCCGCGTGGGCAGAGCGTTGTGGTGCATGTCTTTCAAGATTCGGACCCCAGCGCCATCAAGGCCGTGCATGTCACCGTATCGACCGGTCGCGTTCCAAGGCGGCCGTGCGTGTCGGGTTGGCCCGCGACGATGGGTCGCCTCGCGATTCCGGGAGCAGTTCTCCAAACTCGTATTCAGCCACGACACCCTCCCGGTGAGTCGTTTCAAATTTGCAAATCCAGCAACGCGGCTCGTAACACGAGGGCTCGATGACTCGAACCGCCTGCGGATTTCCCAGGATCGTGGCGGTTCGTCGCTGGCCGGGTTCAATAGGGAAAGTAAGCATGGAGTACCTCCAACACGATTGACGGATCCCTCCACCAAAGCCGCGGAGGTTTGATGCCGGCCCCCCCTCTGGCCCGTCCTCGCCCATCATCGTTGGTCGCCACGCGAGCACATTGATCGCGTGGCGACCGTTTCCCGGTGCCCCGCCGGGCGGCTTGGCCGACGATTGGCATGTTTACGCAAAAATCGTGCCTCTCCGCCGCGAAGGCTTTCCACATCGCCCGGTGATTGCGTGGGCAGGGCGGAAAGGCGGCAAGTATACTGCTTTGCTGTGCCCTTGGACAATCAATCGACGGCTGCGTCGGCGTCGTAAATCCTGTCGAGCCTCGAAAGCGCATTTGGTATAGTGGGCGATAGGGGACTCGAACCCGTGACCCCCTCGGTGTAAACGAGGTGCTCTAACCAACTGAGCTAATCGCCCGGTGCAATGCGATCGTACTGGGCCGCGACGGAGGATGTCAATGTTCGACGTGGCGCTGGTGCTGGTGGTCACCGCGCACCTGCTGGCGGTGGCGTGGGCCATCGCCGGGCCGTTCGTCGGTCTGTGGCTGGCTTGGCGACTGCGCCGCGGCGACGCGGTCGCCGGCGTAGCCGGCCGGTACGTGCTGGGTTTGTCGCTCGTGGCCCTCGCGGCGGCGATCGTGCTGGGTCTCGCCGCGCTCGGGCTGCTGTGGCTTGAATTCCGCCACCCGTATTTCGACGCCGCCGAACAAGTACCCCCGCGGCGCTACTGGTTCGGACTGCTGGAACTGGTGTTTTCGTTCGTCTGTCTGGCGGCGGCGTGGAACGGGTGGCCGCAGGCGGACGCGGCCGAAGGCGCGGGGCGGTTCTGGGCTCGCTGGGGCCTGACGCTGCTGGCCGCCACGAACCTGGCGTACCACTTTCCACCGCTCTTCGCCGTGATTGGCGTCTATTGCACGCGCCCGGAACAGTGGGGCGACCAACGGCCGTTCATCAAGATGCTCGTCGATCCCGAGGTTCTCGCGCGCACGTTGCACCATCTGTTGGCGGCCTTCGCCGTCACGGGCGCCATGCTTGCGACCTTGACGCGGCCGTTCGCGCATGCCGGCTTGCTCGACGAGGCGCGCGGCCGCGTCGCCGTTTGGGGAGGGCGGATCGCCCTGGCGGCCGTCGTCGGTCAAATCATGTCGGGAACGTACCTGCTGTTTGAACTGCCCGCCGCGTCGCGCGAACGGCTCTTAGGCGGCGACTCGATCGCGACGCTGATGTTCGCCGCGTCGCTACTGGCGACGGTCGCGCTGTTGCACCCCTTGGCGGCCGCCAGCCTGGGCGACGGCGATCAACGGCAGCTCCGCGCCGCCGTATGCCTCGTGGTGATCGTCGTGCTCTTGATGGTCGCCACCCGCCATCGGACGCGGAAGGAGTGGACGAAGGAAAATCGGAAGTCGGAAGTCGGTCTCCTCGTTCTCATGCTGAACCCTGAACCCTGACAACGCACCCCTGACAACGGACGTTTTCCAGATCGACCCGCAATCGCCCGACGCCCACCTGCTGGCTCGTGCCGGTGCGGTGCTGCGCGCGGGCGGGCTGGTGGCGTTTCCGACGGAGACCGTGTACGGCCTGGGAGCCAATGCGCTCGACGAGTCGGCCGTGGCCCGGATCTTCGCCACGAAGGGACGCCCTCCGCGAAATCCCTTGATCGTCCATGTGGCGGAAGTTGAGGACGTGGCGCGGGTGGCGGACGCCTGGCCGGAAGTGGCAGCCCGTCTGGCCGAGCGGTTCTGGCCTGGTCCCCTGACGTTGGTGCTGCCCAAGCACTCTGATTTGCCGAGCGTGGTCACCGCGGGGGGCGCCACGGTGGCGGTGCGGTTGCCGTCCCATCCGCTCGCGCGCGCCCTGATTCGCGCCGCCGGCGTGCCGATTGCCGCGCCCAGCGCCAACCTTTCGACCCGGATTTCGGCGACGCGGGCCGAACATGTGCTACGGTGGCTCGACGGACGAATCGAACTTGTGCTCGACGGTGGCCCGGCCTCGGGCGGTTTGGAGTCGACCGTACTCGACGTCACCTGCTCGCCCCCGCGGCTCCTGCGCCCCGGGCTGGTTTCGCCTGGCGCGATCGAAGCGACGATCGGCGGCATCGCGGGGCCGACGTCAGCCAACGGCGAACGGCCGGGGCGTGGCAATGAAACCGCGCCGCTACGTTCGCCGGGATTGTTGGCTCGCCACTATGCGCCGAGCGTGCCGCTCACTTGCGCCGCCGGCGACGGCCGGGAGCAGGCGCGGGCGCTGGTATGCGCCGGCTTTCGCGCGGGTTGGCTGTCGTGGGGCGGGGAGGCCGGCGAGGAATTGTCCGGCTTGACGGTGGTGCGCATGCCCGGCGATCCGGCCGCCTACGCGGCCCAGTTCTACGCGGCCCTGCACGCGCTGGAAGCGGCGGGCGTCGAGCGGATCATCGTCAGTTTGCCTCCGCGCGACGAGGCGTGGCTGGCCGTGCATGATCGTCTGAGCCGGGCGGCGATTGATGACAACGATCCGCTTCAAGGCTAGCCTGGATTAGAGCCTATCCCAAAACCGTTCACTTCGTATCGCTCAGGGCGTACTGCCGGATCTTGTCGAAAAGTTGCCGGCGGCTGATGCCCAGCGCGCGGGCGGCCCGCGTGCGGTTCCAGTTCGCTTGTTCGAGCGCCTGGGCAATCACCCGCCGCTCGGTCTCGGCCAGAATCTCCTTGAGCGGCAGGCCGGCGCCGGCCTCCATGCCGGGAACGTCGTTCGCGGCGCCGGCGTCTCTCGGAACCACGGGGCGCAAATCGTCGGCGAGAATCAACCGCCCACGCGTGAGCGTGGCGGCGCTGGCCAGCACGTTTTGCAATTCGCGCACATTGCCGGGCCAGGGCCGTTGGACCAACCAATCGACGGCGCCGGGCGATAGGGCCAACTGCGGCCATTGGTACTTGCTTGCCAAACGCCGGACGATGTGCTCGGCCAAGAGCGGGATGTCGTCGCGCCGCTCGCGCAAGGGCGGCACCTCGATCGTGACCACGTTCAAGCGGTAGAACAGGTCTTCGCGGAACCGCTCCTCGACGATCCACGCCGCGAGGTCGCGGTTCGTGGCGGAAATCACGCGGACATCGGTTTTGACCAGCGCGTTGCCGCCGACGCGCTCGAACTGTCCGGTTTGCAACACCCGCAACAGCTTGGCCTGCAAGTCGATGTCCAGGTCGCCGATTTCGTCGAGGAAGATCGTGCCGCCGTGGGCCTGCTCGAAACGGCCGATGCGCTGCGCCACGGCGCCGGTGAAGGCGCCCCGCTCGTGGCCGAACAGCTCGCTTTCCAGGAGCGTCGGACTGAGCGCCGCGCAATTCACCTTGACGCAGGGCCGGCCGACGCGCTGGGAGCTGGCGTGAATCGCGTTGGCCACCAGTTCCTTGCCGGTGCCGCTTTCCCCCAGAATCAGCACCGCCTCTTGCGTCGTGGCCAGTCGGCCGATCGTCTTGAACACCTGCAACATGGCGGGCGTGCGGCCGACGAACTCCTCGTCGGCACCGTCCAACACTTCGTTGCGCTCCGGCGCGGCCAGGGCGCGCACTTGCGCTATCAGCGACTGCTGTGTCAAGGCCCGCCGCACGGTGAACAGCACCTCGTCCAGGTCGAAGGGCTTGGTGATGTAATCGAACGCGCCCAGCTTCATGGCCTCGATGGCCGCCTGGCTGCCGCCGTACGCGGTGATTACGATCACGGGTGTTTCTTCGAGCTGATCCTGATGATCTCGCAGCAGCTCCAGGCCCGTGTACTGTGGCATTTTCAGATCCAACAGGGCCAACGCCACGGCGCCGGCGCCGAGCTGCTCCGCCGCCTGCCGGCCGTCGGCCGCCTCAACAACCCGATAGCCCTCCGACCGCAGCAAGAGGGTCAAATTGGTCCGGATCGTGGGATCGTCGTCGGCCACCAGGATCGTGACCTTGTCGCGTGATGGAGTCATGGCGAAGCGTGGGTTTGGGTAGGCAAGATCACGCGGAACGTGGCGCCGGGGCCATCGCCGGGCAGGTGCTCGATGCGTCCGCCGTGCTGCGCGATGATCTCGCGGCACAGCGCCAAGCCCAAGCCGGTGCCGCCGGCACGGGTGGTGAAAAACGGCTCGAACAAGTGCGCCTGGTCGGCCGTCTGAATGCCCGGCCCCGTGTCGCCGACCCGCACTTCGACTTGCCCCAACCGCTGGTCGAGTCGCGATTGAATGCTTAACATTCCTCCGTCGGGCATGGCTTGCAAGGCGTTCTGCGCCAGGTTCAAGAACACCTGCAGCAGCGCGTTGGCCGAGCCGAGCAGCGTTGGCAGTTTGTCCGCCAAGTCGCGCTCCAGCGCCACTCGCTGGTCGGCTGCATGCGCGGCGAGCAACTCCAACGTCTCTTCGAGAAGCTGGTTGACCTGGACGGGCTGCCGGTCAAGTTGGTCCGCCCGCGAGAAGTGCAACAGTTGCGTCACGGTGTGGTTCAGGCGATCGACGGCCTGGATCACGGCGTCGAGCGACACGGGGGTACGGGCCGTGTCGGGCAACCGCTGCCAGAGTTGCACGGTCGAGCGGATGGCGGCCAGTGGGTTGCGAACGTCGTGGGCCACGCCGGCCAGCAGCTTGCCCAGCGCGGCGAGATGTTCCGACTTCCGCAACTCATCGCGCAACCGCGCCTGTTCCAGCCGTTGCCGCCGTAACGACCGGCCCAGATTGACGAGCAGCAGCAACGCCAGGCCCAAACCACCGATGGACAGGACCGTCGAGGTCTGATACCGCCGAACCTGATTGCCCAGTTGCTTGTGATCGATAAGGCGAACCATCAGCCAGGTCGACCAGGCCGCTGGACGACGGCGGCCAACCGGCTCGGTGAGCATCATGACGCGGCTCGACTCGACGTCGCGCACGTACCAGCGGACCTCGCCGGGCTCGATCGTCAAGCTTTCCTTGGCCTGCAAGCGAAGGTAGGGAGACTCCAACGGCGGCGGGTCGGTTCGGCGTCGGTCTTTCCGCGGGGGCTGGTGCGTTGGGTAGGCGTAGCCGCCGAATCGGTCGGCGCCGTCTCCCAGATAGAAGCCGCCTTCGACGCCGGGAAAATCGGCCAAGACTTCGGCGGTGATCGAGGTCAAGTCGCGGTTCAAGCGGCTGAAGTCGCCGTTGGCGTACCGCTCGGGCCGTTCGATGGTTTCCGCGCGTTGGGCCATCCGCCGGCTGGCGGCGCGCAGTTGCTCCCGCGTCCGGCGTTCGTGTTCGGGGGCCACGCGCGTCTTGACGAGGTTGAACCCCAAGGTCGAAAGCGACCCCAGGAACAGCGCGATCAGCAGGGCCGTTTGCAATCGGAGGCTCACGCGAAACCCATTGGCAAAAAAAGGCGGCCCCTGTCGCTTGGCTGACATCGGGCGCCGTCGGCCGAGCAACATGCAAACAGCATACCAGACTTGCGGCGGACAGGTCTTAGGAGTGCGGCGATTGAAGATCCGCCGAAGGAGGATTCATCGCCGCTTTGGTTTTGGGGGTTGGTTCGCCGCCCAGTGTTTGATTATGAGGTGCGGATTTTGATTTCCGGATTTCGTCGGGCCTGAAAGTGGGCGCAATTCCCCCGTTTGACTGGGACATTTGTGCCCACATTCTGCCGCGATGATCACGTAGTTGGCTATAAGGAGGAAAAGAGCGGGGACGCCTCGAGAGCGGTTAGAGTGGAGTTTTGTTAAATTCCCCCAAACCCCGTTTTAGGAGGTCGTCCCCGTGAGTAAGAGCCAAGCGTATCGTTCGACGGATGTCAAGAATGTGGTGTTGGATGAAGTTCTGAGCCAGGCGGCGCTTGGCCGCGTGACGGTGGGAACCGATATCGGGAAGTTCTCGATTTTCGCGGTTCTGCGCTTCAGCGACGGAACCTTCCGCCACGACGGGGCTTGCCCCCGTCGAGCGCTGATTGACAGCTAGAAGCCTGTCCAAAACCACGCGCTCCCGTCTCGCGTTCGCCGCCGCCTTGGGCGGCGAACGCGAGACGGGAGCGGCGAAGAACGGGGGTCTTGGTGCGCGTTCGCTAGCTGTCAATCATCGGCTCCACGTTGGCAAGCTCCGTGGGGGCCAGGGTAGCCCTGGCAAGCCCGGACGGTGGAGGCGCCTGCTGGCTGCGGAACAATAATCGGCCGATCAGCCCGCCGGCACGTCGCCCGCAAACTCCCGGCACGGCAGTTGCGTTGTCCGACATCCGTGTTGACACACCTTTCTCCACCTCGGCCCCGCAAGGCGAACCATGTCTACCGTGAACCCACTTCAAGGATCCGTGATCGTCGTGATACCCGGAGACCTGCACCTGACCCAACCAGGTCTTGAAAATCATCGCACGGCAGGCTGGATGGTTGACCAGGTGAATCATTGGATTCGCCCCGACTTCGTGCAGTTCATCGGGGACAACGTGCAAAACGCCGAGGAGGATGAGTTTCAGTTATTCCGTGATTTGCGCGGCCGATTGACCGTGCCATCCCATGCCTTGGTGGGCGACCATGACGTCGGCGAAGATTCATCGATCGAGCGGTTCACCAAGCATGTGGGCGAAGCCTATGGGGCCGTTTCCAAACATGGTTTTCGCTTCATCCACCTCAATACCCTTGAATTCGCGCCGGTAGGTTTGTCGTCGGAGCAGTTGAGTTGGTTCCGCGACGAGGTCGATAGGTCGCTGGCCGTCGACGAACGAGTCGTCGTGTTCCAGCACCATTATCCCTACAAGGTCTATGAGGAGTTCGCCGGGCCGGGCATCGACGGCTGGCGGGAGATCGTGCAAACCAGGCGAATCAAGGCGATCTTCACGGGGCACACGCACTACGGGCAGATCGCCAACGACGGCCGCAACGTGGCGATCACCACTCGCTCGATCGGCGACCCGGAGGGTGGTCCGCCGGGGTATGCGATCGCTTATCTGCGCGGCGACGACCTGGCCCTGACCTATCGTTCGACCGAGGACCGTGGTCCCGTGGCGCTCATCACGCACCCGAGCGACCTACTGCTTGCGACCGGCCGTGAACACATCGTCACGGGACTCGACTGGATTCATGTTCGCGTCTGGCCGATCGCGGCGATTCGCGATGTCCGCGCGCGGCTCGACGGCGGCATGTGGTTCCCCTTGCGGATGGCCGGCACGAATGATACGAACGAATGGGTCCATGCGCTGGATGGCGAAATGCTCGCCAAGGGCGAGCACCAGCTCGAGGTCGAAGTCGTCGATGACGATGGTCTCAAGGCAAGCGACGAAATCATATTTCAAGTCGATCCCACGGGCCGTTAACGCCTGTTCCAGGGGTCTGGCCGGTGGTCAAGGCGACCGAGTTCTGCTAAACGAGAGAATTTGGAGTGCGGCGATCAAAGATCCGCCGAAGGAGGATTCATCGCCGCTTTGGATTGGGGGCTGCATCACCACCGGAGCCTGGACACGATTCCCCCGTAGCGTGGGATTTAGCCCGCGGATGCCCAAGGATTCAGCGTGGCACACCGACACACCGCAAGGAGCCCCACATGGATGCCCATCGCTCGCTCATCGCTTCCGTTTCGCATTTCGTCCACCGGTGGCTGATCTGGCTATTGCTCGGTTCGTACCTTGTCGCGGCGTTTTTCCCCGCCGTCGGCTTGTGGCTGAAAAACGTGTCCGTCGGGACGTTCGACATCTGGGGCGAGCACGTCCGGTTTTCACTGCCGATGTTGATGCTCGCGTTTCTCTTGATGAATGCGGGAATGGGCGTGGAGCTCGCGCAATTGAACGACCTCCGCAAGCGTTTGGCCGTGCTGGCCGCCGGGACCGTTGCGAACCTGCTGGTGCCGATCGCCTTCATCTTCGTGGTGACCCAAATCATGCGGATCTGGCACAATCCGGACGAAGTGCAGAACATTCTGGTCGGCCTGGCCCTGATCGCCGCGATGCCGGTCGCCGGCTCCTCGACCGCCTGGTCGCAGAACGCCGACGGCAACCTGGCCCTCAGTCTCGGCCTGGTGCTGGCGACGACGCTGCTCAGCCCGGTGACCACTCCCATCGCCCTGAACGCGGTCGGACTGATGGCCACCGGCGACTATGCCGAGGATCTGCACGAACTGGCGACGGGCGGCACGGGCGCCTTCTTGACGATGTGCGTGATCGTTCCCTCGTTGCTGGGAATCGCCGTGCGCGGCGGCCTTGGCGCCCGCCGCGTCGCCGCGGTTCGACCCCACCTCAAGCTCATCAATTCGATGATCCTCCTGCTCTTGAATTACTCGAACGCGAGCATTTCACTGCCGCAGGCGATCGCCAACCCCGACCTCGACTTCCTCGCTGTGATCCTGGTGATCACCGTGGCGCTCTGCGCCACGGCCTTCGCCGCCGGTTGGGCCGTGGCCCGTTGGACGCGAGTCGCCGCCGCGGAGCGCACGTCGCTGATGTTCGGGCTGGGCATGAACAATAACGGCACCGGCCTGGTGCTGGCCTCAATGGCACTGGCCGACCACCCCAGCGTCATGCTGCCGATCATTTTTTATAACCTGGTGCAACATCTGGTGGCCGGGGCCGTGGACCATTGGTTCGGCAAGACCTCGTAGGCGATCGGCGACGTACTGAGCGTCATCGCCTCGGGCCGTGGCGAGCGGGGGGCTAACGCCCTGCCCCGCTCGCCTAGGCGCGCGTGGGTGATGTCGTGCCGGAGATCCAGCCGATTGGCGGAAATCCCCCAGCCACCGGTAGCATTCCGCCTAACCCCCGGCAACGAATTGGCGCTTCCTTCCGGGAACCGTGACTCCTTGCTCAACGGGGCGGCGGTAACTCGTTTCGGGAGGGAACGGGTTCGCGGCGATTCAGGTATCCACGCTTGCCGCCTCTGCCACCCGACGGCTCAGGCGGGGAGGGGAGAAGGCTTTCCACGGCCGCCGGCGCGTTGCCGATGGCCCGGTACAAGCGGAATTGGGCGCGATTGAAATCCGCGACGGCGCCATAATAATCGTTGTAGGCCAGGGCGAGGGCCTGAATGGCGGCGACCACTTCCTGCGGCCGAGTGATCAGGACGGGCAATTCTCCGACCTTCCTTGTCTGGCTGAATCCCTTCAAGTTTTCCAGGGCTGACTCCACAGCACCCTTGACCTCCCTTTCGGCGGCCTGTAGGCGGCCCGCGGAAGCCTCAACCTGGGCATGAGCCTGGACCACCTCCGCGGCCACGTGGTCTTGCGTGCGGAACAACTCGAGCGTCGAGAAAACCAGGATCGGTCCCGCTCCCATCAGGAAAGCGCTTTTGCTGGTATTGATGATATTGCCCTGAATGTCCTGAATGGGGCCGTCATGCCGGAAATAATTGGGGCCCACTAAGATGGTCGGCAACCACAAGGCGCGCGCCTGCTGCAACTGGGCCGTGGCGAGGCGGATTTTCTCCGAGGCGATCCGCACATCGATGGCCTGCGCGTTGGCCAGCCTCAAAGCGGTGGGCAAGTTGATGGGAAAAGATCGGTCAACCCACGACTCCTTACGACGTTGACTGACAGTTGGAACGGTGGTGGGCAGGTTGACGGGGGAACGGTTACCAACCTGCGGACGCGGCGCGCGTCGGGAAGACGGCGCCATCGGCGCTCGTTCCTGGGCTTGCACATCGAGACCCACCCGCGCCGCCGTCAAGCTCAAGAGGATGGCGACGATCTCTCGCTGGCCACGAAAACGCATCGGCAATGTCCTCAACGCGCGGGCGAATGCGGCTCATTTTCAACTTGCGCCAACGTACCGGTTATATCGGTTGGCGAAGAAGATGGGGTGCAAGCAAAATCCGTTTCATTGTTGGGCAAAATTCCCCCAGTGGGCATGTTCCGCCCGCTCGAGCCGCGCGGCAAACAGCGATCCGATTCATCGCGACCATGAATCCCACGGGATACGGCGGCTGTTTGACCGGTGGCGTTTTGGAACCCTTTCGGCACAAGGGTTGCGAAAGCGCACTGATGCTGACAGGAAGCCGCAGGAGTGCCAATGAACCCGATCGTCTTCGCCTTGAATCGTCCTTACACGGTGCTGGTGCTGATCCTCGGCGTCGTGCTGGGGAGCGTGCTGGCCGTCTTGCGCATGCCGATCGACATTTTTCCCAACCTGAATCTGCCGGTCATCAATGTCATCCAATCCTATGGCGGCATGGATCCCGCCCAGATGGAAGGATTGTTGACCAATTATTATGAATATCACTTTCTCTATGTCAGCGGCATTCATCACGTCGAGTCGCGGAACATTCAAGGCGCGGCCCTGATGAAGCTGTACTTCCATCCGGGAACCAACATGGCCCAGGCGATGGCGGAGACCATCGCCTACGTCAACCGTTCGCGGTCGTTCATGCCGCCGGGAACGGTCCCGCCCGACGTGGTGCGCTTCGATGCCGGCAGCGTTCCGGTCGGCTACCTGGTACTGTCCAGCGACACGCGAAGCATTGGTGAGATGCAGGATCTGGCCTTGTTCCGTGTCCGGCCGATGTTCGCCAGCTTGCCGGGCGTGTCCGCACCACCGCCGTTTGGCGGCAATCAGCGGACCCTGGTGGTGAAGGTGGATCCCGATCGCCTGCGGTCGTACAACCTCTCACCCGACGACGTGGTGGCCGCCCTGAAGGCCGGCAATAGTATCAGCCCTTCCGGAAACGCGCGGATCAAGGACCAGATGCCCATCGTGCCGGTGAATTCCATGGTCCAGACCCTGCCCGAACTGGGGAGTATCCCGTTGCGGTTGGGAGAGAACGTCTACCTCCGCGACATCGCCACGATCGAAGACAGCACGGACATCCCCAGCGGGCACACTTTGGTGAACGGCCGGCCGGCGCTGTTCATGCTCGTCACCAAGCGGGCCGACGCCTCCACCTTGTCGGTGGTGAACGCGGTGAAGGCTTCCCTACCGCGGATGAACGAGGCGCTGCCCTCCGATATTGAACTGCGATTCGAGTTCGACCAGTCACCCTACGTGACACAATCAATCCAGGGAGTAGGCCAAGAAGGGTTGCTGGGGGCCTTCCTTACCGGCCTGATGGTGCTGTTGTTCTTGCGCGATTGGCGAACCGTGATCGTCGTGGTTTTGAATATCCCTCTGGCCCTGCTGGCGGCCCTGTTCGGCCTTTGGCTGACGGGCCAAACGATCAACTTGATGACCCTGGGCGGTTTGGCGTTGGCCGTGGGCATCCTGGTGGACATGTCGACGGTCGAGGTGGAAAACATCCACACCCAGATGGGCCAGGTCGCCACGGTCGCACGGGCCGCGCTGCGAAGCAATCAGGAAACCGCCGTGCCTCGCTTGTTGGCCGTGCTTTGCGTCCTGGCGGTCTTTCTGCCGTCGTTTTTCATGGAAGGCGCCGCCCGCGAAATGTTCGTGCCTCTCTCGCTCGCGGTCGCCTTTGCCATGATCGCCGCCTATTTTCTGTCCAGCACCTTCGTTCCGATCCTGTCGGTATGGTTGTTCCGCCCCCTGCACCCCGCTTCCGGCGCGCCCGGGCGATTCTCCTTCGCGCGTTTTCGCTCCCTGTATATGCGGCTGTTGCAAGCCCTGATGCCCTGGCGATCGGTCCTGGTGGGCGGCTATCTCCTCGGAAGCGGTCTGGCGATCGTGCTGCTGGGAAGGCAACTGGGTATGGAGATCTTCCCCAAGGTGGAGGCGAGCGAATTCCAATTGCGGCTTCGCGCCACGGACGGCACCCGGATCGAGGTCACTCGAGAGATCACCAGCGAGGCGGCGCGGATCATTCAGGACGAGACGCGGGAGCTGACCGGAGCGGATCAAGTGGCGATTTCCGTGGGCTACTGCGGGTTGCACCCCACCAGCTATAACATCAACAACATGTATTTATGGATGCGCGGGCCGGAAGAAGCCGTTCTGCGCGTGGCCTTGAAGAAAGACAGCGGCCTGGACCTTGAACGATTCAGGGAACGATTACGGACGGATGAATTCGCCCACGGAAATCGGGCTGGTTCCCCTTCAGGGCAAGAACGGAGAATCGCTCTTGGTTCGCGACGTGGCCCAGGTTCGTGAAGGGATCACGCCCGGCGAGTACGATCGTTACAACATGCGGCGGCTGGTGAGCATCACCGCCAACATCGAGGGAGAAGACCTTGGCAGGGTGATTCGCCGGGTGCGGCGGGCGATACAAACGGCCGGCGAACCGCCCCGCGGGGTCGAGGTGGACCTTCGCGGCCAGGCGGTTCCCATGGAGCAAATGTTTCGCGGCCTGACCATCGGCTTGGCCCTGGCGATGGTCGTCATCGTCCTGCTGCTGACGGCGTATTTCCAATCGTTGCGGCTGGCCTTGATCTCAGCCGCGGCCATTCCGGCCGTGATCGCCGGGGTGGTCGTCGTCTTGTTCCTGACCGGAACCACGCTGAACCTCCAATCATTCATGGGCACGATCATGGCCATCGGTGTGGCGACCGCCAACGCCATCCTATTGCTGACATTTGCCGAGCGCAGCCGCCGAGAGGGGATGCCCGCCCCCGCCGCGGCGGTCGAGGGCGCCCAGAGCCGGCTGAGGCCGATCTTGATGACGAGCTTCGCCATGCTCGCAGGCATGGTTCCCATGGCCCTGGCCTTGGGAGAAGGCGGGGAGCAGACCGCGCCTTTGGGATGGGCTGTCATCGGGGGGCTAGGGGCCGCCACCTTGGCCACCCTCATAATCCTCCCCAGCGTGTTCGTTCTGCTCCAAGGTCGGGCCAGCACCTTCTCTCCCTCGCTAAACCCCGGCAATCCCGAAAGCCGCTTGTTCGATGGAAACAAGGCAACGTGAATTCCAAGGAGCGAGAGCCATGACCTGGCATCTGAAAAGCCGACGATTTATACTTCACGCGGTCGAGGATGAGACATTCACGGTGGCTGGGGCAGAGCGTCAGCGATGCCCCGGTCGCTATCGAGCCGGGGCATCGCTTAGGCTCCGCAACCAGCCGCCATTTCTCGTGGCAAAATGTCTCATTGTCGGCCGCGTGAAGTATATTCCGATCAAACCGACGCTGTTCCGAATCTGGGTTTCCGCATGGGCGGTCTTGCTGGCCGGGTTCGCGGGATGCGAGAAACCTTCGCCGACGTCTCTCGAAGCGAAAAAAGCCACCGAGATCACGGTGGTTTGCCCGCAGCATTCATCGCTTCAATGGACCGTTCGGCAACCGGCGTACATCGAGGCGTTCGAGGAGACCCCGATCGTCCCCAAGATCGCCGGGTACGTCAAGAAGTGGCACATGGACATCGGCGACCATGTCAAGAAAGGCGAGGTATTGGCCGAGCTGTGGGTTCCCGACCTGGTAGCCGACTTGAATCAGAAGAAAACCGAGGTCGAGCAATCTCGTAAAATGCTCGAAGTCGCCGAATGCCACCTGGCTTCGGTGGCGGCCTCGGTCGAGGAAGCGCGGGCCGGCCTGGGCCGCGCGCAGGCGAATTGCAAGTTCTGGCAGGCGCAATTCGAGCGCATCAGTTCGTTGGACCGCACCGTCATCGATCAGCAGGTCAAGGAGGAAACCCGAAATCAATTGCAATCGGCCGAGGCGGGTATGAAGGAGGCCGAAGCGAAGGTCACGCGTAGCGAGGCGGATCGGAAGGAAAGCGAGGCGGTTCGTAACAAGAGCCGCGTGGACATCGCCGTGGCCGAGGCGGCCAGGGAAAAGATGCGGACCCTGGTTGATTATGCCACCTTGACGGCTCCCTACGACGGCGTCGTCACGCGGCGCCATATCAACACGGGCGACTTCGTGCAACCTCCTTCCGCCGCCCAGAACGACCCTCTTTACGTCGTCCAGCGCCGCGACCTGATGCGCGTTTTCGCGGAAGTGCCCGAAACCGATGCCGTGTGGGTGCAAGACGGGGATCCCGTGAAGATCCACATCCCGGTCATCAAGGACCGGGACTTTGCCGGAACTGTGAAGCGAACGTCGTATTCCCTGAGACGGCAATCGCGCACCCTGCTGGCGGAGATCGACATCCCGAACCCCGCGGACTTTCTGCGGCCCGGGATGTACGCTTATGCTGCGATCGAGGTCGAGCGGCGCGACGTCCTCTCCTTGCCGACCGCCGCCGTCGCGACCCAAGGAGAAGTGAACGAAGGTTATCAAAACTTCTGTTTCGTCGTGGAAAACGGCAAGGTCCGGCGGACGCTCGTCGAGGTGGGCGCGCACGACGAGCGGCGGGTGGAAGTCTTGAAAAAGCAGGTTCAAGGAACTTGGCGGGATTTCACCGGCGAGGAAGATGTTGTCGAAGGTGAGATTTCCTCCCTGGCCGACGGTCAAAAGGTCCACATTTCCGCCGACGTCAAGCAATCGCAGTCGCACCGCACCGCCCATTGCATGGACAACTCGCCCGGAGAAACATGATCCGCGGCGCGAAATCGCAAAGGTTGAAAGTTGCGATCATCGGTCGCCAATGTTAAAATGCATCGATGAACTCTCAATCGACAGCGTATCTTCATCTCGCGCCCAATCCGAAGTCGTCTTACAAGCAACTCTTCGTCAAGGGAACACGCATTCGCGCGCGCGTGCTTTATGGCCGGTACGCCGGCGAAGAGCCCATGACGCCGTAGCGCTCGCGACATGTCTCTAGCCCGCGTTCGTGGTGGGCAGTGCCCGCCCTACGACTGGGCGGAAATCCCCCGGCCACCGGGAGCGTCCCGCCCAACGACGCATGGTCCCAGCGTCCGGATTCAGTCAAAGCCCCGGCAGCCCGCATCAAACACGCGGTGTAACGAGCCGAACGCCAACGGCACGGCGATTGCGTTACGTCGGCTCAGACCCGCATGGGCGCCGCCATCGTCTGCCGGACGGCCACCTGCGACTCGGACTTTTGTAAATCGGCAGCTCGTTTTCACTGGATCAGGAGGACATCGTCATGAAGCGTTGGTTACCGATCACCGTGTTGGGGGCCGTTCTGGCCTGCTTGGGCGGCGTTTACGTCGAACGCGGCGAAGCCAAGCCGCCCAAGCCCCCGAAGGAAGGCCATCCGGCGCACGACCTGCGCAAAGCCTACGACAAGCTCAGCGAGGTCGCAGCGCTGCTGGGCCAGGAACGCGCGCCGCCGCAGGCGGCCCAGTTGCTGGTCCGCGCCAAGGAACTCTACCGCTCGGCGCACGAGGCGTTCCGCGGCGGCGATCGCGTCCGGGCCAACGAACTGGCCAAGGCGGCCCACGACGCCGCCCGCGGCCTGCACCATCTGGTGCGGGCCACCTTGCCCGTCGCCAGCGACCTACCGGCGCCGCCGGAGGAATCGGCTGGGCCCGACGAGCCGCTGGATCGCGCCTACCGCGAATTGCAGCGCGCGCGCGATCGGTTCGTCGAATTCGAGCCCGCTACCCCGGCCACCGGCGCCGGACGCGAGTTCTTCGAGGCGGCACGCCAGGTTTATGAGCAAGCGCGCCAGGCCTACGCCACGGCCGACTATGACAAGGCCGCCGAATTGGCCCGCGCCGCCGAGGCCTGGACCCACGTCGGCGAACACGTCGGACGCGCCGACGGCGGTAATCTGAGCGCGAGGCCCGAGCGCGCGCCGCCGCCGCGCGCGGACGGTCCGCGCCGCCCGGCGGAGCCGCGGCCGGCGCCCCCGCCCTTGAACTGAACGCCCGGTGGCGGAACACGCTTCGTCGAGAGCCGATGTCAGCGGCCCCTCGGCGAGGCGTGCCGCCATTCTTCAACAACCGCTAGCTTCGAGGCTGCGATGGGCAGAGCGACCGACCATCGTAGTCATCACGCTCCGCGTGATGAAACACATCACGCGGAGCGTGATGACTACGGTGGACTCAGTGTGCCGTAACCTTCGGCGAGTCAACGCCGGCGCGCGGAAAGCGACGGCACACGGAGTGTGCCTGCTACTTTAGGCGACTGATCGAACCGAAGGACTTGAGATGGACCTGCGTAACCGGATCGGACTTTACGGCTCCTATTTTTTCGGCATGGCGGGCATTGGGTTTACCCTGCCGTACCTGCCGCTGTACCTCGGTCAAAAGGGCATGACCGACGGCCAGATCGGCCTGGTCTCGACGCTGGCCGCGCTGGCGGGCCTCGCCCAGTTTCCGCTGGGCCTCTGGTCCGACCGCTGGCAGTGGCGCAAGCCGTTTCTGCTGGTTTCGCTCGGCGCCCTGGCCACGGCCACGGTGCTGTTGCCCGAGGCGCGAAACCTGCTTGTCCTGGGCCTGCTGGTGATTTTGTTCGCGGAGAATGGAATTTGCCGCGCGGTGGTGGAAAGCCTGTCGGGCGCCGAGGCCGCCACGCTCGCCAAGCCCGGCGAAGTCGGCGCCGCCCTGGGCGCGCTGCGGTTCTTCAAGCCGATTGGCATCGTCGCGGTGGCGTTGTTCGGCGGCCTGGTCGCCGAGCGCGAGGGTGTCGCCTCGATCCTGGCGCCGGTGGCGATCGTGCAAGGCCTGGCGTTTGCCGCCGCCTGGCTGATCCATGACCAGAACCATCTGCTTCCGCCGCGGCCCGCCACCCGCGACGCGGCACCGCCGGCGCCGGCCAGACAGGCGCTACGCAAGGACAAGGGCTTGATGGCCTTCGTGGCGGCGATGGTGCTGTTTCATCTGTGCAATGCGCCCGGCGGTGTTTACCTGGGCTTGTACCTGAAACGCGAATTGCACGCGCCCGAACGGTTGCTGTCGTACGCCTTCGTGGTCAGCATGTTGGCCTGGATGCTCGTGGTCCGCCCGGCCGGTCGACTGGCCGACCGCTGGGGACGTCGCCCGTTACTGATATTCTGCTGGGCCACCATGTCGGTGCGGTTGGCGCTGGTCGCCTTGGCGCGCTCGCCTTGGGAAGTGGTCGCCGTCCAAGCGCTCGACGGCCTGGCCGGTGGACTGTTCTCCGTATTGGCCGCGGCCTGGGTGACCGACCGCCTGGGCGATGGCCGCCGCGTCAGCGAGGCCCAGGTGATCGTCGGCACGTCGCTGGTGTTCGGTTCAGCCGTGGGACCGGCGCTGTCGGGCCTGATCGTCGAGTCGTTGGGCTACCGCGGCCTGTTCGGATTGCTGGCGGCCGTCGGCGCCGCGGCGACCGCCCTGGTCGTGGTCCTCGTGCCGGAGACGCTCGTCCCGGTCCCACAAGCGGCCGAACACGCTATGCTTCACGCGGCCGACAATGGCACATTTTGTCACGACGAAGTGGTGGCTGGTGGCAGAGCCTAAGCGATGCCCCGGCGGCGGCACAGCGAAGGCCAAACCACCACTCGTTTTCACTCAAAAATCGCCAAAAACGCTTCAAAATCGTTCGATTCGACACCTTTCCAGCAACAACCGCTCGTCCCACGCCCAGGTGTTCCATCAAAATCTCCGGGAATTACGCACGTCCGCCGCTGCCGGCGTTTGATTTCTTGCTAACATGGAGTTGCTAAACGGGAAAAAATGCGCGCCGATTTTACGCCGTGTTGGGGGTTGATGTTGGGTGGGTAGGGGGGGGTAGTGGGGTGTGGTTATATAGCGACCGGGGCATCGCTTAGGCTCTGCCCCGGCCACCGTGAATGTCTCATTCTTGGCCGCGTGTATAGTATACCCACATGACCTCCATGCTCTTGGTCTCGACCATCTTCGGCCTGACCTACCTGGCCCTGGCGATGGGCCGGGTGCCGGGGCTGCGCATCGATCGCGCAGGCATCGCGCTGGTCGGAGCGGCTGCCATGCTGGGCTGCGGCGCGCTCGGTTTTCGCGAAGGAGCACGGGCCGTCGACTACGAAACGCTCGTGCTGCTGTTTGGCATGATGGTCGTGGTCGCCTATCTCAAGCTTTCGGGTTTTTTCGCCTTGGCGACCGACGGCGTCGCGGCCTGGTTTTCCGGCCCCCGCGCGCTGTTGGCCGTCACAATCGGCTTGTCCGGCGCGCTTTCGGCGTTTCTGGTCAACGACGTGGTCTGCGTCGCCTTGACGCCGTTGGTGCTGCAACTCTGCCGCCGGCTCAAACGGCCGCCGATTCCGTACCTGGTCGGTTTGGCGACCGCGTCGAACGTCGGTTCCGTCGCCACGATCACCGGCAACCCGCAGAACATCATCATTGGCTCGTTGTCGGGCATCTCCTACACGCGGTTTTCAGCCCGGCTGGCGCCGATCGCTCTGGCCGGCCTGGTGCTGAACTTTCTCGTCGTGGCGCTGGTCTATCGCAAGTCGCTCGGCGCCGTCGCGGCGGTCGCCGCCGACAACGAGGTTTCGCGGCGACCTCGCATCCACCTTCGGCTGCTCGTCAAGAGCGTGTCCGTGACGCTCGTGACCATCGGCCTATTCTTCGCCGGTCAACCGATCGCACTGGTCGCGCTGGCGGCGGCGGGCGTGTTGATGCTCGGCCGCGTGCGGCCCGAAAAGGTGTACGGCGCGGTCGATTGGCCGCTGCTGATCATGTTCACGGGCCTGTTCGTCGTGGTGCATGCCTTTGAGGTTCATGTGGTCCACAGCTGGGGTTTGGAACGCTGGTCGGCCTTGCGTGAATCACCGGTCGTGATGGTAAGCGGGCTGTCGGTCGTACTCTCGAACCTGGTGTCGAACGTCCCCGCCGTGCTGTTGTTCAAGCCACTGCTCGAAGGCATTTCAAAACCGGAACAAGCCTGGTTGGCATTGGCCATGTCCAGCACGCTGGCCGGCAATCTGACGGTGTTGGGTTCGGTGGCGAATCTGATCGTCGTCGAAAGCGCCCGCCGTGCCGGCACGGAACTTGGCTTCGTCGAGTACCTGAAGGTGGGCGTGCCGCTGACCGTGCTGACGACGTTGGCTGGCATCGCCTGGTTGGGTTGTACCCACTATTGAGGATTGGTGGGCGGTGCCCACCCTACGTCGTCATTCCTCTTGACGATGGAGGCCATGAAGATGGAGACCATGCTCTACGCCGAGAGCGACGGCCAGATCGCCAAGGTGCTCGTCGCGCAGGTAAGTGGGGGCGGTGGGGGCGAGTACCCAGGGCTGCGCCCGTGGGCTGGCGAATGACGCCGCGTTGCGGCTACGCTGGTTCCGCCAGCGCGGCCCGCGCACGGCGCCGGCCGACAGCGGCCCCAAGGGGACCCAACTCGACAGCCCAGGGCGCATCGCCCTGGGTTTCCTCTTGGTTGGCTTCAGCCATGGAAGCCCCGTGAACGGGGCTCGGACGCCCTCGTTGTTCTACACATCTTTCAAGAGGCCACGTCGCCGGCTCCCTCTGGAAACGCCCAAGTCCACTCCGGCGCGGCAGCTTCGCTCCGTCTCTTGGCCCTTTGCGACGAGCACGCTGACCGCGCCGTCGGCGCCGGCGGACAGGCGCACCCGAAATACGGCTCATTAAAACGCGAGTGTAAAGCTCCGGCCTTTGCCATCGTAGAACAGCGTACCGAAAGCCAGGACGTCACGGCCCAGGAGGAGTTGAAACCCGTGAGGGGCCAAATGCGCGTCGATCGCCGAGATCACCGTCGGCAGCAAGTGGGACTGCTGGTTTGCCATGAGTACGGCCAATGCGATATCGTACCGGTTGCACGGCTGGCCTGAAGTTCCAGTTGCCGCCGTCAACATACTCGATGCTCCCGTTGGCGACAGCGAAAGCCGCTCGGCAATCGTTGGGTCGATGCATGTGCAACTTGCGCCGATGTCGACAAGCGCACGAACGGCAACTGGCCCCGGTATCGCCCGGCCGGCAGCCGCCAAAGCTCGTTGGCGCGCCGGACTGACGCTGACGAGCGCGTCGACCAACGCGCCCGCCGCGGTGATCGGGTGCGTCACCGTGGGCATTGTGCGACGAGCCCGATGAATTCAACCCGCTCGATCCGCTCAATCTGCTTTACGAGAAACGGCACGAGACCGAACTTCTCGTAGCCAGCGTGAAGGGCGCCTTCGTAGGTGTCCCAAACACCCGCGACGTTTGCTCGGTGAATGACGACGAATTTACCTTCGCTCGATTCCAGGAGCTCCTGCTTGCGTTGCCCGTAGGTCTCCAGTTCGGTCCTTAAAACATCCGTCGTCATGATCATCGTATTCTATCCATTCCGTTTGCGGGCGGCAACATTGCGGGCGGACGGCACAACCCCATGGTAACAACAAATCAAACGCCGGCAACGGCGGACGTGCGACTCCGGCCCGCGTGACCGCCGGCTAAGCGGCGCGCCGGGAGCCGATTGGGTCGGCGGCCGCGGTACTGGTCGCGACGATCGTGGGGGAAACGGCCGTTCGCGTCGATTGGCGCGTGCCGACGATCGCGGCCACAACGGCGTCGGGCGAGTGCCTGGCAAGCCAGCTTGCCCGGTGGCTCTCGGCTTGCCGGCGGTAGCCGTCAAAACCGTCGATCAACCGGCGAACCGCTGCCAGGAACGATTCGTAATCGTCGAACATTTCGCCGCCGCCGGCGGGCAACTGGCGTGCCATCCAGGTGCCCGCGGGCACGACCGCCGGACAGCCGGCCGCCAAGGCCTCGGCCAATGTGCCGGAACTCCCGGCCCGATAACAGCGGCGATCGAAAGGG
>DATKSN010000266.1:0-3365 GCA_035531595.1 Pirellulales bacterium | reverse complement strand
TGAATCGGTTCACGTTATCCCTATTGAAACAACATCCAGGCAAAGACAGCTTGGTCATGAAACGCCGTTCCTGCGGATGGAACGACGAATTCCTCGTCGAAACCCTCACTGGAATAACGACTTAGTGAGCGCTGGCCCTGTACTTCCTGGAGGATCGGGCAAGGAGCTTCATTATTGTACTCGCTGCCGTCGCGGTGTGTGGACATCGTCGCCGCGCGCCGGATCGTCACCACTGAGGTGGGCCGATACGGTCGCCGCTGGCGACAACGCCCCCTGGAAGGCCCCGATTTGCTAGATCAACAAAGGCGCCGGACAAGCCGGCGAGGGGGCGGCCGAACACTCGCGAACTGCCAGTCCGCCAGGCCACCACGGAGCTTGCCTCCGTGGGACCATGACTGACAGGCTAGAACACGCTTCGATTGCGACACCTCCGATCCGAGGCCGACGATCCGACGCCTCCGGCGTCGGATCGCCGGCCTCGGATCGGATCCAACCCTGGGGCGCGTGGTGATAGGTCGGTGTAGCCTGTCAGTCGTCGCCCCACCCGGACAAGCCCGGGCGGAGGCGTGCGTTTTCGGTTCAGACCTTGGTTCCGTGGAAACCATGACTCTGGTCAAGGCCAAGGACGTCGAAGTCATTCGATTGGTTGTGCCCGCCGGAAAACTGATCGCCGAGCACAGGGCCAAGGGCGAAATCATCGTGCATTGCCTCGAAGGGCGTGTTACGTTTAACGCCTTCGGCAAGGCGCAGACGCTCGAAGCGAGGAAACTCCTTTACTTACCGACAGAGGAGCCTCATTCGGTCAAGGGCCTTGATGACTCGTCGCTTCTGTTGACGATTCTGCTGCCCAAGCCGCTGTCGCAATCGAATCCACCGGCGGTTCAAGATCGACCCGCCGAATGACGGCGTGCGCCAAACCCAAGGCCTTCCTCCAACTAAACAGGTCGATGACGGTCGCAATGCGGCCCTTGGCACGAGTTTTGCATCCCATACGAAGTGGATGTCGATGCCACGCTCGCCGAGCCACTTCGAATTTCAAATAGGAGAACGCACATGTCTCAGGTTCTTAACCCCTCTTCCGCTCACCCAGCCGTGCCGACGCGCGCCTCGTCCATTGGCGCTTCACCGGCTCACCAAGCGTACCTGCTGCTGCACATCGGTTTCACCGTGTTGCCGATCGTGGCGGGCTTGGACAAGTTCTTCCATGTTCTGGTCGACTGGGACTCGTACCTGGCGCCGGTCGTCATACGAATGCTGCCCTTCAGCGGCCACACGTTCATGCTCGTGGTCGGCGTCATCGAGATCGGCGCGGGGCTGCTGGTCGCGTTTCGACCCCAGATCGGCGGATATGTAGTGATGCTCTGGGCGTGGGGTATCATCGCCAACTTGCTGCTCTTCCCCGGTTTCTACGATATCGCGCTGCGCGATTTCGGGCTTTCACTGGGCGCGTTGGCGCTGGCCCGACTCAGCCGTGACTTCTCATCGAGACCGTTGAGGCTCTAAAGATGTCGATCTGGACCGTCGGGCACTCGACCCGTACGATCGAGGAATTCATCGGCATTCTATACCATTGTCAGATCGAAATCCTCGTCGATGTGCGACACTTCCCCGGCTCACGCCGCTTCCCCCACTTCAACAAGCCCGCCCTGCGCGATGCCTTGACCGCCGCGGACATTCGCTACGAGCATCTGGTCGAGCTTGGCGGACGGCGGCGCGTTCGACCCGACTCGCGCAACGGCGCCTGGCGCAACGCCTCGTTCCGCGGCTATGCCGACTACATGGAGACCGGGCCATTCCGTGATGGCGTTGATCAACTACTGGAGATCGCTCGCGCCGGCCGAACCGCGATCATGTGTTCCGAAGCGGTCTGGTGGCGCTGCCACCGTTCGATGATCGCCGACTACCTCAAAGCGAGAGGATGGCAAGTTTTCCACATTCTCGGCGCGAACAAAATTCAGGAGCACCCTTATACGTCGGCCGCACGGCTGGTGGAGGGATGGCTTTCGTATGAAGGTGTTCTCGGGAGTGGTACTACGGAGAAATCATGAAAGCGACGCAACAACTTCACGAAATGGGCCAGAGTCTCTGGCTCGACAACATAACCCGTGGTCTGCTGACCAGAGGCACGCTGCGCCGCTACATCGAGGAGTTTTCAGTCACGGGGCTGACCTCGAACCCCACGATCTTCGACCATGCCATCAAAAACAGCGCGGACTACGACGACGCCATCCGCCAGAAAGTGAAGGCGGGCAAGTCGGGCGAAGCGCTGTTCTTCGAGTTGGCGATCGAGGACCTCCAACAGGCCGCCGATCTGTTTCAGTCGATTCACGAGCGGACGAACGGCGTCGACGGCTGGGTGTCGTTGGAAGTCTCGCCACTATTGGCCCACGACACGGCCGGTACGATCGCCGCGGCCAAGGACCTGCATGCCCGCGCCGCGCGGCCCAACCTGCTCGTCAAAATTCCAGGCACCAAGGAGGGGATCCCGGCCATCGAGGAGACGATTTTCGGGGGGGTGCCGATCAACGTGACGCTGTTGTTCTCCCGCGAGCAGTACGTGGCGGCCGCCGAGGCGTACCTTCGCGGCATTGAGCGGCGGATCGCGGCGCAACTACAACCCGTCGTGGGCTCGGTGGCTTCGATGTTCATCAGCCGCTGGGACGTGGCGGTGACGGGCAAGGCGCCCGAGGCGTTGCGCAACCAGCTCGGCGTCGCGGTGGCCAACCAGACGTACGAGACGTACCGCAGTTTGCTCGATTCGCCGCGCTGGCAACGCATTCTCAGCGCCGGCGCCCACCGCCAGGGCCTGCTTTGGGCCAGTACCGGCACCAAGGATCCAGCGGCCTCCGACGTGCTTTACGTCAAGTCGCTTGCCGCCCCGTTCACGATCAACACCATGCCCGAGGCCACGTTGAAAGCGCTGGCCGATCATGGTGAGATCGGCCCGCTTTTACCTGTGCATGCGCGCTATTGCGACGATGTCCTGACCCAGTTCACCAAAGCCGGCATCGACCTCGCTCGACTGGCCGCGCAACTCCAGGAGGAAGGCGCTCGATCGTTCGTCAAATCCTGGAATGAGCTGCTTCAGTGCATCGCATCCAAGAGCGTGACACTAAAAAAACGGGTTGAACCAATAGCCCGTTGCGAAGAACCAGGCGGTATCGACACGGGGGGGTGCTGCTAAAATAGGGCATTCCGGTTTCGTTTTCAGGATCCGGCCCTCAATCCTACGTTCCGCAAGTGACTGCGTGAATTTCTGGCGGATTTTCTCGTCCGCACGTCCGCGGGGTACGGTACGGTACGGTCTGGCCTTCGCGATGATTTTCGGTTCCGAAAAGTGTGTACCACGGGGCGGCAATCGCGAT
>DATKSN010000265.1:0-10083 GCA_035531595.1 Pirellulales bacterium | reverse complement strand
TGAATCGGTTCACGTTATCCCTATTGAAACAACATCCAGGCAAAGACAGCTTGGTCATGAAACGCCGTTCCTGCGGATGGAACGACGAATTCCTCGTCGAAACCCTCACTGGAATAACGACTTAGTGAGCGCTGGCCCTGTGGGTCGCCCTCCTTTTCATTCTATCATGGTGAACGATGGTGGGATAGTTGCTGGTTGCTGGGATAGCTTCTCGACTTTCGCCAGCAACAAGGAACTGGCAACAAGCAACTCCTCCTTCACCGGCCCCGGCGAGCGGGGTGACCATCGTAGGCATCACGCTCCGCGTGATGAAGCCGCATCACGCGGAGCGTGATGAAGCCGCATCACGCGGAGCGTGATGTCTACGGTGGGTGGGCCTGATTTGTGTAGACGGCAAGCACGAAACGCCCTCGGCTTGACAACCTAAAATCAAATCCACCGACCGGCGGATTTCGCTTTCCGCTCAAAATCCCAAAACGAGCCGCCCGCCGCCGGGGAACAGGTTACAGGCCCACGCTACCGCGCGGCGCGCTCCCAGAAACCTGTAACCTGCTCCCAATAATACGTTTACCGAATTGTCAAAGAACATCGACGCGTTAGTCGCTATGAAATAGGTGCGAATAACCCGAGACCATAAAAGCGGCCGCCGCCGAGGCAGATCGGTCCCGGCACTCGTATCGGTTCACCTTCCCCGTTCCGCCAGATAATACGGACGTGCAGCCGCCGAAATCGTCGTAGCTGATTGGGAAATGCGTAGCGCGTGGCCAACGCGGTGCCGGGCCAAAAACCGCCGTTGCGCCACTGTATTTCGGCATTTCGCGCCAACTCGTCGCTGTAACCGGCTTGCCGAATCGCTTTGCGCAGCAGGTAATCGATCCGCTTGTCGAGCCGGCCGAGCAATTCCTGTTGTTCCTGCGAAGTTACGTGCGCGCCATTCATCGCTGTCTTCGGAAACAGTCGTCCGCGGTATTTGCGAGGGTCGTCATAACCGGGAAGGATGACGGGCGTGACCGTAGCCCAGGCCGAGGCAGCGTGAGTGTAACGGCGGATCATGCTGTCCGTGTTCGGAATGCGCGACAGCATCGCGACCGCGTCGGTGCTTCGTTCCTCGATCAGTTCGGCGCCCGAAAGCAAACGAGCAAGTTGTTGAAGTTCGGTCGAACCATCTCCTCCTGTGACGGCGATCAACACCCTGCGAATGTTGCCCACGACCGGAGCGCGGCCGTCGCCATGTGCTTCGATGCTGGGCAGCGGGATATAGGCTAGGCGTGGACCGGCAACGGGCGCATGGGGCTGACCACGCGACTCGGCGTGACCGAGAACGAACGCGGCGGTCTTTCCGGGCGTCCACCCGAGTGCATGAGAAACGTGGTCGTTACTGGCGACATGCCGTATCATGGCCGCCACGGTCATCCCGCACCGCACGGACTCAAACGGGCGAAAGCCGTTGTCATCCAGCTTGCGTATTTCGAAGCCAATGAATTGCGGCGACTGCGGATCAGTCTCGCGGCGGTAGCCGACCACTCGGAATGACGATAGCGGCGGGACCGGCGTAAACCCATCCGGGCCGAGACGGCCAAGGAACGCCTGGTGCTTTTGGATGAGCGCATCGAGCGTTCCCGGAACGGGCACGCGGTAGCCTTTGGCGGACGAGTCTTCGGCAGGTCGCCAGCGATCGCCGGGGAGCTTCGCAGCTTCATCTTCACTGATGACCGATGCATTCGCGGCGACCATGTCGATGCCCCAGCCAAGGTGGGTGATGCTGCGTGCCGCGGCGAAGAGCGTTTCCGTGTGCTTGGGGAACTCGGCGTCGCCCTCGGCGAGCGCGTAGAGGTAATGAACGGCCGAGCCCTTCAGATGCGTGGGACGAACGTCCTTTTCGGTGCGGTAATCGGCGATACTGGCGGCGCGACCACGGGACCAGGAACCAGCAACCTTGTCCGCGACATTATCTGGCACATAAAGACGATACCTCACCTGGGACGGCTCGCCGTCAGCGGAAACGATCAAAGGCGCTGTTTGCCGTTCAAGCCAATGCAAGGCCGGAGCGGCGTAAACGAGTCGTATCCGCTCGTTCCACCGCGCGGCGGAGGCGGCGGCAATCGCTTGAAATAGGCGCAGCGGAGATGGCGGCCATTCTCCTTCCCCGCGGTCAGCTCGGGCGTGGCATTCTGGATCAAGGAAAGTGACCGAGAGGGAGAAATAGAGCGGCATGATGGTCTCCTTGACGACGCCTTACTTTCCGATCACCTTGGTTGCAAACCCGTTTGCCAACTCGACCTCGACCTTGCACTTCGCGACGACCAGGATTTCGAACGTCGATTCGTTCTCGCCCTTGAAATACACGGTCCCCTCCGTGGTGGAAACTTCAAACCGGCTCCTCCTATGTTTGAGCGTGAACTTCTTGCCGCCTGCGTCGACGGAGACGATCTCCCCCTTGACCTTTTCGCCTTCAGCCGCGTCCCCCTTCACGTCCTTCCTCGCTCGGTCTTTATCGAATTCAACGGTTTTGTTATCGCCGACGCCGAAGGCCTGGGCCGTAGCGGTCGCGTACTTGATGGCCGTTTCATGCGTCATGTTCGCGGGCTGGCGATCACCGTTGGGGTAGACTTCGACGAACGTGCGATCCTTGGCCTTGCTGGGATCGAGGACGAGCAAGCAGCCTTGCCGGAGATACGCCGACGGGTTATGCGTGAAGGCAGTTAACGCGAGGCCGAGAACGTAGCGGCGCATTGCGAGCGTTTTGTTCTCATCCTTGCCAGCGGACAGGAGGCGGAGAGCGGCGAGGCCGAGGGTCGCATCGCGGCGAACACCGCCGGTGGCGATCACGCCACCGTGCGAACCGGCTGCGGGAACGTGAATAAAGCCTCGCTCGGCGTAGGCGTCTTTTGTCGTTTTGTCCGCTGGTTCGTCGAGCAGGTTCGTGGCGACGTACTCTGCGGCGGGAATGTACTGGGCGGAGCGGGTGAGCTTACGCACGTTGAACGCGCGGATCGTCGAGGCCACAAGCCGCGGCAACTTGGCTTGGGTGTCCCGCGAGTCCCAGACGCCGAAAACCAGCGACGTCGGGGCGATTTTGGCAAGCGGCTGCGCATCGCCATTCAGCACCGCTTTGAAAGCGTCCCGCAACGTCCCCTGAAGTTCCGAGCAACGAACGATGGCGTCGCCGGCGCGGTGGCCTGCGTCAAGCAGGTTCACTTCCTTCTCGCCGGCCCTCACCACGATCTGCGGCACGAGGGCTCTGTACTTCTCCTGGGCAAACAGTGGCTCGATGCGATTCGCCTGCGAGCCGACGCTATCGACCAGGCAGATGTTGGTCCCGTTCGGGTCGCCGTCGATGTTGTACCCACCGGGGAATCCGTCGCCCGCGGCAAACGTGGCCGGGAACAGCACGCCGTCGGCGCCTTCGACCGGCATCAGTGGTTCACGAATAACGAGCGCCGCCGGGCCCTCGTCTTTTAAGTAATGGTCAAACTGTGTTACGTCGCTCATTCGGAACCTCATGTGGAAAGTGGAATTGCCGCCCGAAACGCCTTGTGTTTTTTTTGGCCGGTGCGATACCAGTTCTCGAAACGGAATCGGGTATGACTGATGTGGGGAAGTAGGCCGCAAACGGCGGGCGGGAGCAAACTCGCGGGAAGTTGCTTGGTCCACGTAAAGTAGTCGAACACCCGCAGATGATCGGTCTTGGCTGGCAGGCATCTTTGAAGGCCGATCAAACACAGCAATTCAACAGATGGAAACGCGGTGGTGGTCATTTGCAGGTCGTTCGGTGCGAATCCAACATCACGGGAGTGGGCGTTCGGCCCCCTGCGCGCGTCGAAATAATACGGTTCAACCTTCTTCTCACTGCTGCGTGAGTCGTAGGCGACAACCCCGACGTCAAACAATCCAGCCACGAGGAATCGCTCGTTTCGCATGGCATGCTGCATCGCGCGCGCGATGCGTACGCTTTCCATCGTGCCGGCCCAGACCTTCAACTCCTTTCCCCCGGCGCGTTCGTCCTGCCACCAATCGAGCCGCAGTGATCTGAACGGGCATCCAAATTCCATCGGTGAGGAGGTGTCGTCCGCAGTGTCGAGTTGTCTTATTTCAGCGTTGCTCGCCGCACGGATCAATTCGGCCAGTTCTCCCTCGCATGTGATGCAGAACTCTCGCTGCTCAAACCATCCCTCAGCTCCATTCCACAGCCTGTCGGCCAATTCCAGCAGGCCGCAGCAGGCGAAGAACTGGCCCGGGTTCGTTGGGTCCACGTTGATGCGAATGGGCTCGCTCATGACTCGCCTTCCTTCCAAAACTCGGACGGGCTGCCGCTCGCGGCCCAATCGGCGGCGCGGAGCAGCGACTCCAGATACGCCAGGCCCCAGCGGCCGTACTTGCGCTGGAGGCGAGCGAACCGCCGGGGGACCGACATTGCCATGTCGGTGGGGTTCGATCCGGTCGGGGGTTCCGGGTCGAATGCCTCGTCTTGCGGGAAGTGCGGCCGGGCCCGCCCGTGGTGAGCGGCGATCAGATGAAGGACCAACTCCTTCATGTCCGGATCGGTGATGGTGTTCAACTCCGGCTGATTCGCGACTTCTAGCAGCGAGCCGAACTCGTGACGGTACGTCTCCGCGATCCGCCCGCCCTTCTTCCCGGACTTCGCGAGGACGACGGCCGGGTAACGGCGATTGCTCAGCACCGTCTGGAATTGGCGTCGCTTCTTGCCGTGATCGTGGAGCTGTGCCGCAACGATGATGGCGTCTTTCAGTTTCTGATCCAGCGGAAGATTCGCAACGATGGTCCGGGCGTGCCCGATCACATCGTCGACGTGGACTCGCCACAAGACCGGCAATTTCGCCGTCTTCTCGCCGTAGTTATTGACTCCGAACCAGTACCAGGATTTCCCCTCGGCGTCCTCGTCGTCGTCCGACGAGGTGAAGTCGATGCGGCGGATCAGCCGCATGTTCTTGGCGCGCTCGTCTTCGCGATCTTCCACGCGCACACGTACCAATTGCGTTCGCTCCTCATCGACGAAGAGCACATCCGCTACGTCATTCGCTGTTGGGGAACCGCCGTCGAGCATCCCTGCCTTCAAGCCGCCGGCCGAAGGCGGGAGCAAGACGGTTTTCCCTTCGATGCGTTCTTTCTCGTCCTTGTCGGCGAGAACTTTCATTGTTAGGACTTCAATCTTGCCGTCATCATCGACGAGCCAGACGGGTGCTTCGGGGCAGCGCTTGGCGATTGCCTCGAACTGTTTGAATGCCCGATAACTGGGCTCTCGCAGTAATTCGTGCGGCTTGAGTTGATAGTCGTCGAGAATTTCGCCAAGCTCCTTCTCGGTCAATTCGAGTGCGGCAAGCCTTGAGACTTCCTCGCGCCAGGCGACGTGGGTTTCCGGCGGCTCCCATCCAACCAAACCATGCAGGTACGGTTCGACCTTCGGACGGCCGGGGAGCTTGTCCTTGATGGTAGTCAGCGCCCAGGAATCGAAGAGGATGTCCGTCGTTGGAAGGATGATGGGAGGTGGCGCGAACGCTGCATCCCGTTCGGCTTCGGTCAGGGACCGCATGAGTGCGCCAAGCGCGGCCGGGCTCGCATCGTAGCGGTCTTCGATCCAGTCGCATTTCGTCAATCGTTCCAGTGCGGCCTTCGTCCGCCAGCGTGCGGCTTCGAAAGACGGCGATGGCGGCTTCGGATTCGGATCGGTCTCGTAAATCAGGTCGATCTCGGCGTGGCCCTCGCCGCGGCGGTTCACGCGTCCGAACCGCTGGGCCATGCTGTCGAGCGTCGTCAGGTCGCACACCATATGATCGGCGGAAATGTCCACACCGACTTCCCCGGCGCTAGTACAGATGAGATAAACGGTGGCGTCCTTGCCTGTCACTTTTGGCTTCGGCATGAACCGCGCGAAGACGGGATCGCGAGTTGCCAACTCATCACGTTCCAAACCGCGCAAGGTGCCCGTCAGTTGTTGAACCTGATCGTCCGGGACTCCGCCGTTCTTCTTGTCGGTGAGAATCGCTTGGACCGTTCTCACGTCGTCGATGGTGCGAACGAAAATCAAAATCGCCTGTTTCGAATCCTTCCAGCGTTGGCGAGCGAGTTCGCCGATCTTTTTCGCAACCGAATCTCGCTTGTCGGGATGAAACTTCAGCCCTTTCTTGGACTTAATCCGCTGCCAGACGAAGTCGATTGGCTTCTCCGGCGGGTCGGGTATCGAGTCCGGCAGGTTCTTCTCTTCAGTCGTCAACTCGTAAACGTCGCCGACCCCTCGTGGAGTTGCCGTGAGCTCCATCACATGGAACTTCGCGAATTCCTTGCAGCGATCTTGCTCCTTCTGGATCGCGACGATCAATGCCTGAAACGCTGGTTCCAGGTGGGCCTCGTCGTGAACCAGCAGCACATCCTGACCCAGGAACCCGGCGTGTAATGGTTTTGACTTGAACCCGAGGCCGTATCCGCTGAACAGCAGCCTGCTGCCGATCATGTCCACCGTACCGACGATCACCGCGGGACGTGAAGGGTCGGCCGACCACTCGCGGTTGTCCGCAAATTGCCCGCGGAGCGTGCTGATGGCGAGCCCACCGAGTTTCGCCTGCAAGTCCGGCACCTTGGGCAAGTTCTTGTGGAGTTTCTTGGCTTCGTCCGTTGACTGGTCCACAACGGTGCGGCGATTCACGACGTACACCAGCCGTCGTGGCACCTTCTGCGGACGCGATGCCCGCGCTAAAATCCAGATGATGATGATGGCGGTCTTGCCAAGCCCCGTCGGGATGTTGCACGAGGACGGGATTTCTTCTTCGACGAACACGCGATAAAGCTCGCGTTGCCACGGAAATGGTTTGTTACCCGTCAGCGCGAAAAATGCATCCTCGAAGCTGATCGGTTCCGTCTCGGTTTCAGTCATCGGCGTCCTTCCTCGGCGGCATGGTGTTTCGCGGGCGGGGGTTCGCGCTTCGGCAATGAACCGATGATGGTAGTCGCACGCTTGGCGAGCGCGTGTGCCACCTGGATGTGGAGGGGTGTGGATTTTGGATTGCCGATTTTGGATTGAAAGCCGCGGGTCGAACGAGGAAACGGCGGCGGGGCGATTTGGAGGGGGAGCAGGGTTCGCCGGGCATCCGCTCGCGGAGCGAGCGGGGCGCTGAGGGGGATGCGTTTGGCAACGCCTGACGTGCTGGGAACAGAACCATCATGGTGAATCGTCCAATGGGGAAACACCGCGGGAACGGTGCGCAGTGTACGAAATTTCCGAATGCTGTCAATGGTGCGATAGCAATGCTGGCGGGCAATTATGCGAAGAAAAAAGTGTGTATGTTTGACCACTTGCGATGCGCCCCGCCCGGAAGCTAAAGTCTTTTTCTTCGACGAAGCCATTACGCACACTTACAGAAGACATGAAGTTCGTCACTGTCGCCAGCGTGCAATTCTATAAGGGAGTGCTGGAGAAATCAACCAAAAACCACGCGTTTCGAGATTCGGGAGATTCCCTGAGGAATCGCCACGCGCCAAGTGCGTCGTTGCCCGTCAACGTGCATTACGACTTCGGCTTCGCCTGGGGGGTGGTCAATCGGCTCGGCCAACAGGCATGAGCGCGGCCCCACCTGCTCGACGTCGAGCGAGCGACCGTCGATGACCAGTTCCAACCGAACCTCGGCGGAATAACCATTTCCATTTGAACTTGCGGCCATGAGCTACTCACAGGAAGAAGTTGAAACACGCGCCGCCCAATACGCCATGCTGCGCGGGTTGTCGCTCGAACGACGCCTCGGTTACGGAGTGCATGGCATGGTCTGGGCCACCGACCACAAGTCGGCCGTCAAGGCGCACGCCCAAGACTCGCGGCATTCCGCGGTGTGACGGAAATTCTCGGGTTTCATGTGCCGGAATTGGTGAGCTTCGACGCCCAGTTATCGGTGATTGAAATCCACATTGTCAAGCCCCCGTTCGTGCTCGATTTCGCCGGGGCGTACCTCGACGAGCGGCCCGAATTCTCGGATGAGGTTTGGGCGGAGTGGGAGGCCGACAAGCTGGAGCAGTTCGGCCCAAACTGGCCCAAGGTGCGGCTGGTGCTGGCCGCGCTGGAGAGATACGGCATTTTCTTGAGCGACGTGACGCCGAACAATATCCGCTTTGCGGAGGATGCCAGCGAGCCGTGAAGTCTCGCGTTCCGCGGCGAGAAGCCGCGGCCCCATTGAAGGATGTCCTCTGTCAGTGACGTGTTGCTACGGCACGCACCCTTTCCGCGGTCCATGCGACCGCGGCCCCATTAGGCGCCGGCCCTCATCAACACCAAGCGATGCGCGCGTCGGCCGACGATCGAGAGGAAAGGAGAACCACATGGCGCGAAAGAAGACGCCCGCGACGCGATTCGCCTACGAGCCCGATTATGCCGTGCCGCCGGGCGGAACATTGCAGGAATCAACCGAATTGAACCCGTTTTGAAGTCTTCGAAATGCCGTCGGGCAGCTTGACTTGCCACGTCCGCCGGTGATCATCGATGTACATCACCAGTTCGGCGTCGCAGGGAGGATGGTCGATCGTGTCCATCAAAATGCACCAATCCGGGGCGACTTGTGCGACCTGGAGCGTATTGCCGTTCAATCGTAGTTCCAGCCGCACGTTGGATGAGTAACCGTTGGCAGGGGGGTTCATGGCTTACTCACATGATGAAGCAGAGTGCCGCGCCCAGAAGTTCGCGGCGAAACACGGGCTAACTCTTGGTCAATCGTTGGGTTTTGGCGTCCACGGCCGCGTATGGGCCACGGACCGCAAATCGGCCGTCAAAGCCTACGCACCGCACTCCCGGCATTATGCCACGGAACACGATATTTATCTACGCCTCGCAGAGCGATCCGTGAGCGAGGTCCGCGGATTTCACGTTCCACAACTGCTGGACTTCGACGATGAGCTTTGGGTGATCGAGATGTCGATCGTGCGGCCCCCGTTCGTGCTCGATTTCGCCGGGGCGTACCTCGACGAACGGCCCGAATTCTCGGATGAGGTTTGGGCGGAGTGGCAGGCCGACAAGCAGGAGCAGTTCGGCCCAAACTGGCCCAAGGCGCGGCTGGTGCTGGCCGCGCTGGAGAGATACGGCATTTTCGTGAGCGACGTGACGCCTAACAATATCCGTTTTGCGGAGGATGCCCGCGAGCCGTGACCACCGGTTTTTCCGCGATCGTTACCAGGGGCGTTGCCGGCGTTGCCCATGGCTATTACAGCACCGCACCTTCGGTGCTCAGAAACGCCACGGCACTTTGAGCGTGCAGCGGTACGTACCCCCCACAGGTGTGTGGACGCTGCCGCCGCGCGAAGTGATGTCGCCGCGATCTTCTATTAGCACGGTTCCCAGGTAAGCGGGGGCTGGAATGGATTTTCAACACCCTATTGCCCACCTGACTGGACATGCGTATTATTGGTCATGGGCCTGTGCGCGCTCGGCTGCGGGGGCTTGTCGTTGATGGTGCCCCATGCCCAATGGTCGATGCCGAAGATGGCCAATTGCCCGCCCATCTTCGCCGTTGATTGACCGCCTTGTGGATCGCACCAGCCCCGCTTCGCCTGCTTTGGCCGCTAAACCGACAAGACCAACAGGGGGCTGACGCCCCCCGCTCGCCCAAACCAACAAGGCCAACAGGGGGCTAACGCCCCCCGCTCGCCCAAACCAACAAGGCCAACAGGGGGCTGACGCCCCCCGCTCGCCCAAACCAACAAGGCCAACAGGGGGCTGACGCCCCCCGCTCGCCCAACCAACAAAGTCAACAGGGGGTTGACGCCCCCCGCTGGCCCAACCGACAAGGCCAACAGGGGGCTGACGCCCCCCGCTCGCCCAAGTCAACCGACAAAGTTAACAGGTGGTATCTATGGCGATGACACTTTTTACCGCTTCACGTCGCGGCTGCGCAGGCGGGCGGCATGGCCCGCCACGGCGGCGGCGGGGCCACCCAGGGCGGCGGCAGGGCCATCACGACCCTCCGGCGTCCGCAACCGCGATCGGCCCGCAGCCGGGCCCATCGGCGGCCAATGCAGCGATTTCGCCGAAAAATGCGAACCGAATGGGCCGTTCTGGCGGGCGGCGGTCGCCAGTCCGCGCGCCCGGCA
>DATKSN010000264.1:0-14701 GCA_035531595.1 Pirellulales bacterium | reverse complement strand
GCTATTCCTACGACGCGGGCAACAGGCTCACGTCGCTCGACTGCACGCACATGGGCAACGCCATCGACGGCTACACATTGGCCTACGACGCCGCCAACCGCGTCACCAGCATGACCTCAAGCGTCGACGGCACGGCGACGTACAGCTACGATACGACCAACCAGGTGACCGCCGCCAGTTACACGGGCACGAACCAGCCCGACAACGAAGCCTATTCGTTCGACAAGAACGGCAACCGCACCAACACGGGCTACACGACCGGAACCAACAACCAGCTCACCAGCGACGGCACGTTCAACTAGGCCTCCCGGTGATTTTTTTGCGCGGTCTCCTCGTTCGGGGCTTTCGGCCTCGTTAAAATGAAATTGGACTGGGCGGAGGATAGGGCGTTCTGCGTTTCCAGCTTGTCCCGACGAGCTGACTGCTGCCGGTGGGCTCACGGTTCGTTCTACGGGTCCGATCGCACGCGTTCTTTTCTATGCGATTGCACCCCAACACATCCCTTCGTGGTCACGTCCGCCCTACGAGCGGCCGCTCTGCCGGCCTGGCGGCCGGCGGACACGGAAGTTTTCTTGCGACCGTCCCACCATGATGCTCATAAGCTTCGCAGATAACTGACCGCTTCGCCGATTTCCCTGATCGGGTCGTCGCAGTGATGGCGTTCGACGCACCACGCGCCCTTGTACGAGCGTTCTTCCAAGGCCCCCATCAGGGCTGGGAAATCAGCCGTGCCGCGCCCCAAGGGCACCTCGACGCCGCGCCCCTGGGCCAAATCGCGCACAGCGTCTTTGGCGCGCACGTAGGCGATCTGGCCGCCCAGGGCCGCGACGGCATCCAAGGACGCGAAGCCGTTGATGATCAGGTTGCCCGGATTGAGAGCCACGGCCATCGCGCCGGCCGGCAACGCCGCAATCAATCGGGCCAGGTCGGCGCCGCTTTCACTGCCGGTCTCGGCGGCCAGAAGGGCGCCGACGTGCTGTCCGTAGGCTCCCAGGTCGGCCAGCGCGTCAAGGAGTGATTGCCACCCTTGTCCCTCCGGTTTGTCGGGCACTCGGCCGACCTGGTTCACGACCAGCGACGCCCCCAAGGCGTGGGCGAAACGCATGGCCTCCTTGGTCGCCTCGACCCGCCGCTCCAACTCGTCGCTGACGTCGTAGCCGCGCCGCGTGCGGAAACCCACGGCCGCGACTCGCAGCGAGAGCTCGTCGAAATGTTTGCGCAACTGCCGCAGGCCGGTCTGCGACAACTCACGCGGATTGATCTCGCCACGGGCGTCGACTTCGACCGCCGCCACACCCATCCGCTTGGCCGCCAGCAATGCCTGCTTGAACGGAATACGCAAGCTACTCAATTGGACAGCCAGGTTGAGCGACGGCATGGATCGATCCCTGTGATGGGTAACGGCGCGGAATCTTGATTATAGCGGATTAAGGGGGCGCGCCCAACGCCATGGGCTCATTCCGGCGCGATGAGCTTGCAGCAGGCGGTAACGACCTTGGCGCATTCATGCCGGGTACGGAGTCTTGCCGGCCCGCCCGCCGACGCGGTATAACGGCAGCATGGCCAAACCCCTTGTCAAGCTCATTGAGCCTCCTGACACCGAAGCCGTTGCCGCGGAGTTGGGCCGCCGGCGTAGCGTACCCACACATTGGAGTTCATCTCATGGGAAAGATCCACACTCGGAAGACCACCATCCATCCGCCCCTGGTCTACTGGTCGGACCTGCTCGATCAAGGAACCGCCATCAGCAGCATAGCCCAAGCGATCGCTCACAGCGACGAGTATTACGCCAACTTCGTCATCAGGCCCGCCTACTTGAATCTGCTCGATCGGGCGGCGGACGATGGGGGCGTGGCGTATTGGACCGCCCAAATGGACGACGGCGTGACCGACCAGGAGCTCGAAGCCGATCTGGTCTCATCCCCGGAGTTCTATGCCAGCTAGCCCGGATTATTCATGGCCCCACACTCTCCCGCCCCACGAAGGAATCCCGCCCCATGCCGCAACGAATCCTGACGGCTTTGCCCGTCTACAATGAAGCGAGGTACGTTGCCTCCGTGCTGGCCGAAGTTCGGCGATACAGCCCCGACGTGCTCGTGGTCGACGATGGCTCGTCCGACGGCAGCGGCGATTTGCTCGCGGCCATCGAGGGGATTCACCGCGTGACGCACCCCAACAACCTGGGGTACGGCGCCGCCTTGCGCACCGCGTTCGATTTCGCCGAGCGCCGGCGCTACGACATTCTGGTCACGATCGACTGCGACGGCCAGCACGAACCGCAACGAATTCCGCGCTTCGTGTCGGCCTGCGCCGACGCCGATATCATCTCCGGCAGCCGCTATCTCAAGCACTACGCCGGCGACAGCGCCCCGCCGGCCGAGCGACGGCGGATCAACGAAGAACTGACGGCGGAGCTCAACCGCGCGTTGGGGCTGAACCTGACCGATGCGTTTTGCGGTTTCAAGGCCTACCGCGTGGCGGCGCTGGGGCGATTGAAGCTGACTGAAAATGGATACGCGATGCCGCTGGAGCTGTGGGTACAGGCGGCCCGCGCCGGCCTGAAAATTCGGGAGCTACCCGTACCGTTGATCTACCTCGACGCCACGCGTTCGTTCGGCGGCTCGCTCGACGACGCGCCAGTGCGGCTCGAATTCTACCGCCGGGTTCTGGCGCGGAGCTTGGCCGCCGTCGAAGGGGCCGCCGGCGAAGGGACCGCCGCGGACGCGACCGACGCCTGGCAGGGGACGCTTTGCAACACCAACCTGTAACCTCTTGTTTTTTTACGGCGAAACCCAAAATCCAAGCCGGCAAATACCACACGCCGACGATGCGGCCTCCGGCCCTCGAATACTGGCGGCTCCAGACTCCGCGAGAACACGGCGGCACGCTCGTCGAGCCGCCGCTGGACTCCGTGGCGGAACTGCTTGCCGCCGCGCAAGCGCGCCGCCGGCGGTACGACTACGACGTGCAGGGCCGGTCGTTGACGAGCCTGGCGGCGGAAGCGCGCTCGGGCTTGCTTGCCGCGGCGCGGCGGTACACATCGAGCTATCGCGACGTCGCGGAGCCCGCCGCGGCCGACCGTGTTCTGCTGGCCGGCCACCAGCCGCAGTTGTTTCATGTGGGCGTCTGGTTCAAGAACGTCGCGCTGGCGCGATTGGCCCGTGATGAGCGCGCCGTGGCGGTGAACCTGGTGATCGACGGCGACACGCTCAAAGAGGCATCGCTGCGCGTGCCCGGCGGAACGGTCGCCGAGCCGACGGCGGCGGCGATGCCTTTCGACGCGGCGACCGCCGAACTGCCCTTCGAGCGGCGCGCCATCCGCGACCGCGAGCTGTTCGCCGGCTTCGGCCGGCGGGCCGCCGCGACCATCGCTCCGCTGGTGAGCGAACCGCTGATCCGGCAGTTCTGGCCGATGGTGATCGAGCGTTCGCGCCACACCGATAACCTCGGCGCCTGCCTCTCGCAGGCGCGCCACCAGCTTGAAGGAACCTGGGGCCTGCAGACCCTGGAGTTGCCCCAAAGCCATGTTTGCCGGCTGGCGGCCTTCGACTGGTTCAGCGCCCATCTGCTGGCGCAGCTGGCGCGGTTTCGGCAAGTCTACAACGAAGCGCTGGGCGAATACCGCCAGGCGCAGCGGGTGCGCGGCGCGAACCGTCCGGTGCCCGACCTGGCCGCGGAGGGCCCTTGGTTGGAAGCGCCGTTCTGGGTCTGGACCGACGCCGACCCGCGCCGCCGCCGCGTGTTCGCCCTGCGGCAAGGCGGCACGGTCGTATTCGGCGATCGCGCCGACGTGCGGGTTGAACTGCCGCTCACGCCGGACGGCGACGCCGCGGCGGCGGCCGAACAGTTGGCCGGCTTACCCGCTCGCGGAATCCATCTGCGGACCCGGGCCTTGACCACGACGCTTTTCGCGCGGTTATTCCTGGGCGACCTGTTCCTGCACGGTATCGGCGGCGCCATGTACGACCGCCTGACCGATTTGCTGATCGGCCGCTTCTTCGGCGTGGAACCGACGCCGTTCATGGTCGTTTCGGCCACATGGCGACTGCCGATCGAGCGCGAGCGCCGCGTCGCCGATCGGGGCGCCCGAATCGCGCAAACGCTGCGCGACATGGAGTACCACCCCGAGCGGTTCCTGGCTGACCGAGCGGCCGCCGATCCGGCCGGCGAAGTCGCGCGGACGATCGCGGCCAAGCGACGTTGGATCGCGGCCGAGGCCGGCGCCGCCAACGCGCGCCGGCGCTGCCATGCGATCCGCGACGCGAACCTGGCCTTGCAGCCGGCGCTTGCCGAGCAGCGGTCGCTCTGGCTGTCCGCCGCCGGCGACGAGCGTCGGCAACGGCGGGCCGAAGCGGTGCTCGACTGGCGCGAGTACGCCTTTTGTCTTCACCCGGAGGCCAGTTTGCGGAATTTTCTGCTGGATTTTCCGGCGGGCATCGCCTAAGCTGGCGGCATGATGGATCATTTGACTCAACTTGAAGGGATTCTAGCTGATGCGCACCGCGTCTTCCGCGCCGGAAATTTCCCGGTCCATTGGTAGTGATGCGTCGCCGGCGCCCGCGTTATCCGCGGCCGGCTTACGAGGCGCCTCATCGGCACGCGTCGTGCCGGGCCGCGCCGGCGATCACCCGGCCATTTACCAATTGCTCTCAGCCGTGTTTCACGCGCCCTCGCGCGACGCCTTCCATTCGTCGCTCGACGATCCTTTTTACGAGCCGCGCGACCGGATGCTGGTCAAGCGCGGCGAGCGGATCGTCGCGCACCTGCACCTGACCAAGCGCGTGATGCACTTGGGCCCGATGAAGCAGCCGGTGGCGGGGCTGGGTTGGCTGTGTACTCTGCCGGAATTCCGCGGGCTGGGCTATGCGCGGCAGTTGTTGCGGGCCGCCGATGGAGTGATGTCCGCCGACGGCGCCGTGTTGGGCCTGTTGTCGACGAAAGTGCCCCATTTTTTTCGCGCCGCCGGCTGGGCGGTGTGCGGGCGGCAGAGCCAGGCCCGCGCCGGCAGCCGCGAACTGCTGGCGCAACTTTCGGCGTTGGGGTTGCCGTCCCGGGAGGGCGCGCTCAACATCCGTCCCTTGAGGCAGGTGGAATTGTCGGCCGTCATGCGGCTTTATCGCCGCGCCATGGACGGATCGATCGGCGCCTTCGAGCGCAGCGAGGCCTACTGGCGCTGGCTGATCAGCCGCAAGGGGTTCGACCAGGTGCTGATTGCGATCGATGGTCCGGACACTCTCGAACATGACGGGAGCGGTTCTCCGATCGTCGGTTACGCCGTGACGCGGCAGAACCGGATCATCGAGTTGGTCGTCGATCGCAGCCGCCCGACGGCCCCCGAGCAATTGCTGGCCCGCGCTTGCGGCGAGGCGCTCGAGCGAGACGACCACGCCTTGGTGCTCCACGCGCCACCGGGCGACGGGCTGTTCGATCTGTTCCGGGCCGCCGGCGGCACGCTGCACCAGACCGAATCGCACCAGGGCGAGGTGTTCATGGTCAAGCTGCTCGATCCAGCGGGCTTCTTGCGATCGCTGTTGGGCGAACTCCAGGTCCGCGCCGAGGCGGCCGGCTTGCCGCGGCCCTGCGAACTGGGACTGCATGTGGAAGAGTTGAAGTTCCGGCTGGCCCTTTCGCGCCGCGGCGTCAAGTTGGCGCAGGACAAACTGGGCCGCAGTTATCTGCGCTTGAACCTGGCCGAATTCACCCGCTTGCTGATGGGGCATCTCGATCTGGACGAGGCGGTTGCCGGCGGCCGCTTGACCGCCTCGACGCGCGTGGCCTTGGAAATCGGCCAAGTTCTGTTTCCTCGCCTGCCGCTGTGGCGCCCGCCGCTGGATGACCTGGTGCTGTGATGGACTTTCTTCAGTTCGCCGGCAAGTCAATGCTGCTGTTCGGTGTGGCCAATCGCAAGAGCGTGGCCTATCACGTCGGCCGGGTGCTGCGCGAGGCGGGGGCCGACGTCGTGTACGTCGTCCGCTCGCCCCAGCGGAAGGCGTCGGTCGCCAAGCTGCTCGACGGCGCCGAGGTCTTCGTCTGCGACGTCGAGCACGACGACCAGATCAACCGCTTGCGGGAAGAGTTGAGCCAAAGCGGCCGCTTGTTTCATGGCCTGGTCCACTCGATCGCCTTGGCCGATTACGAAGACGGCGCGCGGCCGTTCCACGAGACGTCGAAGCGCGCCTTCTTGCGGTCGGTCGACATCTCATGCTACTCGCTAATCGCCATTTCGCGGGCGATGAAGGATCTATTGGACCGCGACGCCTCGGTGGTCGCGATCTCGATTTCGACCACGCGCATGGCGAGCGAGAACTACGGCTTCATGGCGCCGGTCAAGGCCGCGCTCGATTCGTCGCTGGTTTTCCTGGCCAAGTCGTTCAGCCCCTTCTCGCGCGTGCGGTTCAACGCCGTGGCGCCGGGCCTGCTCAAGACCTCGGCCTCGGCCGGCATTCCCGGCTATGTCGAGTCGTACCTGTACGCCGAGCAGGCCACGCTCCGCAAGCAAGCGGTGCGAACCGAGGAAGTGGCCCACGTCGTCGCGTTTCTTCTCAGTTCGCGTTCCAGCGGCGTCAACGCCCAGCGCATCGTGGTCGACGCCGGCATGGAGGTCAACTATTTCGATCGCGAACTGGTGCGGCGGGCGATGGAACCCCGCGCTCCAGGGGACTGTATGGGTTCAGCGTGAAACGTAGTCACGGGAGGCCCAGATTAGCGCGTTGATGTGGCGGCGTCATTGGGCGGCTCCCTGGGGGACCAGTCCCCCAGACCCCCGGATTTATCGCTTTGCGCCAATCCCAAAGGGGTTCTCATATCCGAACGCAGCCAAAATCGCCCGCTACCACGCCTTTGGGATTGGCACGAAAGCGATAAATCCCCGCCGTTTCAGCGGCGGAATGCCGGTTCTCAGTACCCGTTGGCGAGAAAGCGCGTTTTTCGTCTTCGGCGTGTACACCCAACCAGACTTCCCAGACTTCGTGGGTTGGGCCCGCCGGCCTCACATCGCGCAGGAATACGACGCTTCCGACTGCGGCAAAACAATCCCTGTTTTCTGAGAGGCAACTCAAGAATCTGCCAGCGAGACCACGAGGCGTTTGCCTACGGCTTCGGCGTATCGCACGAGTGTCTCCACCGTGGGGTTGGCGCGTTGTCCGGTTTCGAGCTTCGACAGCGCCGAGCGGTCCATGCCGGTGAGTTCCGTCAGGTCGGCTAGGCTCAGGCCCTTCGCTTCGCGCGCGGCTTTCAGTTGCATGAGTAGCTCTTGCAGCCTGTCGACAGTCGCCATACGCTCGTGGTGGCGGGCGATCATGTCGGGCAGCTCCTCGGCGGCCTGTTCTCGAATCGCGGTGTACTTGGCGGCTTCTTCAAGCGTAAGCCGCCGGTTGCGGGTGATGCGCTTCATGGTTATCGCCTCCTCGGAACGTCGTAGGCCGTCACTGGGTAGACGGTGTCGGCGTCGATTTCTTCGTACACCACGATGAGGTGCCGGCCCGTGCTGGTGTCTCCGAACACCACGGGCCGACCGGAGGATCCGCTGATGTCGGCGTCCGTAGTGTTCTGGAACACCTCTTCGACCTCTTCCTGCGTGATGCCGTGTTCGGCACAGTGCCGCACGTTGCCATCAGGGTCGTCATCGAGATCCCAGATAATCGAGTCAAACGACATGGCACCGGCTCTCCCTCCCTGTTGAATTATAATACCACCGATCGACACGTAGAGTCAAGCCGCATCCGACCCCGAACTGGCTCGCCGGGCGGGCGTCTGCTTACGGCCCGCCGGCATGGATGCCCTGCGGAATTTGCCCGAAGGGATGCCTTTTTTTGTTTTTCTCGGCGTTCGCAAGAAGTCCGTCGGCGTGTCAGGCGTGCTTTTTCGCGGGGCTGGAGCGCCTCTTTCCGGCCCCTTTCACGACGATTCTTCCGGACTTTTTCGCTTTTTGTGCCCCGGATTCGCGGACACGGGCGATGGCCGACTGGAGTTGCTCGGAAACCCAGGCGTTCAGACTCTTGCCCGAAAGGCCGGCGGCCAGGTTGACTTGCCGGTGAAGTTCCGGCGGAATGCGTGTCACGAACTGGCCAGAGAAGGGCTTGTCGGGTTCTTCGCCACGCGATGCGCAGAACGCGGAATAGTCATCGACGGACTCCTGAAACGCCTTTTTGAGCTCAGCAACGCTTTCACCCTGGAAGGTAATGACATCGCGCGTGTTGATGACTTCGCCGTGAAAGATGCCGGCTTCGTCGTCGAACTCAACCCGTCCGATGTATCCTTGATATTCCATCATGTCACCAGGGCCAGGTCGGAACTCCGCCATAATAAGGATACCGGTCAAACTTGTCGCCGCCGCCGGCAACCCGTGGGTCGCCGCCGGCCTTGAGTTCGGCCATCAGTTGCTCGGATAATTCCCGCCGCGTTTTTTCATGGTCCGGGTCGCCGGCGACGTTGTCGAGTTGGTCGGGATCCCGGTCGAGGTCGTAAAGCTCTTCGGCCGGCCGTAAATCGAAGGCCCTGGCAAAGTGCGGTCGAACGCTTGCCTCGTTGCGATGTTGCCACATGTAAAACTTGCTCGGCCCGTTGTCGCAATCGCCCAGCCAGCCACGATCGAGGAATGATTTCAGGTAGTTCGCCGTCCCGGCGGGCCGGCGCGCCGGAGCGAAGTTGCGGATATAGAGGTAACGGCTGGTGCGAAGGGCGCGGCTCGGGTAGCCACCGCCGTCGGGCGCCTCTTGCGCCTGGGTGTGCCGCTCCCGGCCAAAGATGACGTGGTCGCGCTCCGGGCCGGCATGGCGCTCGTCGTCGGATGTGATGATGCTCAACAGGCTGGAAGCCGTCATCTCCTTGGGTACTGCGACCCCGGCGGCTTCGAGGAAGGTGGGCGCCAGGTCGGCGAGGTTCACGAATTCGGTAACGACCCGGCCGGGACGCGGGATCTTCTCGCCCCAGCGAATGGCAAGCGGCACTCGCGTGCCCGCGTCGTAAAGGTTCGCTTTGGCGCGCGGAAACGGCATGCCGTGGTCGGCGGTCATGACCACGATCGTTTGGTCCAGCTCTCCGATCGCTTGCAGCCGTTGGATCAGGCCGCCCACCTCACGGTCGAACCGTTGAACTTCGAAGTAGTAGTCGGCCACGTCCGAACGGACCTCTTCGGAGTCGGGCAAGTGCGCCGGCAACTGGATTTTCGCCGGGTCCATGCCGCTTGCCAGGCCGGTGCCGGGTTCGTAGGGGCGGTGCGGGTCTTGGCTGCCGAACCAGAAGCAAAACGGTTGGCCCTTGGGCCGCTGGCCGAGGAACTGTTCAAAGTTCTTAAATTCGGGTCCGGCGGGATTGCGTTTTCGCTCGCCGAGCTGGCCCGGCCCCCATCCCTTGCGCGTGTGGCCGACGAAGTAACCGGCCTGTTCGAGCAATTCCGGATAGACGGGAAAACGGGCCGGAAGGGTCGACCACAGGTTGGCGCCCTCTTCCAGCCGCCAGAAATGTTGACCGGTAAGAATGGCGCCGCGCGACGGCGTGCAGGACGGACTGGAGCAGAAGGCGCGGGAAAAGCGCAGTCCCTCGCGGGCCAGCCGATCGAAATTCGGCGTCCGCACAACCGGGTCGGCATACTCACCGGCGTGGGGAAACCCCCAGTCGTCGGCGATGGCCAAAAGGAGATTGGGGCGCGGCGCTTCCGCCGTTTGCGACGCGGTGGCCGGAGCGCCGCTGACCAAGAAGCACAGCGCGATCCTCGCCGCGATCGAACACGTTCTTTTCATCGTCGATTTCCTGAATTCAGACTCTGCGATTTGATTCCCCCGGCCCCGTGCATTAGCTTGCGACGCGCGACGGGCAACGTCAAGCCAGTTGACCGGATTGTACCGAGCGTAGGGGACGGCGCAGTACGGGCAGGGAGACCCGCAGGTCGCGAAATTCCCGCTCGAACGCGCATTGGCTTTGGACAACCCCTTTGGTTTGTCCTACTTTTGATTGGATTCCACGTCGCACCTGAAACGGCACCTTTGCTCATGATCCACTCGAGGGCCACCCTGCTTGGGACGGCCGCGGCGCTCGCCGTTGCCGCGGGCGCCGCGTCGTTGGCGGACTTCAACACTTGGGCGTCGTCCTGGTGGGTCCGGTTCGGCTGCTTCACGCTGGCCATGCTGCTGTCGGCGCCGCCGTGGATGTCGTTTTTGACGGGAAGTCGGCGCCGTTCGAGCGACGCTCGCCGCCAGCTTGAACGGCTCTGCCAGGCCGATCCGAGCGACGCTTCGGCCTTGACCTCCATCGATGAACCGGCGTCGATCGGCGTTGAATGGACTCGCACGCTGGCGCTGGTGCGAGAGACATTCGTCGATCGGTCGAACAAGTTGCTCGAGGCCGAGCATGCCCGAACCGCGCTGGAGATTCGTGGCCGTCGCTCGGCCGAACAGGCCGAACGGACCATGAACATCCTGTCGGGCTTGCCCGAGGCGGTGATCGCCATCGATGCCTTCGACGCGGTGCTGTTGGCCAATCCCAGCGCCCAACGACTTTTCGGCTTCGAGGGCGCCCCCACGGGGCCAACTGCTTCCCAGTGCGTGCCCTCCGCGCGTTGGCTGGCCACGTTGAACGAGCTGCGCCGCCACCAGACGCCGGCGGCACGGACGGAAGAACTCGAACTGGAAGCCGATGGCGCCAGCCGTTGGTATCGCGTGACGACCACGCCCGTCCCGATCGGCGGAGCGGCCGGCGAGGACGACGGCCAACGCGGCGCCGTGGCCGTGTTCCGCGACATCAGCGCTCAGAAAGCAAGCCAGCGGCACAATGCCGAATTCGTCTCGGCGGCGAGCCATGAAATGAAGACGCCGCTGGCCGGCATCAAGGCCTACGTCGAACTCCTGGCCGACGGCGACGCCGAGGATGAAGCCACCCGCGAGGAATTCCTCGGCGTCATCAACGGCCAGGCCGACCGTTTGCAGCGGCTGATCGACAACCTGTTGAATATCGCCCGCATCGAGGCCGGCCTGGTGCGGGTGAGCAAGCAAAGCCGCCCCTTGAACGAAATACTCGAGCAGGCCTATCGCGTCGTACTGCCGCGGGCCGATGCGAAGCGGATCAAGCTGGTCCGCGACCTGAGCCCGCTCTACCTGGGCGTACACGCCGACCGCGACATGCTCTTGCAAGCGGCCATCAACCTGCTCTCCAACGCGGTGAAATACACTCCGTCCGACGGCACGGTGACGCTACGCAGCCGGCTGTTCGACGTTGAAGCGCAGTTTGAAGTCGAGGACACCGGCGTGGGACTGAGCGCCGACGATTGCCAGCGAGTGTTCGACAAGTTCTACCGGGTCGAGAAGAACAAGCAGATGGCGCCCGGCACCGGGCTGGGCCTGCCGTTGGCCAAGTACATCGTCGAAGACGTCCACAACGGCGCCTTGACGGTCGAAAGCGAACTGGGTCGGGGGAGCACGTTCCGCGTGACGTTGCCCGGCTCGACACCATTGAGTTGAGGAGGTGGCTGCCGTGAAAACGAGTGTCTTGTTGTGCGACGATGAAGTCCATATTTTGCGCGCCGCGGAGTTCAAGATCGCCCGGGCCGGCTTCGACGTGCGCTGCGCCTTCGACGGTCAAGAGGCCTGGGAAGCGATCTGCCGCCAACGCCCCGACATACTGATCACCGATTTCCAGATGCCGCGCCTCAACGGTCTGGAGCTGATCGCGCGGGTGCGCGACAACCCGGCCACGACTGACTTGCCGGTGATCGTGCTCACGGCCAAGGGTTTCGAGGTCTCGCCCCAGGAACTGGCCGAAAAAATGGGCGTATTGGCCGTATTGGGCAAGCCGTTCAGCCCGCGCGAACTATTGCGACTCGTCGAGTCGATCGCCGCCGGGTTGACGTTAAAGCCGAACCGTGGGGCCGAGCAGATTGCGGCGGGTGCGGCGCTCGGCGCGCAGCCGGGCGCGGCGGCGAGTCTCGCTGGGCTTTTCGTAGTATTCTTTGCGTCGCATCTCCTTCTTGATTCCACTGCGTTCGACCAGTTTTCGGAAACGACGAACGGCCTCCTGAATCGATTCGCGGTCCCGAATGTTCAACTTAACCACAACTCCTCCTTTCGCTAGGTTTCGGCGCAATAAGTTAGTCTACACGATACCTGCCATGCGTGTCCACCCATCCGAGTTGCCGGCACGGCCCTGTGGGCCGTCAACGTCTCGCTAATCGGCAGGGCTTTCCCAGCTTGTCGTCGCAAGATACGGGCAAGCGGCCAACTCAGTTGATGTGGCGCGGTTCGGCGCGCCGATGCGAATGCTGGCGACCTCTCCCTCCCGCGCGACGCAGCACTCCGATGAACCCCGCCGCATCCCCGCTTGGTTTCCTGCAAGAAATTGAAACTCGACAGGACGACCTCCTTCGACGGCTCGACGAGCTCGAACGGCGGATCGTCACGGTGCTCCTCGAGCACTCCCCCCGCTCCGCGGCGGACGACCTTGGCGCCGCGTCGCCGAGCGTCGTGGCGCCGGCAACGGGCGATCGGCCGACTCAGGTGGAGCGTTTGGTTCGGCGGCCCGCGTTGCTTTGAACCTTCGCCGGTGCCGAGCGCGGGGCCGGTGCCGAGCGCGGGGCCGGTGCCGAGCGCGGGGCCGGTGCCGAGCGCGGGGCCGGTGCCGAGCGCGGGGTCGGTTTCCCAGCGTTGACGTCGTGCCGAAACTGTCAATATACCATACACTTAGAGCAAAACACATGCTACGGGCACCCACGAATTCTCCGGAGGAAGCAAGTAGAAGCGGTACGGGCCGCTTCGCGAGACGGTCGGCATGAGCACCACGATACCATGTTGCCGGCCACCTATTCCAGTGACTTCTTCCCCTTTTTGTCGATCGCGGGCCAATTGCAAGCGAACAAGCCGAGCCGGAATGAGCGGAGTCATCAGCCGCTGGCTGGGTGGGGTGGAAATGCTGCCCGAGATCGCGGCGCGTTTCGTACGCGTGCAAATCGAGAACCGGCCGGCGATCGACGTCATCCGGCTTTACGCCCCCTTCTTCCCCTCTTCGGGATCGGCACCAAAGCGCAAAACCTTCGCGGCAGGATGCCGCGATTCCCCCAGCAGGACGCACCCCCGCGTTCGCCAACTCCCGCCACCCGAAATTCCAGTTCACGCTGAACCAGTACACAGAACTGAATCGAGGAGCAACCGACGTGAAACGTATTTCTCCAGCACTTCTCCTCGTCATCGCGCTGACAAACCGCGCCCCGGCCGAAACCTGGAAAGCGGGCGTTGCCCAGGTCAAGATCACGCCCGATACGCCGATGTGGATGTCGGGCTACAGCAGCCGGACGTCGCCGGCCGAGGGGACGCTGATCGACCTCTGGGCCAAGGCCCTGGTGCTGGAAGACCCGGCCGGGCGGCGAGCGGCGCTGGTCACGCTCGACCTGGTCGGCATCCATCGCGATCTGTCACTCATGGTCCGCGACGCCCTCGAGGAGACATACGGCCTCCAGCGCTCGCAGGTGGCGATCGCCTGTTCGCACACGCATTGTGGGCCGGTCGTCGGCCACAACCTGATGGCCATGTACCTGCTCGACGACGCCCAGCGCGGCCTGGTCGAGGAATACTCCGTCAGCCTGGAGAAAAAACTCGTCGGGCTGGTCGGCGAGGCGATCGGCAAGCTGGCGCCCGGCCAAATCGCGTGGGGCAACGGCCAGGCCACCTTTGCCGTCAACCGCCGCGACAATAAGGAGCCGGACGTACCCAAGCTCCGCGAGGCGGGGCGGCTCGTCGGGCCGGTCGATTACGACGTGCCGGTGCTGGCGATCCGCGACGGCGAGGGCCGGCTGACCGCCGTCGTCTTCGGCTACGCCTGCCACGCCACGGTGATGAGTTTCATGCGGTGGTCGGGCGATTATCCGGGCTTCGCCCAGTTGGACCTTGAGGGGGCGCATCCCGGCGCCGTGGCCCTGTTCTGGGCCGGCTGCGGCGGCGACCAGAACCCGTTGCCGCGGAGCGAACTGATGCGCGCCAAGCAGTACGGCGCGCAACTGGCCGAAGCCGTCGAGCGCACGCTGGCCGGCGTGATGACGCCGCTGGCCGGCGAACTGGCGACCGCCTACCGCGAAGTCGATCTGCCTTTCGACCGGCTGCCCACGCGCGACGAGCTCGAACAGCGGGCCAAGTCGTCGAACCCGTACGAAGTGCGGCGAGCAACGCCGCTCTTGGCACAGCTCGACGCGGGACGGCCCTTGAGCCCGACGTATCCTTACCCGGTCCAGCTTTGGCGGCTGGGATCCGACTTGCTGTTCGTCACGCTGGGGGGCGAGGTCGTGGTCGATTACGCCTTGAGACTCAAGGCGGAGTTGGGCCGCGAGCGCACCTGGGTCGCCGCCTATACGAACGACGTCATGGCCTACATCCCTTCACGCCGGGTGCTTGCCGAAGGAGGCTACGAAGGGGGCGGCGCCATGGTCTACTACGGTCTGCCGGCGATTTGGGGACCGGAAGTCGAGGCGCTGATCGTGAAACAGGTCCACTCGCACGCGCATGCGGTCGGCGCGGAGAGATCAACCGCGCATCTATGTAAACCGGTACCGTGACGAAGCTCCAGGACGTTTCGCCGCGGAGGTGGAGGGAAGCGCGAACGCGCATAAACGCGGCTTCGGCGCAGCCGAAACTGCGCAAGAAAAAACTGGCAAAACCGTACCTGTACCGACCAGGAAATCCGTCTCGGCGGATTGCCCGGCTTTAGACGCGTTAAGACTTCTTCC
>DATKSN010000263.1:0-18305 GCA_035531595.1 Pirellulales bacterium | reverse complement strand
GACGCGAGGCATCGCCTCAGCCGCCGCGGATCATAGTCGCCGATGGACTGGCCTTTCGGCGCTGCGCGCCGGTTGCACTTTTCGTCGGCCCACGATGCTCGTGACGACGACCTTGCGCCGCCGCATCCGCTCCCGCTTCGGTTTGGGCCGCCGTCCCGGCCATGTGATTTGCCTATCTTACCGTTGTTGTCCCCCGCCCCGCCTCTGGCCGAAAATGGATGGATGTCTTCTTCTCCATCTTCTCCCTTCTCCCTTGAAAATGGATGGATGTCTTCTTCTCCTGTTCGTCCCGGCCATGTGATTTGCCTATCTTACCGTTGTTGTCCCCCGCCCCGCCTCTGGCCGAAAATGGATGGATGTCTTCTTCTCCCTTGGGCGTATTATTTGTTATGGGGCCGGGGCTCTCGTTGTTCTACACGAGTCGGTATCGAAAACAGGCCAGGGGCTTGCCCCCTGGTACTTGACGTTGGTTCCCACATCAAATGCCACCCATTCCCCGTCGTCCGTGTCGCCTCGCAGGCCGCTGAAGGCGGCCTGCGAGGCGACACGGACGAAAGTGGGTAAATCGGGGAGCGTGCGTATGTAGAAACGAGCGTGAATCTCCAGGGGACAAGCCCCTGGCCTCAAAAAGATGCGTAGAACAACGAGGGCGGCCTCGGCTGCGGGAATTTTTCGTTGATGGTGGCCCGTGCCCAACGGCCGATGCCGAAGATGGCCAATTGCACGGCCATCTTCGCCGCGAAGCGGCGGCGAACCCATGACCTGACAAGCCAATAGGGGGCACAAGCCAATAGGGGGCACAAGCCAACAGGGGGCACAAGCCAACAGGGGGCTAACGCCCCCCGCTCGCCAAAGGCAACCGACCGCCATTTGCTCGCACGCACGTACAGCGGTTGTGCGTGGTCAGCCGAACGATGGGCCTTGCTTGCGCCGCGGGTTATACTGCACGCGGCCGGGAATGACATATTCGCAAGTCTGCGCACCAACCCGCAGCGCAAGCAAGACCAGTCGTTACGCTCCTTGCTTGCGCCGCGGGTTCGTGTCGGAGCAGGCCGCGTGCAGTCATATAGTAGTGTGGGAACGAGGGCGGGGACGCGGAGCGTCCGCATAAGGCGTTCCCATGGGAACGAGTAGATTGACTAAGCTAAATTGAACCGGCGGAAGGGTGCTTAATTTATGGGCAGCATTGCACAAATTGTAGGCAGCCAGGTGCCGAGCGCGATGATCCAAAGCACAGTGACGCCGATCGAAAAACGCCCCAAAAACTCCATAGAAAACAGATTTTCGCGTCAGGGATTCGCCGGCCTTTTCAGCCGGTGCCGCACGCGGTTTTTGGTGCTTAATTTTTAGGCAGGCTCTTTCAGGCAGCGTCATCCACACCAACGGCGGGTAGGGCACACGCGCCGCTGATCCGAAGCGAAATCCGCCGAAGACATTAAGCCCACGCCACCCGCCGCGGCAAGCCAGTGATCGGGTAGATTCCAGGCGTTTCCATTCAAAAGAGGCCCTTGAGACTCCGCGGCCGACGAACTACGATCAATAGCACACTTTACCGCGCGAGGACGTTCTGATGAAACTGATCATTGCGATCATCCAGCCCAGCCGTTTGGAGGCCGTCAAAGACGCCCTGACCGAGGTCGAGGTCTTCCGCCTGACGGTGATGGACGTGCAGGGATTCGGCCGGCAGAAGGGGCACACCGAGATGTATCGCGGCCATGAGTTCACGGTGAACTTGCTGCGCAAAGTGCAGTTGCAGATCGCCGTCAACGACGAGTTCGTCGAACCGACGATCGAGGCGATCGTCAAGGGGGGCCGATCGGGGGCGACGGGCGAAATCGGCGACGGCAAAATCTTCGTCATCCCCTTGGACGATTGTATCCGCATCCGCACCGGCGAACGTGGGAGCGAGGCGATCTAACCCGGATTATTCATGGTCCGGGGAGGAACTCGCGCACTGTGCTGTAGCAGAATTCGCAAGAATTCTGGCGTAACTCGCGTCCACGGCCTGACTTCTTGCGAAGCCAGCTACGGGACCATGAATAATACGGGCTAAGAGCCTATCCCAGAACCGGCATTGTGGTGTAGGCCCTGTGCGTAGCGGATTTCGTGAGAATTTCGGCCGTAACGCGGGATGACGACCTGACATGACCATGAAATTGAAACAACGTCATCCCAGGCCGCGCCGTGATGCCGCGGCGGCTGCCGGCGACTCGGCGCCTGAACCGGACCTTGAAGCGGCCTTCGAGCGGGTCATGGCACTGATGGCCATCCCCGGCAGCAGCGGTGATGAGGGCCGGGTGGTCGAGTACCTGACAAAACAACTGCGCCGCGCCGGCGCGGCGGCCGCCGCGGTTCGCACCGACGACGTCCATCGGCGGACACCGCTGGGCGGGAAAGTCGGTAACCTGATTTTCACGCTGCCTGGCACGATACGCGGATCGCGGCGATTGTTGATGGCCCATACCGACACCGTGCCGCTGTGCGTCGGCTCGAAGCCGAAGCGATCCGGAGAGTTCGTCCAGTCCGCCGACCCGACCACCGGACTGGGCGCCGACGACCGTGCCGGCTGCGCCGTCGTGCTTACAGCCGCGCTGGAAGTCGTGCGCCGCAAACTGCCCCATCCTCCGCTTGTCTTCTTTTGGCCCGTGCAAGAGGAGGTTGGACTTTTCGGGGCGCATTTCGCGCGATTGGCCGCGTTGGGGAAGCCGAAGTTGGCCTTCAATTGGGATGGCGGCCCGGCCGACAAGCTGACGGTCGGCGCCACCGGCGCGTTTCGCATTGCCATCGAGATCGAAGGTCTGGCCAGCCACGCGGGCGGGGCGCCGGAGCATGGCGTGAGCGCGGTCGCCATCGCCGGCCTGGCGATCGCCGACTTGCAGAGTGCGGGCTGGCTGGGCGACGTCCGCCGCGGCGACCGCCACGGCACCAGCAACATCGGCGTGATCCAGGGGGGCGCGGCCACCAACGTCGTCACCGACCGCGTGTCGCTCAAGGCCGAGTGCCGCAGCCACGACCCCGGCTTCCGCGGCGAGATCCTAACGGCGATCGAGGAGGCCTTCCAGCGTGCGGCCGGCGCGGTGCGGAACGTCGCGGGCGCGACGGGCAAGGTCGCCCTCTCGAGCCGGTTGGATTACGAGGCCTTCCGGCTCGACGACAATACGCCGTGCGTGCTGGCCGCCGAGGCCGCGGTTCGCGCCGTCGGGGACGAACCGCAGCGGGCAATCACCAACGGCGGACTCGACGCCAATTGGCTCTCGGCGCGTGGCATTCCGACCGTCACGCTGGGCTGCGGCCAGCGGAACGTGCATACCGTCAACGAGCAACTCGATCTGGCCGCGTTCCGGCAGGCATGCCGCATCGCGTTGCGCCTGGCGACCGCCAGCGAGCAGGCATGATATGGACTTGGACGACGAAGTTTGCCTCTGTTTCCACGTCAGCAAGCGCAAGGTGCTCAATTTCCTACGAGTCGAGAAGCCTCGCCGGCCGGGGCAACTGAGCGAGTGTTTCGGGGCAGGCACCGGCTGCGGCTGGTGCCGAACTTATCTGAAGCGGCTATTCGAAGAGGCGGTCGAGGGGAAAGTGATTGAAGCCTTGGAGCCCAGCCCGGCCGAATATGCCCGCCGCCGGGCCGGTTATATCCGCTCCGGCGGCGGTACGCCCCCGCCGGGCGCCACGCCCCTGGACGATGAGCCCTGTGGGAATCCAGTCTAACCCAGTCTAGCCCGTATTATTCATGGTCCCGTAGCTGGCTTCGCAAGAAGTCAGGCCGTGGACGCGAGTTATGCCAGAATTCTTGCGAATTCTGCTACAGCACAATGCGCGAGTTCCTCCCCGGACCATGAATAATCCGGGCTAGCTAGTTAACTTTGCAAGTTCTTCGACGGTTAAAACTATACCTCCCGCCCGAGGTCGCCCAAGGCATCGTCAACCATGGTCGTCGATAAATCGGAAGCTCGTGTCCGCCGAATGTTCGGTGAAATCGCCGGCCGTTACGACTTCCTCAACCATCTGCTCTCGCTGAACGTCGATCGCTACTGGCGGTGGCGGACGGTGCGGCGCGTACCGCCTTCGGGCGAAGGACCGATTTTGGATCTTTGCACCGGGACGGGCGACCTGGCGCTGGCTTATTACCGTGCGAGCGAGGGCCGGGCAAGGATCGTGGGGGCCGACTTCTGCCATCCGATGCTCGTGCTGGGCGACCGCAAGCGTCGCGACGCGGGCATCAACGGTCACGTCGCCTTCGTCGAGGCCGACGCCCAGCGGCTCCCCTTTCCCAGCGACTATTTTTCCATCGTCTGCGTCGCTTTCGGCCTGCGGAATGTGACCGACACCGATCGAGGGCTGGCGGAGATGGCGCGCGTCTGCCGGCCCGGCGGCAAGGTCGCCGTGCTCGAGTTTTCGCTGCCGCGCTGGCAGCCGTTCCGCGCGGTCTACAGTTGGTACTTTCGCCGCGTGTTGCCAACCATCGGCCAGGCCCTGGCGCGCAACCGGCACGATGCGTACCATTACCTGCCGGCCAGCGTCGGCGAGTTTCCCTCGGGCGAGGCGCTGGCCGAGCGGATGCGCCGGGCCGCATTGAGGGAGGTCGCGTTCTTTCCGCTGACGTTGGGCGTGGCGACCTTGTATGTTGGGACCAAATGATCGTGTGGACCGCCGTATGAATTCCAACTACGTTCTCGCCATCACCGGCGCCAGTGGCGCGATCTACGCCGTGCGGCTGCTCGAAGAACTGCTGACGGCCGGATGCGACGTGCAACTGGTGGTCAGCCCGGCCGGCCAGGCCGTGCTCAAGCAGGAGCTCGACTTGTCGGTCGATCTCGAGCGGTTCCGCCTTGACGACCTGATGCCCAGCGGCCCGCGGCTGGCCGGCGGTTCGTCGCAATTGCTGCGCGAAGTGCTCGCGGCTCGCTCGGATGCCGGTCGCCCGGCGGCGCGACGCGGCGAGGTGCGATATTACCATTACCGCGACTTCATGGCCCCCATGGCCAGCGGCTCCGCGCCCAACGATGGGATGGTCGTTTGCCCTTGCTCGGGTGGCACGCTCTCCGCGATCGCGCAAGGATACTCCGACAACTTGATCCATCGCGCCGCGGACGTTCAGCTCAAGGAGCGCCGCAAGCTGGTGCTCGTGCCCCGCGAGACGCCCTTATCGCTGGTACACTTGGACAACATGCGCCGTGCGACCGAGGCCGGCGCGGTCGTGTTGCCGGCAATGCCCGGCTTTTACCACGGGGCCAGGTCGGTCGGCGACCTGGTCGATTTCGTCGTCGCCCGGATTTGCGATCAGCTTGGCGTCGAACACGCGCTGGTGAAACCGTGGGGGTCGGATCAACCGACCATTGACCATTGACCAATGACACCAATGACAACTGGCCACTGATGTTGCATCGCCTTCGCCTGCTGCTCGAGATGATCCGCTTCAGCCACACGCTGTTCGCGTTGCCGTTCGCACTGCTGGCGGCGGTCATGGCCTGGCGCGACGGCGGCGAGCGGGCGACGCCATGGCGCTGGCAAGATCTGGCCGGCATCGTCGTATGCATGGTCTTTGCCCGCGGAACGGCGATGGCCTTCAACCGGCTGGCCGATCGCCACCTTGACGCCCAGAACCCGAGAACCTGGTCGCGGCACATTCCCGCCGGGCGGTTGAGCGTGGCTAACGTGGCGGTGTTCGCGCTGGTCTGCGCGTCGGGCTTCGTGGCTTCGACGCTTCTCTTTCTGCCGAACCGTTGGCCGCTGTACCTGTCCGCCCCGGTGCTGGCGTTCCTGTGCGGCTACAGCCTGACGAAGCGGTGTACGGCCCTGGCCCATTTCTGGCTGGGCGCGGCGTTGATGTTGGCGCCGATCGCCGCCTGGATCGCCCTGCGGGGCGAGGTGGCCTGGCCACCGGTGGTGCTGGGCGCGTCGGTCATGCTTTGGGTGGCGGGGTTCGACATGATCTACGCTTGCCAGGACGTGGAGACGGATGCGAAGCTGGGGCTTTACAGCATGCCCGCCCGCGTCGGCGTGGTCGGCGCCCTTCGGCTGGCGGCGTTCTGCCACCTGGGGATGATTGCCCTGCTGTTCTCGCTTCCGTGGGTGTACCCGCAACTGGGCTGGATCTACCTGGCGGGCATCACGGTCGCGGCGGCGCTTTTGGTCTATGAACATTGGCTGGTCCGCCCCGACGACCTGACGCGAGTGAATTTGGCGTTTTTCCACGTCAATGCCGTGCTCAGCGTAGGGCTGTTTGTGGTGGGCACCGTCGATTTGTTGGTGAAGTGAGGGAGTCCAAACGCCTCGTCCCCACGCTCCGCGTGGGTGCCGCGGTTCCCCTCGAACGGTCCATCCCTTAGAATGACATGCAACCCATTCCTGGCGATACGATGACGCAAACCACCCCCACGCTCGAAACCATCCGCCATAAGGTTCTCGCCGGTGAACGACTGTCGCTCGACGACGGCTTGTTTCTCTACGGGCCGGAGGTCCATCTGAACGACCTGGGCGAACTGGCCAACATGGTTCGCGAGCAAAAGAACGGCCAGGCAGCCTACTACAACATCAACACGCACCTCAACCCGACCAACGTCTGCGTCTACCGCTGCGCGTTTTGCGCGTTCCGCTCCGACCTGCGCGACCCGAAAGGGTACTTGATGAGCGACGAGCAAATCGTGCAGCGTGGACGCGAGGCGAGCGAGGCCGGCTGCACCGAAGTGCATATCGTCGGCGGCCTGCACCATCAAATGAAGTTCGAGTGGTATCTGAACGTCATTCGCACCTTGCACGACGCCTATCCCAAGCTGCATCTCAAGGGATGGACCGCCGTCGAGATCAATTGGTTCCAGCATCTGACCGGGCGGCCGATCCGCGAGATTCTGCAAGAGTTGATCGACGCCGGGCTGGGGAGCATGCCTGGCGGCGGGGCCGAGATCTTTCATCCCGAAGTCCGCGATCGGATCTGCGAGCACAAGGCCGACGCCGGCAACTGGCTCGACATCCACCGCACGGCCCACGAACTGGGGCTGCGGACCAACTGCACCATGCTTTACGGCCACATCGAAACGCCCTACCACCGCATTGATCATTTGGCGCGGCTGCGCGAGTTGCAAGACGAGACGGGCGGCTTCCAGACGTTCATTCCGTTGGCTTTCCATCCCGACAACACCGGACTGAGCCATATCCCCAAGGCCTCGGCCCTGGTCGACCTGCGGACGATGGCCGTCAGCCGTTTGATGTTGGACAACATCGCGCACGTCAAGGCCTACTGGATCATGCTGGGGATCGGCACCGCGCAGACGGCGCTTTGGTACGGGGCCGACGACCTCGACGGCACCGTGCGGCACGAGCTGATCTACCATGATGCCGGCGCCGAAACCCCCGAAATCCTCTCGGTCGACGAAATTCGCCGCTTGATCGTCGAGGCCGGCCGCGAGCCGGTCGAGCGCGATACGCTTTATCGGCGCGTCGAGCGCAGCGGTGATGAATGGCAGGCCGCCGAGGCGATCGCAGTCCGCGGATAAGGGGTGGGTCAAAATGAATTCCGCCGGCTGATCATCGGGGCCAGCCCGTGGGAAGTTCAGCGGTCGCTACCAGCCGTCCTAGTTTCCGGCCGGTGACATTGAGGGGGTAACCTTCCAACGCGGCGGGCATGACCCAGGCGATCTCGACCGCCCTGCCTGCGCCGCGGGGGCGCGAAACATAGTCGGCCAGGTGGCAATCGAGCGTGATGCGAAAGCGGGTGACTCCGTGCTTGAGTGTAGTCAACTTCCGTAGCGGCCGGACCACCACGCCGGTCAGCGCCCGCACCCCGGCGATCAGTTCGTCGGTTCGGTCGACTTGGCCCGGCGACGCCAGGGGGAAGCGGGGAAAGTCCCAGAGCCCCGCCCAACGGCCGCCGTCGCCGCGGCGCAAAAGCAGCACGCGCCCGCGCCGGCGAACCACCACCGCCGCCTCGCGCACGGCCTCGGCCGGCGGCTTTTGCCGCACCAAGGGGACTAACTGCTGCAAACCGTCGCGGTGGGTCGGGCAAAGCGCCGACAATGGGCACTCCTGGCAGTGAGGTTGCCTGGGCGCGCAGACCAGACTACCCAGTTCCATCAGCGCCTGGTTGAACTCGCCGCAGCCACTCTTGGGCAATAGTTCCGCAGCCAGAGTCCAGAGCAACTTTTGGCCGGCCGCTTGGCGCGGATCGCCGCGATAGGCCACGAGACGGCTCAGCAGCCGGATGGTGTTCGCCTCGAGGATCGGCCGCCGCAGGTCGAAGGCGATCGAGGCGATCGCCCCGGCCGTATAGCGGCCGATGCCGGGCAGCGCGCGGATCGCGTCGAAATCGCTCGGGAAACGGCCGGCGTGCTCACGAACGATCACCCCGGCGGCACGGTGCAATTGCCGTGCCCGGCGATAATAGCCCAGCCCTTCCCATTGCCGCAGCACGTCCTCCTCCGGGACCGCCGCCAGCGCCGCGACATGGGGAAAGGCGGCGAGGAAGCGGGGGAAATAGGCGGAGACGGTCGCCACCTGGGTCTGCTGGAGCATGATCTCGCTGACCCACACGCGGTACGGATCGCGCGACTGGCGCCAGGCCAGATCGCGCGCCGCGCGGCGAAACCACCCCAGAAGCCGCCGGCGAAACCGCCGTTTCCAGTCGGCCGTCGGCCAATCGGTTCGCACGGCAGTGGGGCATGTTTTAAATGGATCATTAGGCGTGGCCATGGACATTCATCGCTCACTCCCCATTCTTGTCCCCATTGCGCTGGATGAGCACGTTATATCCTTCTTGCAAAGTGCGCGGGCAGGTTCTTGCGATCCGGGTTTGCCGCTCGCCAGAGTGCCTTGGCGGTCTCGGCAACCAGCTTCTGAAATTGTTGCAGCTCCGCCAACGCGGATAGGTCAAGCGCATGGTCGCGAAACCGTTCGCCACGGAACCGCAATCGTGCGACTTCCTTCCAGTTACCAGCCATCTCGGTCAGGGACGTATGCTTCATATCGTTGAGTTTAGGCGAAAAACTCCCAGGATGTAAGCCGAATGATGTTTGCCATACACGCCGATACCGGCTTGGGGCGAGGCGCCGCCATCCGATCATTGCGGAACCGGCGAACCGAAGAGTATAATCGGTGGCATGACGCTCGCCACGCAATCGGTGCGCCTTCCGATGGTTTCGCCGTATCGGCGCGCCTGTGGGCCGGCGTCGATGGCTCTGGTGGTGCTCCTCGTCGCGAGCCAACCTTCGTCCGCCGCCGTCACCTTCCGCGGGGATGTGATGGCCGTGCTCTCGAAGGCCGGTTGCAATCTGGGGGTCTGTCACGGCAACCAAAACGGCAAGGGAGGCTTCAAACTCTCGCTGCGCGGTCAAGATCCCGAATCCGACCTGCTGGCCCTTTCACGCGATCAACTCGGCCGGCGCGCGGATCGGCTTGAACCCGATCGCAGTCTGCTTCTGCTCAAACCGACCGCGCAAATCGCCCACCAAGGCGGCCGGCGGTTCCGCGTCGATTCGGAGGAGTACCGGATTCTGCGGCAGTGGATCGCCGCCGGCATGCTGAACGATCCGGCGGATACAGCAAGGCTGGAACGGCTTGAAGTTAGCCCGCGTGAGTCGGTCGTCGTCGAGCCGGCGGATCGCGTGCAATTGTCGGTCGAGGCTGTGTTCCACGACGGCACGCGGCGCGACGTGACCCGCCTGGCCGTTTACGAAGCGGCCGACCCGCTGGTGACGATCGGCCGCGACGGGCTCGTCGGGCGTCTGGGCATGGGCGAGACGACCGTGCTCGTCCGATTCCTGCGTCTTCAAGTGCCGGTGCGGCTGGCGTTCGTTCCCTCCCGGCCGGGTTTCGTCTGGTCCGGCCCGCCGCCGGCCAATTACATCGACGAGCATGTGTTCGCCAAGCTCCGCACGTTGCGGATGAACCCATCGTCGGCCGCCGACGATCATGCGATCCTGCGACGGGCGTATTTGGACGCCCTGGGCGTCTTACCGACGGCCGATGAAGCCCGGCGGTTCCTGGCCGACACCGACGCCGACAAACGCGCCAGGTTGATCGACCGGTTGCTCGAACGGCCCGAGTTCGCCGACTGCTGGGCACTGAAATGGTCGGACCTGCTGCGCAACGAGGAAAAGGCTCTCGACGCGAAGGGAGTCGAGGCGTTCCACCACTGGATCCGCCAGGCGATCGCCGAGGGCCGGCCGCTCGACCAGTTCGTTCGTGACCTCGTCAGCGCCCGCGGCAGCACCTACACCAACCCGCCGGCCAACTTCTACCGCGCCAACCGTGATCCCGTGAGCCGGGCGGAGGCCGTGGCGCAGTTGTTCCTGGGTGTGCGCCTGCAATGCGCCAAGTGTCACAACCACCCTTTCGACCGCTGGACTCAGAAAGACTATTATCGCTGGGCCGGGTTCTTCGCCCGCGTGAGGTACAAGATCGTCGAGAACCGCCGCGGCGACGTCAACGACGCCCATGAGTTCGACGGCGAGCAGATCGTGTGGATGGCCTCCGACGGCGAAGTGCGAGACCCGCGCAGCCACGAGCCGATGGAACCTTGTTTCCTGGGCGAGTCGGCGCGCGCGATCGACGTCGTCGGCGACGACCGGCTTGAGGAACTGGCCGCATGGATCACGGCGGCGGCCAATCCTTTTTTTGCCCGCGCGCAAGCGAACCGCGTCTGGTATCACCTGATGGGGCGGGGAATCGTCGACCCGATCGACGACTTCCGCTTGACGAATCCCCCCGCGAACCCACCGCTGTTGGACGCGTTGGCGGCCGACCTCGTGGCGCATCGCTTTGACCTGCGCCACCTCGCGCGGACGATCATGAGTTCGCGGACCTACCAGCTTTCGTCCATGCCGAACGACACGAACCGCGACGACGAGCGGAACTTTTCGCACGCCCTGGTTCGCCGGCTGTCGGCCGAGCAGTTGCTCGACGCCTTGAGCCAGACCGCGGGAGTACCCTTGCGCTTCGCCGGCTACCCGGTCGGCGCGCGGGCGGGCCAGTTGCCGGGTGTGCAAGCGATGCGCTTCCGCCGCGGCGACGCCGCCGCGGCGGATCATTTCCTGGTACTGTTCGGCAAGCCGCCGCGGCTCCTGACCTGCGAGTGCGAGCGTTCGACCGAGAGCACGTTGAGCCAGACGTTCCAACTGGTCAGCGGGCCGACGATCAACCAGTTGCTCACACATCCGGACAATCGGCTGGGGCGATGGCTCGCCTCAGGCAAGGCCAGTGCCGATTCGATCGGTGAGCTATGGCTCACCGCGCTGGCCCGGCCGCCGACCGACGAAGAATCGCGCGGCATGCGCGAGTATCTCGATAAGGCCGCGAACCACCGTTTGGCGCTGGAAGACATTCTGTGGGGGCTGCTGAATTCGAAGGAGTTCCTGATAAGGCAATGAGTCCCACCACCGATTTTGCGCGCCGGCGTTTGCTGTCGATCGGCGGCGCGGGCCTCTTGGGCCTGACCTTGCCGCGAGCGTTCGCGGCCGAAGACCGTAAGCCGCCCGTGAAGCCCTTTGTGAAGCCGCGGGCCAAGGCGGTAATCTTCCTTTACCAGTTCGGCGGCCCAAGTCACATCGACATGTTCGACATGAAGCCCGCGGCCCCCGAGGCGATCCGGGGGCCGTTGCGGCCCATCGCCGCCAACGTGCCGGGCGTCGCCGTCTGCGAACACCTGCCGCGCATGGCGCAAGTGATGGATAAGGTGACGCTGGTTCGTAGTGTCCATCACACGATGAAGAACCACAACTCGGCCGCGTACTATGCCCTGACCGGTCACGCCCCGCCGACTGACGATATCCGCCTGCGCGACTCGCTCGACTTGTTCCCCGCCTACGGTTCGGTCGTCGATCGGCTGGCCCCGGTCGCCGACGGGATGCCGACCTTCGTGGCCCATCCCCATGTGATTCGCGACGGGGCCGTGACGCCGGGCCAGCACGCCAGTTTCCTGGGCAAGGCCCACGATCCGCTCCTGGTCACCATCGATCCCAACGCCGCCGGCTTCCGGCTGCCTGAGTTGAGCTTGCCCGACAACCTGCCGCTGGGCCGTCTGGAAAACCGACGCGAACTGCAAAGAATGATCGACCGTCAGAGCAAGCTGCTGGAGGTCTCGCGCGCCGCGCGCGGTCTCGACGCGTACTACGACAAGGCCCTCGCGATGCTCAGTTCGCCGCGCGTCGGCCGGGCCTTTGATCTGTCGGCCGAGCCGGAGGCGCTGCGCGAGCGCTACGGCCGGCACACCTACGGCCAAAGCTGCCTTTTGGCCCGCCGACTGGTCGAGGCGGGCGTGAAGTTCGTGAACGTCTACTTTTCCGACACGATCGGCGGCCAAAACACGACCCGCGGCGGCTGGGACACGCACGGTTTCAACAACACGCGGATGTTTCCCATCATCGAAAAGTACCACCTGCCGATCACCGACCAGACGTTGCCCACGTTGCTGGCCGACCTCGACGAGCGCGGCCTTCTCGACGAAACGCTGGTCGTTTGGATGGGCGAGTTCGGACGCACCCCCAAGATCAACGACAACGTCAGTCGCGACCATTGGCCGCAGTGCTATACGGTGTTGTTGGCCGGCGGCGGAATCAAGCGGGGCTTCGTTTACGGCGCGTCGGACAAACAGGCCGCCTTTCCCGACCGCGACGGCGTGCGGCCCGACGACCTGGCGGCGACGATGTTCCAGCTCTTGGGCATCGATCCGGCGACCGAGGTCCGCGATAGGGCGAACCGGCCGCTTTTGATCGCGGGCGGCAACCCCATCGCAGGGCTTCTCGCGTGACCTCCGATCTACCCGTTATATAATCCGGGCTAGGAGGAATTCGACCGCGGCGCGGTGCTGCGCCCCCAGGCCATGGCGGGGTCAAGGCCTTGCGGCGAGCAGCAGGGCTTCGGCCAGTTCCATCACATCGACCGGCCAGAACTCGGATGGCTGGGGATGCGCGGTTGGCGTTCCCTGGAGCGGGCGACAGCAGAGCAGGGTGTCGAGCCACCTCGGCGGCACCTCCTTCCTCCCATACACCGCCCCGAGCAGCGCCCCGGTGATGGCGGCGTTGGTATCCGTGTCACCGCCTCGCATCACGGTATCGACGACTCCTTCCTCCAGGTTCTGGGCATGGAGCAACTGGTAGAAAGCGTTTTGCAGGGCGATCAGCACCCAGCCCATGTGGTGCGTGTAGTCCACGGGCGCCGCGTGCCGGGCGTCCGCAAGGGCTTTCCTAACCTCGGCCCGGCAGTTCGACCGCTCGGCCTCCATCAAGGCGGCTTCGTGGCACGCCTGGGGCGTCGCGCCGTTGGCGATGGTGGTGGCGAGCGCGGCAACGAAGACGGCACAGGATTCCTGACAGACAGGATGCGGATGGGTCAGCCGGCTGTCCTCGCGCGCCCAATCGGCCGCCATTGCAGGTTGACCCGCGCCAAAAATACCCAGTGGGCTGATCCGCATCAGCGAGCCGTTTGACTGACTGGAACGACTCGCATGCTCCTCCACCAGCCGTAGCCGCTCGGCGCCGCTCGTTCCACGGCTGGCCGGCTCCAGGGCTTGCGTGAGCGTGCTTCCTCGGTCCCAGGCTTTGGGCCACCAGTGCATGTAGGCGTCGATGGCCGCGGCCCGGTCATAGCGGCCCAAATCCACGAGCATCCGAGCCAACATCAGGGCAAGCTCGGAATCATCGGTGGGCTGCCCTGCCAGGTTGTGCCATGTGCCGCCGTCACTCAGGTCACGAACGCCGCGCGGATATTCGGCCGTGATGGACTCGACCGATTGAAACTCGACCAGTCCACCGAGCGAATCACCTGCCAGTTGTCCCAGGAGACAACCTTGCGCCCTGGCGAGCACGCCCGCGTCGGCGACGGCCCGACCGCGTTTCGGACGGACCAGGCAAAACGGCGGCGACGGGGCGGGCGTACGCATGAAGACCTGTTCCCAGTTACGTTCGCGGAGTTCCTGCGCGATGCGCGGACTGCCGCCGAAACACCGCTGAGTCGAGCTTTGTCCATCGGACGAGTAGCTGACCTCATCTCCTTGCTGATCCAGCAGCACGCCCCCCGCGCCGCGCACCAAGGCGTGGCCGCCCGCATAGTCCCAACTTACCGGGCCGTTCAGGGAGACGGCCGCCACGCCGTCGCCCACCGCGACTCGGGCGAGCCTGTAGGCGATGCTGGGCAGCGCGATGTAACGGGCCGGCCTTACGCAGTCGGTGTTCGCTTTGGGATTCCGGTCGGCATCTTGTGAAAGGAAGACGACGGGCCGCGATGTGGAAGTGGTTTCTAGCCGAGCGTCGTTCAACTCGACCGTCACGGGCCGCCCATTGCGGGTCAGCTTGCAGCCATCGGCCCAGGCGATCAGGTCGCCCTCGTCATCTGGGTAGCTGAAGGCGAAAACGACGCCCAGAACCGGTACGCCGTCGCGCAACGCGGCGATGCTGACCGCGCTGCCGCGCCAGCCCTTCAGGTATGATGCCGTACCGTCGTTGGGGTCCACCAACCAAATGAATGGGCCGTTGCCGTTCTCGCGGTAGCCCAGTTCCTCTCCCCGGTACTTCCAGCGAAAGCGGGCGAGCAAGGCATTTTGGATCAGTTGTTCAGCGGGCTGGTCGATCTCGGCGTGGCCGCCCGCGCCGCGCGGTCCGCCGGGCCGATGGAACTCCTGGCGGAGTAAAGCGCCGGCTTCGCGTGCCGCCTCGATCGCCACGGATAGGGCTTGCGCGAGATCGCTCATTGCGTTACCTCATGAATGCGGGGCATGCCAATTTCGCGGAAACAACATCCATCCGCCGCGCCGGCCCCGAACGTCGGAAGGCAGTCACGCGCCGAGGCAATTGTAAACCGCCCCGTTCACGGGGCACCACGCGCAGCGATCCCGAGGGACGGCCTTCCCAGGCCGTCTTCCACTACGGACGGCCTGGCCTCAGTTTCCCTGCTACGGCTTCCCGACAACCGGGAACGCTTCGACTGCCGCTGCCAACTCCGAAATGGTGGTCTGAGTAAATGTCTGGTCGGTAGCAAGCGTGCAGTCGAGCGTGTTACCGATGCCGGGCTGGTCCCGTATATTGCATCGACACTCCATGTGCCCCAGGCCATCGCCGGTGACGCGGATGGAAAGCCACTCCTCCATTGTCACGAACTCCGCAGTGCCCCGCAACGACTTCTGAAGCTGTGAGAGTTGGTCGAGAAACTGGACCAATTCTTCGGCACGTAGGTAGCCGCCCACGGAACCGCGGAATCCGCCGGCCAGGATCTTGACTGCGGCCTGGATCCAGTTGCCGTCCCAAAAATCGTTCGCTCCGGCGTGCGACCGGCCAAGTAGGGTGATCTTCAGGAAACCACCCCCGTCGCAACGGATCGTGACTTCATGCACCCGTCGTCTCCACCGCCTAACTCTGATTTATGCGGATCTGTATTTGGCCTTTTACACCACCCGCCTCGCGTCGGTCAAGATGATGTGCTTGCCTTGCCTTGGCGAGCGACGCGGAAGGTGAATCGGCCGAGGGAGCGAGTCGGCCATTCCTGTTGCGGTTGAGCATCCGCAAAACTGCCTGTCAAGCGTCGCAACCCGTCGGCGAACCGCCAACTGGATATGGGCTCTCGCCGATTGTCAACGCCGGGCCAACCGATGGTAGAGAGCGGCGTACGATGACACCATCGCGCCCAGGCTGAAATGTCGCTCGGCGCGGAGGCGATTCTCTTCGCCCAGGCGAGCGGCCAACGAGGCATCGGAAAGGACCGCGACGACCCGTTCCGCAAAAGCTCGCGGATCGTCTTTCGCGACCGTCTGGAGATCGGCCCGCGGACCCAACAGCGCGCGCACGCCTTCCACGTCGGTGGCCACCACCGGCAATCGCGCCGCCATGGCTTCGAGCACGACGTTGGGCATCCCCTCCCAGCGCGACGGCAGCACCAACAGCCTGCTGGCTCTCAGAATCTCCGCGACATCGTCGCGCCAACCGGCGAAATGCACTCGATCGGTCAGGCCCAACCGGCGGACCTCGGCTTCGAGATCCGACCGCCGCGGCCCATCGCCCACCAGGAGCAGGTCGTGATCCGACAAGTGGTCAAGCCACCACCGCGCGCCCACCAGCAGGCCGGGCAGCCCTTTCTGCGGATCGAGCCGGCCGACGTAGGTGACGGCGCGGCGGCCGGCGGGCACGCCCAGGGCGGCCAGATCGACCGTCGCGGCCTGATCGAAGCGCCCCAGGTCAACCCCGTTGGGGATCACCACCATTCGTTCGGGCGTCAGACGGCCGCGAGCGATCGAAAAATCGCGAACCGCGTCGCTGACGCAAACGTATTGATCGACGAGCCGCGTCGTCCAACGATCGAGCCGCAGGTGCCAGTTCGCTCGTCGCTCGGCGACGCGCAGTCCACAAACGACGTGCGGCACCCCCGCCCAGCGGGCGGCCACCCGACCCATGACGTTGGCGTGAAACAGGAATGTTTGCAAGACCTCGGCGCCCTGCGATTTGAGCCGTTGCGCCAGCCGCCGGCAAACGCCGGGCGCCGATCGAATGCCGCGCCCAGCCAGAAAATGGACCGCGACGCCCGCGGCCTCGAGGCGCTCGATGAGCGACCGCCGCGCGCCAGGCGGCGCGAGCGAGTAGACGACCGGCTCGAAGCGCGTTCGATCGAGCCGGGTGGCCAACTCGACCAGGCAACGCTCGGCGCCGCCGGGCGCCAGCTCCGTGGCGCAAAGCGCCAGACGCAGTGGTTTCGTGTTTGAAGCGGGGGAGGGGGTCAATGCGGCAATCCGGATTGGGACTCGACGCGGGCGACAATCGTCTGAGTGCCTATCGTGCCTATCCTATACTTCACGCGGCCAACCATGAGACATTTTGCCACGAGAAAGTGGTGAATGTCTCATTCTCGGCCGCGGTTTGGTCATGGGTGCTAGCCTGGATTCCCATATTCGAGTTTCGCCTAAACCATACCCCTCATAATGGTTTGTGTAGATTGGGCGTGTTTTAGCCGAACACTTTACACCATAGTACGGCTTCAGCCGAACTGGAATTGCAGACGTTTTCTCAGCCACGGAACGTGGCCTCGGTTCAATTTTGCCCACGACCCCAGCCGCCTCGTTGCGAGCCCGCGACCCGGCGACCGCCAACTCAAGCCGTTGTGGTTGCCCGAAGGCAACGGCGGTCACTTCGGTGCCAGTCAAACTTGCCCGCAGCGCACAATGCAACAAGTCTATGACCGCAAGCCTTTTCGTCAAGCCTCGCAACAATTTTTTTCTCGACAGGGAGGATGCCCATCGAGCGACGTGGCCACACCGTCGCCATCGATCCTTGGCGGACCACGCCACCTGGCTCCGCCATTTTGGTATCGGTCCTCGCCGCCGCTGACACCGAAGGCAGATTGGGGCCGCCCCTCTTGCCTGCAGAACTAGACATGCGTATTATTTGTAATGGCGTACACCAACCCGCAGCGCAAGCAAGGTAGGCTCAACGCTGGGCCTTGCTTGCGCTGCGGGTTCGTGTGGTCCGGCCTTGCTTGCGCTGCGGGTTCGGGTGGGGGTGTGGGGGTGTGGGGGTGTGGGGGTGTGGGGACCATGAATCATCCGGGAAAGCGGTGCTGTCGGCCCGATCAGCCGTGGGAACGATCGCCCAGGTCGTTTCGTATCCTGTTCCTCCTGTAAATCCAGTCTTGAATTCCGCTTCGGTTCGTGCCGTGGCGAATGTTGCGGCAGCCAAACGAAGAACCGATCAGAATACCGCCGGGCAGGCGGAACCCCTACACCACAAGGGCGGTTTGGGGATCGGCTCTAAGCCAAGCCGTGGTTCCCCTGCCTTGATGCGGAGTCCCGCCTCCGGCCTAATTCCTATGTCGTTACCTGGCAATACATTAGATACAATAACAGTGATGTATACAAATGCACTTGACTTCCGCAAAGGACATCCGTATACTTGCGATTGGCGGGGCGATAGGCGTTAGGTTCCCCGCTCCCCTAACGCCTAACAAACAGGGGGCTAACGCCCCCCGCTCGCCTAACGCCTAATGCCTAACGCCTAACAAACAGGGGGCTAACGCCCCCCGCTCGCCTAACGCCTAACGCCTAACGCCTAACGCCTAACAAACAGGGGGCTAACGCCCCCGCTCGCCCCCTAACCTCCAACCCCACACCCTGCCATGCCCATCAACAAAACCAACCGCGTCGAACCGCCCCCGCCACTCGATCCGCCTGAAGTCCGCCGACTCAGCGACATCGCGATTTGCCCCACCCTTTGGCTCTGGCCGGGCCGCGTGGCCCTGGGCCAACTCACGCTCGTGGCCGGCGAGCCAGGCGCCGGCACCAGCCTGCTCCTCATGGACCTCGCCAGCCGCGTCTCGCGCGGGACGCCGTTTCCAGA
>DATKSN010000262.1:0-3290 GCA_035531595.1 Pirellulales bacterium | reverse complement strand
TCACCGGTCCCTAGGAAAGGGGCGGGGTTCTAGAATTATGCGCGCGGGCGGGGTCGAGGCGGGCTCCGGGCGGGGTCTGGGGGCCAAAAAAACCGGGACTCGCACCGCCTATTCCGGTCAGTTAAAATGAGACGTAGCACCCTACAGAGAGGATGTCCTCGATCAAGTACGCTGGATTCTTGCTGTCGAAGAGGAAGTTGCTGATCCTAACGCCGGGAACGTCGATATTTAGCTTGACTGGATTCATAGTACCACCCCTTGCAATTTCAAATACTTCTCCGTGACTGGCCAGCCGTGGACCGATCCGTCGTTTTCGTATTGAACGAGAATGTAATCCGTTTTGATTCCTTCGCTTGCCCCGATCAAGTTGCCCAACTTCACATAGAAGCGGCGAACATGGCAAATCGTTAATTGCAATTCGTTGTGAGCCGCCGGCACTGCGATCGCACGGCGCACACACTCCATTTCGATGGCCTCTATATCGTTTCGTGTCAGGTTGGGATTGTAAACCGAGTCGTTGCCACTCGCCGTGCTCGCGGCCAGCGTGCTCCGTTCCCACATCTTCTTTGACCGACCAGATACCTTGCGATGCTTTCGGCTATATGCCTCATCCCATGCCGGCGGTGCCCAAGTCACGTTGCAATTCATGAAGCCGCAGACTCCTGCCCAACACGTCGGCCACTTTGGTATAATGTGGCAGACGTGATGAGTCAAGTATATGATTGCCTTTGGAAAGGTCGCGATGCTTGACGAATGACCAATGACCAATCATACATCCTGGCCCTCGACATCGGCGGTGCGAACCTGAAAGCGGCCGACGGCCTGGGGTTCGCCGCGTCCAGTTTCTTTCCGCTTTGGCAACGGCCGCGCGAGCTGGCCGACGCGCTGGGCGCCCTGGTCGCCAAGGCGCCGCGGGCCGAACGGTTCGCCGTGACGATGACCGGCGAATTGGCCGATTGCTTCACCACGAAGGCCGAAGGCGTGTCGCACATCGTCGCGGCCGTCGTCCAGGTGGCCGGCCCGCGCGAGGTGCGCGTCTACCTGACCGATGGCTCGCTGGTGAGCCCGGCGGCCGCGATGCAACGCCCGCTCATGGCCGCCGCGTCGAACTGGCATGCGCTGGCCTGTTTCGCCGGCCGTTACGCTCCACGCGGCGCCGCGCTCGCGCTCGACATCGGCTCGACGACCTGCGATCTGATTCCCTTGGAAAATGGAGAGCCGGTCCCGCTGGGCCGCACCGACCCCGATCGGCTGACGTCGGGCGAGCTGGTTTACACGGGCGTCGTGCGCAGTCCGGTGTGCGCCGTGGCTACGTCGCTTCCCTGGCACGGCGCCCAGGTGCCGACGGCGCACGAGTGGTTCGCGACGACTTGGGACGCCTATCTGACGTTGGGCGAGATGCCTGAGGAACCCGATTGCTCGCACACGGCCGATGGTCGACCGGCGACCAAAGCGGCGGCCCGCGACCGCCTGGCCCGAATGATCTGCGCCGACCGCGAGATGTTCGACGACACGGATGCGATGGCCGCGGCCACCGCGGTCGCCCGCGCGCAACTGGTCAAGATCGCCGTCGCGGCACAAGGCGTCGTGCGGAGAATGTCGTCGCCTCCGGCGACCGTGATCGCCTGCGGGCAAGGCGAATTCCTGGCGCCGCGGCTCGTGGAAAGGCTGAAGCTGGGCGCCGCGTTGGTCTCGCTCGGCAAGGAGTTGGGATCTGACCTGTCGCGCGTCGCGACGGCGCATGCCTTGGCCGTTCGGGCAAGGGGCGATTAAGAGCCCGTAAGATTGGTTACTTCGCGGCCATCCGCAGCGCGCCATCGATCCTGAGCACGGTGCCGTTGAGCATGCGGTTCTCGATCGCGTGTTGGACCAGGGCGGCAAATTCGTCGGGCCGGCCGAGCCGCGGCGGAAAGGGAACTTGCCGGCCGAGCGATTCGCGCACGGACTCGGGCAGCCCCGCCATCAAGGGCGTGTCGAAAATGCCCGGCGCAATGGTAACCACCCGGATGCCCAGCGCCGCCAGTTCGCGCGCGATCGGCAGCGTCATACCGGCCACGCCCGCCTTCGACGCCGAATAGGCCGCCTGCCCGACCTGTCCCTCGAAGGCCGAAATCGACGACGTGTTGACGATCACCCCGCGTTCCCCTTCCGTGTCGGGTTCGGAGACGGAAATCCTGGCCGCGGCCAGGCGCAGGACGTTGAATGTGCCGACCAGATTGACCTGGATCACCTTGCTGAAAAGCTCCAAGGGGTGTGGTCCGTCGCGGCCGATGACGCGACTTCCAGCGACGATCCCGGCGCATTGCACCACACCGGCCAGACCGCCGGCGCCGTCGGCCGCGGCGTCAAGCGCCCTTTCGACGCTTGCCTCGTCGGTCACATTGGTCTCGATGAAGCGGGCAAGGGCGCCCAACTCCGCCGAGAGCGCCTCGCCCAACGGGCGGTTGAGGTCGGCAATCACCACCGCCCCCCCTTGGGCCGTCAATCTCCGCGCGCACGCGGCGCCCAGGCCCGAACTGCCGCCGGTGACGAGGAAGGTACGGCCGGTAATTCGCATGGTGAGTGGTGACAAAGCTGGGGAACTAGGATAGCCCAAGAGCATTCGCCGCATAGGCCCCCGCGGGTTGCAGGCGGGTGCGATCGCGCCCGGCCAACGCCTCCGCGATGGTATGGGCTGATGGCGACAAGAGCCCGAGTGCCGGGTGCTGTTCCGGGAAGTCGTACACCCCCCGTGCGAGGCGACGGATAATCCCCTTCTTGAAAAGCCGATGGAGGGCGACATCGACCGCCTCGCGGCTTCCCAGGTCCAGAAAGCCACCCGCGACATGCACGGACCCTTTGCCCTTGCCACGGATGCGGGCAATGACTTTGGCATCAATGCTTTGCGTCGCTTTTCTTATGTTACTCATGTAAGTAATAATGGCTAGTTTTCCTTACAAGTCAAGCCCGTTCTGTCTGTGCCGGTCCACTCCACTTTTACCGGTAAGCCCCCCCAAAACTCTAGCGATTTGCCCATGCGTTCCCCCCCCATCATTTTCGCCAGAACTGTTGCTTTGTACGTCCGAGAGCCACCCTAATGGGATTTCCCGTCCCCCACCTAGTAACTTCGGCCTCCACTTACAGCGTAGCGACGAACCCTAGCCCGAGTTTCCTAGTTAGTGCCTGTCGGAAAATCCGCTTGGCCCGTATTTTCCCGGCAACTTTTGGAAAAAATCTCCGCGAAGATGGCAACCTTTCTCAACCTGGCGTGTAGAATACGCGGGGTTTTGGTTGAGACACGAGGTCATCTT
>DATKSN010000261.1:0-23588 GCA_035531595.1 Pirellulales bacterium | reverse complement strand
AGATACTCTGTCAGTGTCCGATGAACTGGCTAGCCCCCGGTGCGCGCCGAGGTCAAGTCAAAGACCTCGGTGGACCGGAAACGACCAAAAAACCACGCACCCAACACGTCCCACCACGTAATTCTTGGACAACCTCCTAGGTAGCGATTCAAAACCTAACCTCTAACCGCTAACCTCCCTTCCGCGTTCATCGTTCATTCCTTCCGCCTTCTGCCTTACAAAGCCGCTGAAATCGGTTAAGCTACCGTAGGGTGGGCGCCCGCGCGCCCGCCCTCCAACCCAGCTACGAAGGAACGGAACCCAAACGATGACTTCCCAAGCCAAACCAACCGATGCCTTTCACGCCCGCGACACGTTTGAATCGGGAGAAGGCAAGCTGGGGATCTACCGCCTGTCGAAACTTGAAGATCAGGGGCTTTGCCGCCTGGCCGAGTTGCCCCTTTCGATTCGTGTGCTGCTTGAAGCCGTCTTGCGGCATTGCGACGGGTACGAGGTGACGGAGCGGAACGTCAAGGATCTGGCCGCTTGGCGGCCGACGTCGCTGGGGGAATTCGAGGTGCCGTTCAAGCCGGCCCGCGTCGTACTGCAAGACTTCACCGGCGTGCCGGCGGTGGTCGATCTGGCCGCGATGCGCAGCGCCATGCGGCGGCTGGGCGGCGATCCGCGAAAGATCAACCCGCTGATTCCCGTCGACCTGGTGATCGACCACTCGGTGCAGGTCGATTTCTTCGGTGATGATTCGGCTTTGACGCAAAACGTCGACCGGGAGTACGATCGGAATCGCGAGCGGTACGAGTTTCTGCGCTGGGGTCAAAAGGCGTTCGACAACTTCCGCGTCGTGCCGCCGGCCGTGGGCATCGTCCACCAGGTGAACCTCGAGTTCCTGGCCAAGGGCGTGTTCCGCGGCGACGACGGCTCGGGACCGGTGGCCTTCCCCGACACGCTGGTCGGCACCGACAGCCACACCACGATGATCAACGGCCTGGGCGTCGTGGGTTGGGGCGTGGGCGGCATCGAGGCCGAGGCGGTGATGCTCGGCCAGCCACTGTTTATGCTGATGCCCGAAGTCGTCGGTTTCGAAATGACGGGCGCCTTGCCGCCCGGCGCCACGGCGACCGACCTGGTGCTGACGGTCACGCAAATGCTCCGCAAACACGGCGTCGTGGGCAAGTTCGTCGAGTTCCATGGTCCCGGCCTGTCGCACATGGCATTGGCCGACCGGGCGACGATCGGCAACATGGCCCCCGAGTACGGCGCGACGATCGGCTTCTTCCCCATCGACGCCGAGACCTTGAACTACCTGCGCCGCACCGGGCGAACCGAAGCCGAGGCGCAGCTTGTCGAGCGTTACGCCAAGGAGCAGGGGTTGTTCCGCACCGACGCCATGCCGTCGCCCCAGTTCAGTTCGGCGTTGAAGCTCGATTTGAGCAGCGTCGAGCCGAGCCTGGCGGGTCCCAAGCGTCCGCAAGACCGGGTTTCGCTGGCGGCGATGAAGCCATCGTTCGAGAAAGCGCTGCGGGCGCCGATCAACGAGCGTGGCTTCGCCCTCGACTCCGCGGCGTTGGCGCGCACGGCGACCGTCCGCGACAACGGCGCGTCGGCCGAGATCGGCCACGGCGCGGTGGTCATCGCGGCGATCACGAGTTGCACCAACACCAGCAATCCGACCGTCATGCTCGGCGCCGGCCTCTTGGCCAAGAAGGCGGTCGAAAAGGGGCTCAAGGTCAAGTCCTACGTCAAGACCAGCCTCGCCCCCGGTTCGCGCGTGGTGACCGATTATCTCGACAAGGCCGGGCTGACGCAGCCGCTCAAAGCGCTCGGCTTCCACACGGTGGGCTATGGTTGCACCACCTGCATTGGCAACAGCGGTCCCCTGCCGGAGCCGGTGGCCAAGGCCATCGGTGAAGGCGCGTTGATCGCCGCGGCGGTTTTGTCGGGCAACCGCAACTTCGAGGGGCGCATTCATCCGCTGGTGAAGGCCAACTACCTGGCCAGCCCGCCCTTGGTGGTCGCCTATGCCTTGGCCGGCACGACCGATATCGACCTGGTTCACGAGCCCTTGGGCACCGGCCGCGACGGCAAGCCGGTCTTTCTACGCGACATCTGGCCCACCGCCGACGAAGTGGCCAAAACGGAGCGCGAGTCCGTGTTGCCCGAGATGTTCCGCGCCCGCTACGACAACGTGTTCGACGCCAACGAGCGTTGGAACGCGATCCCCCTCAGCGGAGGCGACCTGTACGCCTGGGATGAAAAAAGCACCTACATTCAGGAGCCGCCGTTTCTGGTCGATCTGCCGCGCCAGCCCAGCCCCATCCAGCCGATCACGGGCGCGCGGGTCTTGGCCTTGCTGGGCGACTCGATCACCACCGACCACATTTCGCCGGCCGGCTCGATCGCGGCCGGCGGACCCGCCGGGCTGTACCTGCAAGCCGAGGGGGTTCAACCGGTCGATTTCAACAGTTTCGGCTCGCGGCGAGGCAACGACCGAGTGATGACCCGCGGCACGTTCGCCAACATTCGCATCCGCAACCAACTGGCGCCCGGAACGGAAGGGGGCGTCACGCGGCACTTGCCCTCCGGCGAGGTGCTGCCGATCTTCGACGCCGCGCTCAAGTACAAGGCCGAGGGCGTACCCTTGGTCGTCTTGGCCGGCGCCGAGTACGGCAGCGGCAGCAGTCGCGACTGGGCCGCCAAGGGAACGCAACTTTTGGGCGTCAAAGCCGTGATCGCCGTCAGCTACGAGCGCATCCACCGCAGCAACCTGGTCGGCATGGGCATCCTGCCCTTGGAGTTCCCGGCGGGGCAAACCGCGCAGTCGCTTGGCCTGACGGGCGAGGAGGTGTACGAATTCGTCGGACTCGACGACGACATTCAGCCACGCGGCAAGCTCACCGTGCGCGCCGTCGCGGCCAACGGCCGAGTGTGCGAGTTCGAGGCCGGCGTTCGCATCGACTCGCCCGTCGAGCGCGACTATTACCGCCACGGCGGTATTTTGCCGACCGTGCTGCGGAAGTTACTCGCTTCGCCTTGATACCTATTGATTCGTCCAGAATTCTCCACAGGTGGCAATCACCGGACGATTCCTTGTTGAATACCCGAATCAAGCGACGAGAACGGCCCCATGCTGACCAAGCTGACGATTCGGAACTTCAAGCGATTCGATCAGGCCGAGATCGAGCTGGGCAAGGCCGTCGTATTCATCGGCCCGAATAATTCGGGGAAGACCACCGCGCTTCAAGCCCTCGCGCTCTGGCACATCGGCCTGCGTTCCTGGCTCGCCAAGCGAGGCGGAAAGGCGTCTCCCGAGAAAAGACCAGGTGTCGCCATTAACCGGCGCGATCTCATCTCAATCCCGGTTCCGGCGGCTAATCTGCTGTGGTACGAGTTGCACACACGGAATGCTCAGCCATCGGTCAACGGGCAGGACAAGCCGACGACACGCACGGAGAATGTTCGCGTCGACGTCATCGTCGACGGAGTGACCCACGACCACGCCTGGCAATGTGGTTTTGAGTTTGACTACCAGAACGAGGAATCGTTCGTGTGTCGCCCCGTTCGCTGGCCGGGTTTTGAGCACGCCAAGGTCAGCGATGCGAAGTTTTCGGATATTTCCGAGCACGCAAGTCAGGTTCGGGTCGCTTATCTCCCGCCCATGTCCGGGCTCACGGATCGGGAACACTTGAAACAGACCGGCGAGATTGGCTTTCTGATCGGACAGGGCCGAACTGCGGAAGTGCTGCGCAACCTCTGTTACCAGGTGTATCAGCGCGAAGACAAATCGGGCTGGGAAGACACCGTGAGGCGAATCGCCGACCTGTTCGGCGCCGCCCTCCAACCGCCGGAGTACATTGCCGAGCGGAGCGAGATCACGATGCGGTACGAGGAAAACGCCATCAGCCTCGACTTATCCAGCGCCGGCCGCGGACTGCAACAAACGCTCCTCTTGCTCGCGCATCTTTATGCCAATCCAGGGACCATTCTGCTTCTGGATGAGCCGGACGCCCATCTCGAAATCCTGCGACAACGCCAGACGTACCAGCTTCTGACGGAGGTCGCTGAAATGCAAGGCTCGCAGATCATCTCCGCGAGCCACTCCGAAGTCGTGCTCAACGAGGCGGCCGGTCGAGGCAAAGTCATTGCCTTCGTCGGCAGTCCGCACACGATGAATGACCGCGGCAGCCAGGTCATGAAGGCGCTGACGGACATTGGCTGGGACCAGTACTACCAGGCCGAGACGGCCGGATGGCTGCTTTGCCTCGAAGGTTCCACCGATCTCAGCATTCTCAGGGCATTCGCCGCGACGCTCGGTCACCCCGCCAAGGAACGCCTCGACCGCCCGTTCGTGAATTATGTTTCGACGAACCTTCCGCAAAAAGCGCGCGACCTGTTCTTCGGTCTTCGCGAGGCCAAGCCGGATCTCGTGGGGATCGCCGTTTTTGATCGGCTCGACGTCCCGTTGCGGCAAAACGCCCCGTTGATGGAAGTCATGTGGCGGCGGCGGGAATTGGAGAACTACTTCTGCAGCGAGGATGTGCTGATGGCCTTTGCCCGCGGTGACCAGCCGAATGACCTGTTTGGACTTGCCGAACGGCAAAAACGGGAACAAGCGATGCGAGAGACGATCAACGAGGTGTCGCAGGCTCTAAGTACTTTGGGCAAACCTGACGCTTGGGGCCCGGACATCAAAGCGACGGACGATTTCCTCGACCCCTTGTTCAAAGCGTTTTTCAAGAAGCTGGCGTTGCCATTGACGTTCCGCAAAGCCGACTATCACGAATTGGCTCGTCTGGTTCCCAAGCACGCGATTGAATCCGAGATCATCGAGAAACTTGACGCGATCGTCGCAGTCGCCGACAAAGCACGGCCACGGACGTAATGCCACAAGGACAAGCGGAAGAACATCCCGCCGCGCTACTGCCCTCGGATGACCCGCTGCACCGCGCCGCTGCTCGCGTCGACGACCACGATCAGATCGCCTCCACGGCGACCGACGTAATCTCGTGGCCCATAATGGATGCGCCAAATACGGCCCGCGGATGAGGCTTCTTCGGTGATGGTCACGAGCGACTCTCCCGGCTTCGTGCCCTGCGCGAGGGCCGCCGCGTTGGCCACGGCGAGATCTCGGGCGACCGACATGACCAGATGGTCTTGCTGTATTTCTTCGAGACTGACGATGGACATACGATACTCCGCAAATGGGGTCAGTTATTTGAGTCAGTTGATCGTCTACAGATCCTTGATCTCGACGACCAATTCCACCCGGCCGTTCTTTTGGATGCGGTAAATCCACTCGCTCGCAATGACGTACTCGCCCTCGTATTCCGGCCTGCGCGTCGTCCACCACCCCGACCCGACCGACGCCGGCGGCCTGGTGCGCAAGATTGCGACCTACAAGCCGACGTTGCTCGTCGGGACGCCGACCTTTCCGAGTTACATCATCGACCGCGCCAAACCGGGCGACCTCGACTCGCTACGGCTCATTCTCGTCGGCGCTGAGAAGTGTCCCGAAGCGCTGTTCGCGCAATCGGTCGAGGCCGAGTTTCGGAAATCAATCGTCCGCCTCGACCTTGGTCTCCGACAGCGTGGAGGCGCGACGTTCGCCATAGTCGACGGCCGCCGATCCCAGCGCGGAGAGGAAGCAGGTCGCTATTCCAGTCCAAAAACCGATGCCGACGCCGAACAATTGCTCGAACTGCCGCGTGCTAAACAGCGGCACTTCGACCAGGATCACCACGACAGCGCTCATCAGCGACAGCGCGCACAACCCCAGGCCGACGATGAACAGGCAGAACAACCCCCCCTTCATGAAGTCACGCATACGGCGTGACATTTAAGACGAAAACAGGTTTGGTGACCAGAGCAAACCGCTATGGATTGTGGGTTGGCCTGATTTCAGAATTGACCCAACCGCGGTTTCCCTGTTCAATACGCGACCCCTCGGAATTCACAACAGGGCAACGGGGTGGCGGGCGGCGCGTGCCAGGCGAAAATTGCCGCCGCCGGACGGAAAATGCGTTAGGGTTGCGATGACACTTTCAGCGTGGGAACCGGCGGCGCCGCCGTGCGACGGCGCACAGCCTTCGGTCAATGCGCGCTCCGCGTCACTCGTGTCGGCGCCCGCCGGCCGGCTGCTGGCGGGGCTCGTGCTGCTGTGCCTCGTGCCCAGGGCCGTGATGGCCTGGAAGCTCGACGCGGTCTGCCGCGACGGCGTGTTTTACATTCAATTGGCCCAGGCGTTCGAACAGGGCGACGTCGCGACGGGGCTGAACAAGCTGCGGCTGAATGCCTATCCGCCGCTGCTCGCGCTGCTGCACCACGTCGGACTCGATTGGGAATGGGCCGGCAAGTTTTGGGGCGTCTGCGTTTCGTCGCTGGCGGTCTTGCCGCTGTTCGGCTGGACGAGACGCCAATTCGACGATCGCCTGGCCACGGTCGCCTGCCTGCTCTACGCCGTCCACCCCAAGCTGATCGAGTGGAGCCCGGAACTGGTGCGCGACCCGACGTTCTGGTTCTTCTGGACGTTGTCGCTCTACTGTTGCTGGCGCGCCGCCGCCGAAACGCGTTGGAGGTGGTATCTGGCCGGCGGCGTGGCCATCGCCCTGGCCTCGCACACGCGGTTCGAGGGGTGGTGCCTTTATCTTCCGCTCGTTTGGTGGTCGGCGTGCCGCTGGCCGGCGCGGCGCGAGCTGCGCCGCGCCGTCGTTGCCAACGTGGCCTTGTCGCTGGCCGTCTGCCCGCTCTTGATCGCCTTGGTGAACGTCACCTGGCTGGCCCGCGAGTCGCACTGGGAATGGGGGAACTTCAGCCGGCTGGAATACGTCGCGCTGTGGTTTCGCGCGGCGGTCGGCAACGACGAGGAGGCCCCCGCCGCCGTGGCGGTCGTTTCGTCCGCGCCGGCGCCCGCCGGCGACCGTAGTCCTCACGCTCCGCGTGGGGCCACCCATCACGCGGAGCGTGATGACGACAATGCCGTGGTGACGCCCCCGCCGCGCCTCTCGAACGCGCGCTTACTTTGGATCTTCACCAACACGTTGCGTCGCGGGGTCGGAGCTCTCTTCGGGTTGCTGTGGCTGGTTGGATTCACCACGGCGCCGCGGACCTGGTTGCGGCGCGACCAGGTGGTGCTGTTCTTGATCGCGGCGATGATCGCGGTGGGCATTTGGATTCATCTCTGGTACGCCCAGGCCACCAGCAGCCGCTATTTCCTGGCGTTGGTGCTGATCGGCTGTCCTTGCGCCGCGACGGGTTGGCTGCGTCTGTGCGACGTGTGGGCGACCTGGAGAAAGCGAAGCGTAGCGGAATTCGTGAGAATTCCCAACGTCGCCGTGCCCATCGGAACTCGCGCGAGTTCCGCTACGAGGAACGGCCGGCGCTGGCGATCGGCGTTTATCGGCGTGTTCGTACTGCTGGCCGTCGGCGGCGTGGGCGAGGCGCTGGCCGACCGCCACGACAGTCGCCGGCGCGACGCGGCGCTGGGCCGGTGGGTGCTCAGCGAGTTCGGGCCGGGCCAACGGATGGTCACATCGTCCGATTGGGACGTGCTGGCGTATTACGCGCGTGGCTCGGCCGGTCCCTGGCCCGCCGCCGACGAAGCCGGACGGCGATGGCCGGCGGCCTGGCGGCCCGATCTGGCGTTCGTTTCGCGGCGCGGCGCATCGCCCGCCCAGCTACGCGAGTTTGTGGCCGAAGCGACCGCCCGCGGCTACAGGCCGCTCGAACCCGCGCGGTTGCCGGCCGACTTCGATTGGACCGACCTGCTGGTGCTCAAACGATGACCTCGCTCATGATTGCCTTTGGCGTCGCCCTGGCCGGCACGTTGCTGCTGACGCCGCTGGCGCGCCAATTCGCCTGGTGGCTCGATACGGTCGATTATTCCGACGGCCGGCGAAAGCTCCACCCCCGCCCCGTCGCCACCTTGGGGGGCGTCGCCGTGTTCGCCTCGCTCACCGCCGCCGTCGCCGTGATGTTCGGTGTGGGTTCGCCGCCGGCGTTCATCAAGGTGCCGTGGCCGCTTCCCATGGCGCTGGTGCTCTCGGCCGGCGTGGCCTGCCTGGTGGGGTTCTGCGACGACCAATGGGGATTGCGGGTCCGCTGGAAATTGCTCGGACAATTCCTGGCCGCGCTTCCGTTGGTGCTCAGCGGCCATCAGCTCGAACGGGTCGAACTGGCCGGCTTCGTGATCGAACTCGGTTGGTGGGGTTTTCCGTTGACGATCTGCTGGTTGGTGGCCGGCGCGAACGCCATGAATTTTCTCGACGGCATGGACGGCTTGGCCTCGACGTTGGGGCTGATCATCGCCGCGTGCGTGGGCGTCATTGCCCATCGCCTGGGCCACGGCGACGCGGCGATTCTGTGCGCGGTGCTGGCCGGGGGGCTGGCCGGGTTCCTGTTCTACAACTGGACGCCCGCGACGATTTACCTGGGCGACGCCGGCAGCATGGTCGTCGGTATCTGGTTGGCGCATCTGGCGTTAGCCAGTTCGGACTCGCCGGAAATCGGTCCGCGCTGGATCGTACCACTGGCATTGTTGGCCGTACCGATCGCCGACGTCGTGCTGGCGGTCGCGCGGCGGACGCTGAACGGGCTGCCGTTTTGGATCGCCGATCGGGCCCACGTTCACCACCGTTTGCAGGACCGCGGCTGTACGAATAACGAGATCGTCGGCTTGCTGGCCTTGGTCTGCCTTGTCGACGGGGCGATCGCGTACCTGGCGGCGGTTCGCGGGCGCGAACTGCTGGCCACCGGCGCGCTGATTGCGAGCGTCGTGCCGCTGGTGCGATTTCGTTTGATCGGGCACCACGAGTGCGCCGCGCTCACGCAGTTTCTGGGCCGCGGGTTATTGCGCCTCGCCGGCCGGATGTCGTCGGGCTTGTTCACGCCGAGCTTGCCGTCGCCGTGCGAATTGGAACAGATGCCGCCCGGGGGCGTTTGGTTGATGTTCGTCTCCGAGATCGAAAGGCATCTGGTCGAGCAGTGCGAATTACTCACCGGCGGCGGCGACGGCCGCGTCTGGCGTCAACAGTGGGGCGCGTCGGCCGCGCACGGCGCCGATGGGGAACATTGGAGCCTCGAGCTGCGCTTCGACGCGCCGGGCGGCCACTGGTGCAAGTTGCGCCTGGTGGCCCGGGAGGGGCAGGCGACCCAGCCCTTGAATTGGCTTTCGTTGCTTGATGTGCTACGCTTGTTCGGTAAGTTCTGGGCTTCGCATCCCGACCGGCTCTCCGTCGGCGCACCGCGGCTGTTCGAGCGCGACGAGCGGACGATGCTCACGCCGGGGCGCGACGACCACCGGCAAGCGGCGTAAGGAAAAAGGAGAAAGGAGAAAGGAGAAAGTCGGACGGCAGTCATTCGTCATGGGTCATTGGCGACGATATGTGAGCACAAATGACAAATGACCAGGGACCAATGACCAACTCGAATCCAAAATCCAAGATCGTCTCCCCACGGACGCTTAGCCGCCGAGCCAAGTGGTGTCTCGGCGGGTACTGGCTGTTGCTCGTGCTGGCGACGCACTGGCCCAACCCGCGGGCTCCCGGCACGAGCCCGCGATACCCCGACAAGCTGGTTCACTTCGCGGCGTACGGAGTGCTGGCGTTCCTGGCGGTGCCCATCATGGGCCGAGCGGCGTCGGGCGGCCATCGCCGTTTCCAGGCCATGGCGATTCTGATCTGGGTCGCGGTCGCCGCGCTCGGGCTACTCGACGAGACGACCCAGCCGCTGACAGGCCGCGACTTCGAGTGGCTCGACTGGCTGGCCGACTGCTTGGGCGCGGCGTGCGGACTGGCAGCCGGCCGCGTCTGGTTTCGAGCTCGTCCTCACGCGGAGCGTGGGAACGAGTAACTCACGGAACGTATTCGACGCGATCGCGCCGTTCGGCGGCCGCGCTCGCGTAAGCGGCCTCCAGAAGAAAGTTGTCACGCGATACCAAGATCCGGTCATTTGCCTCGGCCCACAGAAGAATTCGGGCGTCATCGCATCCTAAAGACAGGTCGAGCGGATCGCCGACGCGCGTGACATCAACCTCCGGCGGATTCGTTCAGCGGCGGCGCTCGGCTTGGTTCGCGATTCTTGCCGCGCCGACTCCGCACCATACGCCGACAAATACGCGGCGACCTCGTCTTGGTTCTCCAGGCAGAAGGCGATGAGCTTGTGAATCAGAGCCAATGGAAGCGTGGGAAACTCCTCGCGCAACATTTCCGGGGAATAGCCACCCCAATAGCGGTCGGCGACTTCGTGCAGGCCGATTCGGTGGCCGTTCAAGCGGACCTCACCGTCGGGGTGATCGATCAGGAAATCGGGAAGGATCATGCGTATCACCTTTCGGCGCATTGACGCGTCTCAGATATTGTAGCATGCTCCGACGCGTGGAACTACGCGAATCGCTCCGTCCCGGCGAGCTGCTCCATGATCCAGCGATCCATGTCGGCGAGCATGGCGGGCGCGATTTCGTGTCCGCACGGGTACTGCCGCAGCGCGACCTGCATGCCCGCGCTGTGGAACAATCGGAGATGGTCGCAGACGGCCTTGGGCGGATACCTGCGGCTGTCGCGCCCACTGGTAAGGAAGATCGGCAAGCGGCGCGCTTCGGCCAACCGCCGTAGCGGCGTGCGCCCCGCGGGAAATTCGCCGCACAGCGAGAGCACGCCGGCAAAGTGGCGCGGATGGTCCATCGCCAGGCGAAATGCCATCGTTCCGCCGCAATCGAAACCGGCCAGGAATACCCGGCTGGATGAAACGCTGAACCGCGCTTGGACCATTTCGATCGCGTCGAACACGCGTTCGTCGGCCAGGGCCACCCGGGCGCGGTGCCGCGTCCAGGTGTAGCCCGGCTTGCCGCCGGCGCGATGGACCTGCGATGGGCCGCGCACCGACACCGCGACGTAATTGCGCAGACTGACCAGCGGCATGATCCGCTTCAATTGGTTCTCGTCGTCGCCAGGCCCGTGCAGCCATACCAGCAGCGGATAAGAGTAATTCGGTTCATAGTGCAGCGGGGCGAACAACGCCGTGTGCGTCCCGCGGCGGGTCGCGAGGAATTGACCCGAGATCGCCGAGTCGCTCGACCGCGCCGTCAATGGAAGCACGTCGGCGATCGGCTCGGATTGAATTCGGTTCATGGTGTGGTGGCCCAATGCCGCGTTATGGTACCAGGGTTCCCGTCTCGCGTCCAAACAGGGCGCCCCAGGGGAACTGACTTCCGGGGCATTCCGTGGCCACGACGTCGCTGTGCCGCACGACGCTTTCAGGGTCGATCGAATAGTCCTTGCCGAGTGAATCGACCAGCCGTTTGAGCGATGCGATCTGGCGCGGCGTCGGCGGCGCCGAGTTGAAATCGCCGACCAGGCAGATGCCAATCCCCTGCTGGTTGTAGTGGCGGTTGCCGGCGTGCGCGCCGTGCAGTTGCTCGCGCCAGCGGAAGGTCGGCTCGATCTGACCGTCGGCCATGCCGTGCCCATTGCCGATGACGAAATGATAACCGATGCCCAGCCAAGGCCGCCCTGTCGAATCGCGGCGTTGGCGATGGTCGGCTTCGATCGATTCGACGTCGCCCGTGGGCGCGCCCGAGTGGTGCAAAACGATGAAGTTCCACTGGCGAGCGGCAACGCCGGGCTTCCAGTCGCCGGGCTTCGAATCGCCGGGCTTTGAATCGCCGGGCTTTGAATCGCCGGGCTTCGAATCGCCGTGGAGCGAAGTCGAGCGCCGGTCGGAGACGGTCGAGATCGGCGACGATCGCGGCCCTTGAGCGAGCCTCTCGGCCAAGGGTGGCTTGGTCAGCGCCGCCGTGCTGGTGAAGTTGGGGGCGGGCACGACCTTCGATGGGCGTGGCGCGCAGCCGGCATGGAACATGGATAAGAGCAGCAAGTATAGGGTGAATCCCGCGACGAGCCACCGCGAAACCTCGCGGTCGTTGGTTTCTGGTCGCACCCGATCGGTCCTCCGGCCACCCGAAAGGAAGTGGGCGACCCCAAAACTGCGGACTTTACTGTAAGTCGCCGCCGGTTGTCAACGCCAAGCTTGACACGGCCTGGAGCGAATCGGCGGGGCTGCCATATGACCCCGCCCACCACGGCCGACTCGATTTGCCAAATCGCGTGAAATCGAATATCCTGAATCGCATCAACGAATTCCAATACGTCGCAACAGGATGGCACGAGCATAAGGATGGCACGAGCATGCTAAACCTTTTCGGACCCGACGGAATGAACCGCCGCGAAATGCTACGCGTCGGCGGCCTTTCGATGACCGGCCTGGCGCTGGCCGACTTGCTGCCCTCGGCCGCGTCGTCGTCCGCGGCCGAGGCCGGTTCGCATCCGGCCGGCTTTGGCAAGGCGAAGAACTGCATGATCCTCTATTTGTCGGGCGGTCCCCCGCAACACGACACGTTCGATCCCAAGCCCGACACGCCCGCCGAAATCCGCGGCGAGTTCGGCACCATCGAAACCACGCTCGCCGGCGTGCGGATCGGAGAAGTGCTGCCGCTGACGGCGAAGTTGATGCACCAAGTGGCCGTCGTTCGCTCGATGCACCACTCGCACAATGACCACGGCCGCGGGTCGTACTGGATGTTCACCGGCGTTCCGTATCCCGGTTCGGTGCCCGACGTCAACTCGATGAGTCGCCAGGATTACCCGCATATCGGTTCCTGCCTGGCCAAGCTCAGCCCCGGCTCGGGACCGATGTTCCCTTTCGCGCTGGTGCCGCACCGGATGGACGTGGCGGGCGGACGCCGGGCCGGCCAGTTCGCCGGTTTCCTGGGAGGCAAGTACGATCCGCTCTTGACCGGTGGCGACCCCAACGACGAAGACTTCAAACTCGAACACCTGCCGCTTTCGCCCAACGAAGCGCCCGCGGTGATCCGACGCCGGCTGAGGCTGGTCGAGCAACTCAATCGGCAGACGCGGTATCTTGACGGTGGCGCGTTGGCGCAGTCGTTGAAACAGAACCAGCAACAGGCGCTCGACGTCGTGGGCAGCGAGGCGGTGCGCCGCGCCGTCGATCTCGCGGCGGCGGGCCCGGCGGTGCGCGAGCGCTACGGCCGTAATCTGTTCGGGCAATCGGTCCTGTTGGGCCGGCGGCTACTCGAGGCCGGCGCCCGGCTCGTGCAATGCAACTGGCAGCGGTCGCAAGGACGCAACGGTTTCGCCTGGGACACGCACTGGAATAATTTCAGCGCCTTGAAGGAAGATCTGGTGCCGCCGTTCGACCGCGCCTTTTACGCCTTGATGACGGATTTGGAGGAGACCGGCCAATTGGCCGAGACGCTGGTCGTGGTGGCGGCGGAATTCGGCCGCTCGCCCAAGGTCACGCTGGCCAACGCGGGCCGCGAGCACTGGCCCGATGTTTATTCGGTGCTCTTCGCGGGGGCCGGCATCCGCGGCGGAACGATCTACGGCGCCAGCGACAAGTTCGGCGCCTATCCGCTCGATTCGCCCGTCACTCCGGCCGATTTCGTCGCCACCATCTACCACTGCCTTGGCGTCGACCCGCACCGCGAGACGCACGACCAGCAGAACCGCCCGTTCGCGCTTTCAAAGGGGAACCCGATCCAGGGAATTCTGGCCTAAGAGCCTATCCCAGAACCGCCCGGCGGGCGGGACGCCTACACCCCAATGGCGGTTCTGGGATAGGCTCTAACTTCAGGAGCACACGCGATGCGACTTGGGCTTGTGACCTACATGTGGGGCGCCGAGTGGGATCTGCCGACGCTGATCAAGAACCTGCGTCTGACGGGCTTCACCGGCGTCGAGCTGCGCAGCGGCCATAAGCACGGCGTCGAGCCGTCGTTGGGCGCCGACGAGCGGCGGCATGTGGCCATGGCGTTTCGCGAAAATGAAATCGAACTGGTCGGGCTTGGCACCGCTTGCGAGTATCAATCGCCCGACCCCAGGGTGCTGAAGCAAAACATCGAGGATACCAAGGCCTTCATCAGGCTGGCCCACGACTGCGGCGCCACGGGCGTCAAGGTGCGGCCCAACGGTTTGCCCAAGGAGGTGCCCGTCGCCAAGACGCTCGAACAAATCGGCTTGGCGCTGAACGAAGTCGCGGCCTTCGGGGCGGGTTTCGGCATGCAGATCCGGCTCGAAATCCACGGCCACGGCACCGACAATCTCGAGCACATCCGCGCGATCATGGACGTCGCCGACCATCCTGGCGCCACCGTCTGCTGGAACTCGAACCCGGCCGACCTCGACGGCGACGGGCTGGAACACAATTTCAACCTGGTCAAGGACCGGCTGGGGACCATCCACATCCACGACTTGGTGAGCAGCTATCCCTGGCCGGAACTGTTCGCCTTGCTCAAGTCGGCCGGCTTTGAAGGCTGGACCTTGTTGGAGGAGGGCGACCCCACCGCCGACCCAATCCGCGTCATGAAGTACTACAGGCTGTTGTGGGAGATGATGACGTCCGATCTCCCGTAGGGTGTGGTTAAAGGGTTGAAGTCAGGGATCTACAGCATCCGGGCTCACGGGTCGATCGCCTCGTTTGGCAGGGACGTCTGCACCAAAATGGCCGTCATCATGGTGAACAAAGACCCACCAACAACGCGGAAATCGGCACGCAGTTTTTGGCGTTTAGCAACAAATCAAACGCTGGCAGCGGCCGACATGCGTAATTCCCGTTGATTTTGATGGAACACCTGGGCGCGGGACGAGCGGTTGCTGCTGGAATGGTTATACCACGCCGGGCCCTTGAGAATTCAGGTCCAGCCGACGCCAGGGTCGCCGTTGGCGACCTGGCCGATCGACCATGATCGAAGGCCGCAGTCGGCGAGTTGGTGCCGGATGCTTTCGGCGAAGTAGGGGTTGACGACGAGCACCAGCCCCAAACCCATGTTGAACACCTGGTCCATCTCGTCGGCGTCGACTTCACCCAGGCGCGCGAGCCATTCGAAGACCGGCGGCACGGTCCAGCTCCCCCGCTCGATCATCCCGCGGCAGCCCGGCGGCATGATACGAGCCAGGTTTTCGCGCAGGCCGCCACCCGTGATATGCGCGACGCCGTGAATCACCGACTTGACCTTGTAATAGGCCAGTACCTTTCGCAACGGACGGGCGTAAATCCGCGTCGGTTCGAGCAACGCCCGGCCGACCGTAGTACCCAACTCCGGCACCTCCTGATCGACGGAGAGTTTCGCGATCTCGAATACGATCTTGCGGGCCAGGCTATAGCCGTTGGAGTGCAGGCCGCTGGAAGCCACGCCCACGAGGGCGTCGCCCACCGCGATCGCCCGGCCATCGATGACGCGCTTTTTCTCGACGACGCCGACGCAGAAGCCGGCCAGGTCGTAATCGCCTCGCGCGTAGATGTCGGGCATGATCGCCGTTTCGCCCCCCAACAGGGAGCAATCACCCTCGATGCAGCCCGCCGAGATGCCGGCGACGATTTGCTCCAGACGCTCCGGGTCGTCGTGCGACATGGCCACGTAATCGAGGAAAAAAAGCGGCTCGGCGCCGCAGCAGATGGCGTCGTTCACGCTCATGGCGACCAGGTCGATGCCCACGCTGTCGTGAACGCCGGCGAGTTGAGCCACCTTGAGCTTCGTGCCCACTCCGTCGGTGCATGAAACGAGCACCGGATCGGCGTAGCGGCGCGCGAAGAGCGGACTATCGAAATCGAGCTGGAACAGCCCGGCGAACCCGCCTTCGAGCGGCAAAACGCGCGGCGTGAGCGTCCGTCGCAAGAGCCGCGGCAGCCGTGCCATGCTCTGGCGGTAAACATCGAGATCGACGCCCGCGTCCTTGTAAGTTGCTTTGGCCATGGAGTCGTTATTCGATGTGGCCGCCGTCGCGCAGCAGGCGAATGAAGTCGTCGGCCGAGATCGAGCAATCAACCGCGTCCCTTGTCACGATTTATACCCCTGCCGGTAGTTTTTCGGTCAACGACAGCAACCTCGTTTTGATGTCCCTCGCCTTGGAATCCAGGACGGAATCGTCCTCCTCGGCCAGCTCGCGCCATAGGAAGGCGAAATTCTCCTGCAAATCGTTCCAGGCAGCCTCGCGAGTCGGTTCCATGCTTACCGTCCTTTCCTACGAATCGCTATTCGGCCCGGATCTACATGAACCATTCTACGTCGCCCGACGGGACGAGTAAATAACACGGTCATTCGCTCCGTCGGTCGAGCACCGCGGTTCGTATCCCCTTGGCGGTATCCGTCCGCGCCGGCTATACTTCACGCGGCCGACAATCGGACATTTTGCCACGAGAAAGCGGTGAATGTCTCATTCTCGACCGCGTGAAGTATATATTATCGCGATCGCCCGCTTAGCCTCGTCGGTTTCCAAGACCATGACACGCGTTGCCATCCTCGGTGCCACCGGCTATTCGGCCTTGGAGCTGGTCAAAATCCTGCTGCGGCACCCTGGGGCCCAGATCACGGCCGCGACCAGCCGCCAGGAAGGTAGCCCGCCCTTGGCGAGCGTTCATCCGTCGCTCACCGGCCGGATCGCGATCAACCTGGAAGACCTGCCGCCGACGGCGGTCGCCGCGCGGGCCGAGTGCGTCTTCAGTTGCCTCCCGCACGGAGTGACGGCGAGCCTCGTCCCGCAACTCTTGGCGGCCAACTGCCGCGTGATCGACTTCAGCGCGGATTATCGCCTGCGCGATGCCGAGGTCTACCGGCAATGGTACGGCGAAAAGCACGCCGATCCCCAGCGGCTGTCGAGCGCCGTGTACGGACTGCCCGAGTTGTTCCGCGCGCAGATCGTCGCCGCGGCGCTGGTCGCCAATCCGGGCTGTTACCCGACGTCGGCCATCTTGGCGCTGGCGCCGCTGTTGAAGGCCGGGCTGATCGAGCCCGACGGGATCATCATCGACTCGAAAAGTGGCGTATCGGGGGCGGGCCGGACCCCGAAAATGACCACGCTGTTCCCCGAGTGCAACGAGAGCATCTCGGCCTATAACGTCGGCCGGCACCGGCACACGCCGGAAATCGAACAGGTCTTGTCCATCGCCGCCGGCCATGACGTGCGGGTGATCTTCACGCCCCACCTGGTGCCGATGGACCGGGGCATTCTCTCGACGGCTTACTCCCGCCCCAAGGGCGCCGTTGGCGAGCAGGACGTGCTCGAGGCCTTGCGGCGGTTCTACGCCGACGAGCCGTTCGTGCGGGTCGTCGACCACTTGCCCGGCACCAAGGACACTTCCGGCACGAACGATTGCCACATTACCGCGCGGCGGGTACGCGACCGCGTGATCACGATCAGTTGCCTCGACAACCTGATCAAAGGCGCCGCCGGCGCCGCCGTGCAGAACTTCAACCTGATGTACGGGTACAAAGAAACAACCGGGCTGTGACCATGCCATTCTCGCTCCCTCAAGGCTACCGGGCCGCCGGCGTTCATGCCGGATTGAAACGCAATCCGCACAAGAACGACGTGGCGCTGGTCGTGTCGAACGTCGCGGCGACGGCGGTGGGCGTGTATACCCAGAACCTCGTGTTCGCCGCTCCGGTGAAGTTCGACCGCGCGCGGACACCCAGCGCGCGCATTCGCGCGGTGGCGATCAATTCGGGCAATGCGAATGCCTGCACGGGGGAGCGCGGCGACCGCGACGCGGCGCGGATGGCCGAGTTGGCCGCCGAGGCCTGCGGCGCCGAGCGCGACGAGGCGCTTGTGCTTTCGACCGGTATCATCGGCGAGTTTTTGCCGATGGAGAAGGTCGCGGCGGGCATCCACGCCGCGGCCGGGAAGCTGGCTGCCGACGAAGCGGCGCTGATTTCCGCGGCGTGCGGCATGCTCACGACGGACACGCGACACAAATTGGCCGAGCGGGCATTCGACGTCGCCGGCGCGGCGCCGCGGATCACGGGCATGGCCAAGGGCGCCGCGATGATCGGCCCGCGGATGGCCACCATGCTGGGGTTGATTCTGACCGACGCGGCGCTCGAACCCGCCGACGCGCAAGCCGCCCTTGCCGCGGCCGTCGACGACAGCTTCAATTGCATCAGCGTTGACGGCCACATGAGCACGAACGACACGGTGCTCTTGCTGGCCAACGGCGCCGCCGGCGGCGGCACATTGGCCGGCGCCGACCTGGCGGCGTTTCGCCGAGCGCTCGATGAGGTGTGCCTCGATCTGGCCAAGGCGATCCCCGCCGACGGCGAGGGGGCGACGCATCTGGTGACGATCGACGTGACCGGCTGCGCCTCGCGCGGCGACGCCCATCGGATCGCCAAGACGGTGGCTGAAAGCCCGCTCGTCAAGACCGCCATCGCCGGCGCCGACCCAAACTGGGGACGGATCGTCTCGGCCGCCGGTTATTCCGGCGTGGCGTTCAACCCCGCCGGCGTGAGCCTGCGCGTCAACGGGCACCTGCTCTACCGCGACGGGGCGCCCGTGGCCTTCGAGGCGGCAACCGTGTCGGCGGCCATCAAGAACCGGCGCGAAACGTCGATCGTGATTGGGCTGGCCGAGGGGAACGCCGGCGTGCGTTTTTGGACGACGGACTTGACCGCCGAGTACGTGCGGCTCAACGCCGATTACCACACTTGACGCGCATGGCATCGTCGGCGCAAGGCCACCCGATGAAATCGCCTGCCGTGGGGAGATCGCGATGAATGATTTGTTTGGCAAGAGTTACAACCGGGAGGAATGGACCGTCCAACTGACGTATCCGCAGACGATGATTGCGCAGCACGCGACGACCTTTTGCGGCTGGTCGAGCAAGCTGCGCGGAACGCTCGCTGAATCGACCGCCGGCAAGGACACCAAGGACGGCGATTGCGAAGTGGTGATCCAGCGGTTCGAGTTCACCAATTACGACGACGCCGCCGAATTCTGCCGTTACACTCGTGGACAATTCGATAAATGGTCCGGTGCCGGGCACGCGCGGCGCTACACGATGAAAATCCGCGGCCGTGTCAAATTCGACGACAAGACGGAGGGACGCGTCGGCTCAAGCCACCCCACCTCCAAAGCGGGGGCGACCGACGCCCCGCCCGCTGGCTGAGCTCGTCAATTCCCGTGTGAACGGGGTCGTTGTATGCTACACTTGGATAACGACGTTCCACTGGGAAACTTTCATCCATGCGACTTCGCGGCTTCGCCTTGGTGTTTTTCATCGCGTCCCAGCTCCGCGCCGCCGACGTTTTCGTCGACAACGTGGCGGGCGACGACCTGCGCGATGGCGGCCAGGCCGAGAGCACCGGCGCCAGTGGGCCCGTCCGGACGCTGAAGCGCGCCCTGGAGTTGGCGCAGGCCGGCGACCGGCTGCGACTGGCCAATCGGGGCGTCCCCTACCGCGAGCCGATCAGCCTCTCGACCGCGCGCCATTGCGGCAATGCCCTGTCGCCGTTCATCATCGACGGCCAAGGGGCGACCCTCGACGGTTCGACGCGAGTGGGCCGCGGCGCCTGGGAACCCTACCGCGGAGCAGTGTTCCGCTTTCGCCCGGCCAAGAAGAGCTTCCAGCACTTGTTTCTCGACGGCAAGCCCGCCGCGCGGCGCATGCCGGCGGCCGGCGACCGCGCGCTGCCCGCGCTTGAGCCGCTCGAATGGTGCCGGCACGACGGCGTCCTTTACTTCCGCGTCGAGCAAGACAAGCTGCCCTGGGACTATCCGCTTTCGTGCCACGGTTTGCAGACGGGCATCACGCTCTACCATGTCCACGACGTGGTGATCGCCAATCTGGTCGTGCAGGGCTTTCAACTCGACGGCGTCAACGCGCACGACGGCACGCGCCATTGCGAGCTGATCGGCGTGACCAGCCGAGGAAACGGCCGCAGCGGCGTGGCCGTCTGTGGTTCGTCGAAGTTGCGGCTCGACGACTGCCTGATCGGCGACAACGGCGAGGCGCAACTCCGCGCCGAAGGTTTGGCCGACGTCACCGTGGATGACAGCGATCTGGTCGGCAACACGGGCCCGGCCGTCGTCCATGTGGGACAGAGCCAGGTTCAGGTGCGGCAAGCCAAGACGTCCGACGAGCCGGCCGACGGCGAGCAAGCCGACGGCGAGCAAGCTGACGGCGAGCAAGCTGACGGCGAGCCGGCCGAACGATAAATCGGTGGCTGGGGCAGAGCCTAAGCGATGCCCCGGTCGCCATCGAGCCGGGGCATCGCTTAGGCTCTGCCACCAGCCACCTACGGAATTCTCAACACGCTGTTATGGTTCTGCCCCACTTGGTCGGGGTTGCCGGGATCGGCGCGCCACTTCTTGCCGTCGAGAATGAACTTATACTCGTGCGGCCCCTTGCCGAGCTTCAGCGTCGTCGTGTAGCGGCCCTCGGCGTCGGGTCCGTCCATCTTGTGGTCGGTCGGCTTCCATTCGTTGAAGGCGCCGGCCAGGTAGACCACTTCGCACTCGGCGTCGGGGCGATAGCGGAACGTGACCTCGTACTCGTCGTCGGCCAGCTTGCGCACTTGGGGCAGGCCAAGAGTGAAATCCTGGTCCTTGCGGACCACCTCGAACGTGCCGATCATCATTTCCTGCCAGGTCTGGTCGCCCCAGGTCACCGCCGCGGCCGGATCGGGGTTCATCGGGTTGTCGGATGAGTTGTCGAAGACGCCGGTACAGTGAATCACCGTTCCCTCGGGCATCCGCTTCGGTTCCGCCAGCACGTAGGAGTTTTGCCAGTTGAAATCGTATCGCGGCACATCGAGCAGTGTTTCGGTTCGGCCGTCGGGAAAGGTCGCGTCGAAACGGAACGCTTTGCCGCGCAGGTGCATGTGCGGCAAGAGCGCATAGAGCCGCATGTCCTGATCGAAGCGGTATTGGGCTTCGACCCGATGGTTCGCGTCGCCCGGTGGAATGCGGAACTTGAAGCTGAGGGCGATCTGCGTCATGAGTTGCTTCTTGACCGTTTCGGGATCGGCGAAAACCAGCCCGGCCGTGGAAACGTCGGTTTGCTCGCGTCCGTTGGGCGTGTAATGGGCCTGGATCAAGAGCTTCGAACCGGCCGGCACGCGCTTGGCCGTACCCTGGGGAAACGTCGACGAGGGCATGCCGGGGGCGAAGCCCGCCAGCGAATTGAACAGCACCGCCTCCGGGCTGGTGCGCAGGTCGCGGCCCGGCGGCAAGAAGAACAGCACCAGGTGGTGGACCACGGCCGGGTTGCCCGGCCGGACCTCGGCGGCCTGAATCCAGGTGTCGTTCTCGATCGTATAGCCGAGCTCGAACTCCTGATACTCCACCGTGCCCGTGGCGGGCACCGTAAACGCCACCGGCATCGCCAACACCACATTGGGCTCGGGAATTCGCCATCCCTCGACGTATTCGACGAGTGGCGGCAAATCGGCCGGGTCGCCTTCGGGCGCGCCGTGGTCGATCCACTCGACGATCAGCTTCCGCTCGGCATCGCTCAGGCGGTTGTCGTTCGAAAAGTGGCCGAACGCGGGGTTGGCATGCCAGGGGGGCATACGCCCGGCCTCGATGACCTCGCGGATCGTCTCGGTCCAGCCGACCACTTCGGCGTACGAAGTCATCGCGAACGGAGCGACTTGCCCCGGTCGATGGCAGCGAACGCAGCGCTGTTGCAAAATGGCAGCCACATGTTTGGAATAGGTGATGTCGCCCGTCGGCGGAATACGGATCATGCGGCCGATGCGGCAGCCGGCCGCCTTCGTCTCGCTGACTGCCACTTCCTCATCGGCCAGCAGGGCGTCGAGCGCGGCGGCCAACTCGCGGTGCTCCGGCTTGGACCGGCGGTAGCCCACGCCGTATTGATCGTCGACTCGTCCGTGGTAACGGACGACGCGGCCGCTGTCGAGTACGAACACTTCGGGCGTGCGCTCGGCGCCGAACAGATCGGCGACTTTGTTGGCGGGATCCTTCAGCAGCGGGAACTCGATCTGGTGCCTGCGGACATACTGGCCGATCTCGGCCAGCGAGTCCTGCTGGTTCGAGTTGACGCCGACGAAGGCCACCCCGCGCGGGCCGTACTCGGCCGCCAACTCAGCCAACCGCCGGCCGTAGCGGGCGGCCAAAGGGCACTCGGTCCCCAAAAAAGCCAGCACCACCGCCTTGCGGTCGGACCACTCGGCCAACTCGTGCCCAGCGCCGAGATGATCCTGCAGTTGGAAGTTCTCGATCACTCGGCCGACGGGCGAGGACGAACTGTCGGCGGAATCGGCGGCTGCGGGCGAGGTCAGCAAGAGCGAAACGAAAAGGTTTCCCAGCGTGTGCATGGCGATGAACCCTCGTAGAAGGATGATGAGTCGTTATATTTCAGGCGGTCGAGAATGAGACATTCACGGTGGCTGGTGGCAGAGCCTAAGCGATGCCCCGGTCGCCATCTAGCCGGGGCAACCGGACGGGCGGTGCCGCCGACCGGCTAGACGCCAACTCTATAGCATACCGTCATGGGGGCGTAAGCCCCAGGGACGCCGACACAAAAACCTTTTGTCGTCAGCCCCGAAGGGGCGACACAGACGTCGGTCGCGGCGCAGGTGTCGCCCGTTCGGGGCTAAAAAAACGAATTTAGCCCGGGCCTTCCTGGGGCTTACGCCCTCGTTGTTCTACACATCTTTTGATCGCAGGTGGTGAAATGGGAATGTTGGGCAATCACGGGCTTCTTCATCAGAGGCCAGGGGCTTGCCCCCTGGAGTTTCACGTTGGTTTCTAAATCGAATGCGGCCGCATCCCCACCGTCCGTGTCGCCCCGCCGGCTGCCTCTGGCAGCCGGCGGGGCGACACGGGGAAAAGACAGGTAATCAGGGGAGCCTGCGTGTGTAGATACGAACGTGAAACTCCAAGGGGCAAGCCCCTGGCCTCTTTACAAGATGCGCCTGGAGCCCCGTCGTGGCGGAACAAAACCAGCATAAAGCCACAAACGCCCAAACGCAACCAATTGCGCAAGCCAGTCCCACCTCACGCTCACGTTCTCTCCCGTTCTAATTGTTCGAGCCGCGCGAGGATCTCCGCGTCGCTGGGAATTTCCCTTCGCTGGCGCTGGCCGGCGAACTCGGCCTCGAAGCCCTCGAGAGTCTCGCGCACGGCGGAGCGTGCGGTGGGGGCGAGCCGGTCGATGAACAGCACGCCGTCGAGATGGTCGGCCTCGTGCTGCGCGACGCGGGCAAACAGGTCGTCCAGTTCGTAGCACACCTCCTCGCCCTGCAAGTTGTACGCATTGACCGTGATCTTTTCCGGACGCCGCACCTGGGCGAAAAGCCCCGGCAGACTCAGGCATCCTTCCTCTTGCTCCTCCGAGCCCTTGGGCTGACTCAGCACGGGGTTGATGAACACGAACTCCTGGTCCATCAAGACTGGGTCGGAACTGAGGTTGACCACGAATAGCCGATAGGGGAGATCGACCTGGTTGGCCGCCAGGCCGACGCCCTGATGCTCCTTGGCGTACATCAGGTCGAACATCTCGCGCACGAGCTTGCGCAGCCCGGCATCAACGCGCTTGAGCGGTTTTGAGGCCCGCGCCAGCGTCGGGTACGGGTAATTGACGATCCGCAAAGACGGAAACTCCCACTGTGGGGCCGCCCACCAGCGGCAAAACGCATATTATATACTTCACGCGGCCGAGAATGAGACATTTTGCCACGAGAAAGCGGTGGCTGGTGGCAGAGCCTAGGCGATGCCCCGGCTAGATAGCGACCGGGGCATCGCTTAGGCTCTGCCCCAGCCACCGTGAATGTCTCATTCTCG
>DATKSN010000260.1:0-10804 GCA_035531595.1 Pirellulales bacterium | reverse complement strand
AATTCGCGCCCCAACGCGCCCGAAACAACGAGTCCCACGCGCAGAACGGCCATCCGCGACCATCTTCGTGCCAAGTCCACCCCCCCTCCAGGCTTAGATTTCCGGCGAATGACCGATTTTCCGACAGGCACTAGCTAGCTATTACGTAGACGACGCGGCCGATCCGGTCGGGCCTGCCATGGGCTCGAACCGGGTGAGTCGGGGCGGTGGCTGGGGCGACGACTCCGCGTACTGCCGGTCGGCGTTCCGCGGGCTCAACCAGCCCACGCTCCGCAACTACAACCTGGGTTTCCGGCTTGCCGTAGTTCCGTTCAGCCAAGCAAGCGAGTAAGTCACGCCGCGAGCGCAGCCGGGAGCGAAAGCCGGGAAGCCGAAGGCGTAGCCGCGGAGCGGCGTAGCCCGGCGGACCAGGCTGAAGCGACTGGCGGAGCGAGCGGCGATGAGTAGGGTGGGCACCGCCCACCAGCCGACCGGGTTAGTGTACATTCGAGTAGATATAGTATACAAAGGAATATATAAAGCCGCTGGCGAGTCGCTGAATTCGCAAGAATTCAGGGCGGCCGCGAGGACGCCCGAATTCTTGCAAATCCGGCTACGCCGGGACGTGTTGAGGCGTCAGAGACAGGTTCGCGGCCGACCGATAAGCCAGGCCGCCGGAAATGATTTGCCGTGATGGCAGTCTTAAAGTCGCCTTTCGCTCCGCGAAAGGGCATTCTTTCGCGGAGCGAAAGGCGACATTGGGTAGGATATTTCCGGCGCACTGCCTAAGACCTCGTTTGAGAATTATGGCTTTCAAATTCTTCCAGGTTCCCATCAGGGAATTCCAGGCGATCGAAGCAGAACTGAATGCCTTTCTGCGCGGCCATCGGATCCTCTCCGTCGACCGGCGCTGGGTCGATCTGGGCCAGGATTCCTTCTGGTCGATTTGCGTCGCCTTTCCCGTCCCGCGCATTTCGCAACCGCAGGCAAACCGAGTGGGCCGTCCGGTGCTGGTAGCCCTGGCGCGAACGCTCCGGACGGCCGTTTTTCCTTGACGTGCGCGCAGCGAGAAAACCGGAAACCGTCGTGGCGCCCACGCCGAAAGAGCCTCATGTCGCCTTTCGCTCCGCGAAAGGCGACACGGGTCGCGAGCGCGACGAGCTTTCGCGGAGCGAAAGGCGACATTAAAGGGACCGCGCTTCGCGGTCACTGTCAGCCGCTGATGCTTGAAGTCGCATCGGGTCGGTTATGCTACAATGATTCAAAACGGAGGGTTCCATGCCGCTACGCGATCACTTTCACACGAACTCAACGGTTCTCCATTGGGAAGCCCTGCATGGCTTTTGGCCATCGGCGATCGTCGCGAGACTCAATTCCATTTTGCCGAAGGAATACATCGCCCAACCGCGCGTTCGGCTTGGGACCATGATGGAAATCGACATCGGGGCGCTCGAACGCGAAGCGCGCGACCTTCCTCCCGGCAGAGTTGACGGCGGAGGCGTTTCCGTCGCCGCCTGGGCGCCCGCGGCGCCGGCGATCCTGCTCGACACCGAATTTCCGGAGCCTGATGAATACGAGGTGAACATCTACTCGCAGGACGAGTTCCGGCTGGTGGCCGCCGTCGAACTGGTTAGCCCATCGAACGAGGATCGATCCGAGAACCGGCAAACTTTCGTCAACAAGTGCGAATCCTTGTTGAAGAAGGATGTTTGCGTTACGATCATCGATCCGGTCACCAACCGCACAGCCAACCTCTACGGCGAATTGTTGGACGAACTCGACGCCCCGCGCACCGCCGTGTCGCGGAGCGTGATCTACGCGGCAACCTGCCGGGGCCGGCGCCAGGGGCCACGCTGGCGGCTCGAGTCCTGGGAACACAACCTCGCCGTCGGGGCCGCGCTGCCGACACTACCCATCTGGCTATCGCCGGATCTGATGGTGCCATTGGAATTGGAGGCGACCTACGAGGAGACCTGTCGGTCGTTGCGGATACCCTAAAGTCACTCGTCATTTCGGTGAATGTTCCAGCGGCCCCTTGAGCGCCCCGGGGAACACGCCCCAGGTCACCTGGTACGACGTCTCAAGCGGGCACGGGACGTAGTGATCCGGCGTCAGGAAGATCGGCATGTCCGGCAGCCGGTCGCCGACCGCCATGTTCTCGATGTAGGCGACTTCCTTGCTTGCGCTGCGGGTTCGTGTCGAAGCAGGCCGCGTGCAGTATCACATGGCCCTGCCATTTTGGCAGCCCGCTGCAAGCTTCGCGCAAAACCAATCGCACCGCTTATGGCACGCGCAACGAAGGGCGGCGCCCAAGCGCCACAAAACCGAACACAGTGTCCGGCCACGATGCGCATTTTTTTGCGATTATACCTCCCATGGATATACCAACCCACCGCAGGCGCCGGGGGCGGACAAGGGAGTGGCTCGATGGCCGGAGCGACGCGGCGCGGTCCTTTGGTGGACGGCGGCGTCGCGGGCTTGGGCGCCGGACAAGCGCTCGATGCCGGCACCGAGTTGGGCCAATTTGACATCGAGCCTGTCGTAACCGCGGTCGAGGTGGTGAATCCGCCGTACGACCGATTGGCCCTCGGCGGCCAAGGCGGCCAATACCAAGGCGGCGCTGGCGCGCAGATCCGACGCCGTCACCTCGGCGGCCGTCAATCGGTCCACGCCCGTCACGATGGCCGTCTCGACCTGGCGCTCGATCCGCGCCCCAAGCCGGTTCAGCTCGGCCACATGTCGGAAGCGGTCGCCGAAGACCCGGTCGCGGATGACGCTCCGCCCCGGAGCGAGCGTCATCCAGGCCATCCATTGCGATTGCAAGTCGGTCGGCAGTCCGGGGTACGGCAAGGCCGTCACGTCGGTGGGTCGCGGCCGGCGTCGGCAAGCCAACGTGATCCGGCCGCGCTCGACGTGGATCTCGGCGCCCGCCTCGTCGAGTTTCGAGAGCACGGCGTGCAAGTGCTCCGGGGCCGCGCCGGTCACGCTGACGCGGCCCCGCGTGATCGCGGTGGCCAACAGCAACGTGGCGGTTTCGATCCGATCGGGTATGATCCGGTACGGACCCCCGCCCAACGCCTCGACGCCCTCGATTTCCAAGGTCGGCGTTCCCATCCCTTCGATGCGCGCTCCCAGCGTCACGAGAAAGCGGCCCAGGTCGACGACCTCCGGCTCGACGGCGGCGCCGGTGATGATCGTGCGGCCGCGTGCCAGGGTGGCGGCGCAGAGCACGTTGGCCGTTCCGGTCACGGTCGGCCCGCGCGGGCCGCTCATGTGGACCGTCGCGCCGACCAGCCCGCGCGATTCGGCGATCACGTAACCGTGCTCGATCCGCACGTCGGCCCCCAGAGCGGTCAGGCCGCGCAAGTGCAGATCGACCGGCCGGTCGCCGATGTCGCAGCCGCCGGGCAAGGCGACGGCGGCCTTGCCGCGCCGGGCGACGAGCGGACCCAACACGCAAAAACTCGCCCGCATGCGGCGGACCAGTTGATAATCGGCCCAGGTCGGCCCGTCGTCGACCGTTTCCAACCGCAGGCTTCCACCGAGTTGCCGCTTGGCTTCGACGCCCAGGTGGCCCAACACCCGTGCGAGCGTATCGACGTCGACCAAATCGGGCACGGCATCGAGGCGGACGGGCTGGCGAGCCAGGATCGACGCCGCCATGATCGGCAGCGCGGCGTTTTTCGAGCCGCCGACGACGACCTCGCCCGCGAGCGGACGGCCGCCTTGGATGCGAAACAGTTGCATGCGTTAGGCGTTAGGCGTTATTTCAGATCGACCGACCAATAGGCATGGTCCAAAAAGTTCTTCCAACTCTCGTACTTGGGGTTGCCGAGCTTGATCGAGAGCAAGGGGCTGCGTTTGGGGCGGACGGGCAGGCGGACCAGGTGCAGGTGCGCCTCGTGCGGGGTTCGACCGCCCTTCTTGACGTTGCACTTGACGCAACTGCAGACGATGTTTTCCCAGGTGGTCTCGCCGCCGCGGCTACGCGGGATGACGTGATCGAGGCTCAATTCACTGGTCGGGAAGCGCTTGCCGCAGTATTGGCAGCGGTTCGCGTCGCGGGCGAAGATGTTGCGGCGGTTGAAGCGGATGGCCTGTTTGGGCAAGCGGTCGTAGAACAACAGCCGGATCACGCGCGGAACCTGGATCTCGAAGTTGACGGCTCTGATCCAGTCGTCGTTGGGCTCCTTGAACTGGGCCTTGAGTTCGCTGATTTCGCGCCACGACTCGAAGTTGTAGTTGGCGAACTGGCCCTGTTCGAGATGCACCACTTCGGCCAGGTCGCGAAACAGCAGGGTGAAGGCCCTGCGGACGCTGACCACATGGACCGCCATGTAAAAGCGGTTCAAGACCAACACGCTGGCACAGAGCGAACCCGCCGTTGCCGCGTTCGACATAAAGCTCTCCCTCGGCGCTGCTCGAAACCAAGTCATCATGGGGGAACCACGTCATGGTCGCCCCAATGCCAATCAGCCCCGCTTAGCCATTCTAATCAACGGCCCGCGCAAGGGCTAGGATCGCCCACCCCATGAGACGCCTCAGCGACGGCTTGTCAAGCCGAATTCTCGACTCGTCGAGAGAAAGCGAAGAAAATTGCCCAAGATGGCTTGCCCCTATTCGGCGATTGGCATTAGGATGAAATTCGTGGCCTGCATCGTTCTACTATTCGGGGTCCGCCTCAGCGGGCGGCCCCAGCCTACGGGAATCGTCCCATGCTTCATTATTCGTGCGATCTGTGTAAGCGGCCCCTCGACCCGGATGACGACCTTCGCTACGTGGTCAAGCTGGAGGTGTACGCCGCCTTCGACCCGGTGGAAGTCGACGACGACTGCGACAACCTGCAAGAGATCCATGAGATCCTCGAACGGATGGATGATTCGGTCGCCCAGGAAATCGGCGACGACGTCTACGAGCAGCTACGGTTCGACCTCTGCCCGGAGTGCCGCGGGAAGTTCCTCAAGAACCCGCTCGGCCGCAGGGCCGCCGAACAGTTCGATTTCAGCAAGAATTAGAATTGAATCTTCGCCACGCACCGCGCCGCTGGGGCTGGCCCAAGAGTACGGGTCTCCCCGGCCGGCGGTTTTTTCCGCACCGGCGCCGCAAGGGCATGCTCTTGCTGGCGGTCGTGGCGCTGTGGGCGCTGCACCGCGCCTGGGACGGTTCGCGGCGCGTCGTTGCGCCGGAATCGCTCGAGGAGGCGAGCTATGCCGTCCGGCGAGGGGTGGATGGCGACACGTTGCTCTTGGCCAATGGGGCGCGCGTGCGGCTGATTGGCGTCGACGCCCCGGAGACGGTCAAGCCCAACTGGCCCGTCGAGCCGTGGGGCCCGGAGGCCTCCGAGTTCACCCGGCGCTTCGTCGCCGGCGGCGCGGTTCGGCTGCAATTCGACCGCGAGCGCCTCGACCGCTACGACCGCTTCCTGGCCTATGTCTGGGTGGGCGACCGGATGCTCAATGAAGAGTTGCTTCGCGCGGGGCTTGCCCGCGTCGAACGCCGCTTTCGCTATTCGCAGAGCATGAAGCGGCGCTTCGGGCAGGCCGAAGAGGAAGCCAAAATCGAACGGCGCGGAATCTGGGGGGGCCACTAGTCAGGCAGGAAAGCCTGACCTACGATGGGGTTTGTACATGACATGAGCACCGTCACCCAGCCACGCTCGTCGCCCGCCTTCGAGCTGGCGCCTTACAAGTCGCTCGACAACGAGGCGCTGCATTCGCGCATCCAGACTGTGCGCGCGGAACTGGGGGCGACGTTGTTGGTGCTGGGGCACCACTACCAGCAGGACGAAGTGATCGCGCTGGCCGATCTGCGGGGCGACAGTTACCAATTGAGCCAGATGGCGGCGGCCAGCGATGACTGCCGGGCGATCGCCTTTTGCGGCGTCCATTTCATGGCCGAAACGGCCGACATCCTGGCGAACCGGCCGGAGAAGCTCGCCCAGCGCGAAGGCCGGCGGGTGACGGTGGTTCTGCCCGACCTGGCCGCCGGCTGCTCGATGGCCGATCTGGCCGCCATCGAGCAGGTCGAAACCTGCTGGGACGAACTGGGCGAGGTGCTCGACACATCCGATGTCACGCCGGTGACGTACATCAACTCGGCCGCCAGCCTGAAGGCCTTTTGCGGCCGGCACGGGGGGATCGTCTGCACCTCGAGCAACGCCGCGGCCGTGCTGCGCTGGGCGTTCGACCGGACCCGCCGCGTGCTCTTCTTTCCCGACCAGCACCTGGGGCGCAACACGGCCTACGCGATGGGAATTCCGCTCGGGCGGATGCCCGTCTGGGATCCGCGCGCCGACGAACTCGGCGGCAACTCGGCCGAGTCGTTGCGCGAAAGCAAGGTCTTGCTCTGGCAGGGGCATTGCAGCGTCCACGCGATGTTCCGGCCCGAACACGTCGACCAGTTCCGCGCCAAGGTTCCAGGGATCAAGATCCTGGTCCACCCCGAATGTACGCGCGAGGTGGTGGCGAAGGCCGACATCCACGGCTCGACCGGCAAGATCATCCGCGAGGTCGAATCGGCCCCGGCCGGCGCCGCTTGGGCCATCGGCACCGAGCTGCACCTGGTGCATCGGCTGAAGCAGGAGCACCCGGAGCAGGAGATCCATTTTCTTTCGCCGGTGGTCTGCATGTGCGCCACGATGTACCGCATCGACCTGGCCCACCTTTGCTGGAGCCTGGAGAACCTCGCCGCCGGCACGCCGGTGAACGTGATCCAGGTCGATGACGACACGGCGCGATGGTCGCTCGTGGCCCTCAAGCGGATGCTCGAAGTGCGCTAGTTTGGGTTGGCCTACTCCCCCAGCGTCGACTTTCTTCTCAAGAGGTGGTGGTAGTGCTGGGCAAAACGGTGGGCCTCGTCTCGGACGTACTGCAAGAGCCGCAGGGCGTAGGCGTGGCGGCTGAGCCGCAACGGCTCGTCGACGCCGGCCTGATAGATTTCCTCATCGCGTTTGGCCAACGCGATGACCGTCGGCGGCGTCAACCCTAGTTCGCGGAACGCGGCCAGCCCGGCGTTCAATTGCCCCTTGCCGCCATCGATCAACAGGATGTCGGGAAAGGCCTCGCCCTCGCCGTCGAGCCGCTGGAACCGCCTGCCCACGACCTCGTGGATGGCGCGGAAGTCGTCAACTCCGGCGACGCCGCGGATCTTGAAGCGTTTGTAGCCGGGCTTGAATGGCAGCCCGTCGATGAACTGCACCAGGCTCGCGACCATTTCGTCGCCCCCCAGATGCGCAATGTCCACCCCTTCGATGGTCCGCGGCCGCTTTTCGAGCTTGAGCACCGTCTTCAGGCCGGCGAGCCCCTTCTTGGGATCGATGTAGAACACTTCAGGCTGGGCGTGGGTATCGAGCTCGCCGCGCTCATCGAGCGTTTCGAGCATGCGTATTTCGTCGCGGAGCCGGGCCGCTTGCTCGAACCGCAGTTCCCGCGCCGCCGTGGCCATTTCCCCGCGCATCTGCGACAGCAATTTCACTTTGTTCCCTTCCAGGAACATCCGCAGCCGGGCAATGTCGCGGCGGTACTCCTCCTTCGAGATTCGCAGATTGCACGGGGCGGTACACTGGTTGATGCTGGCCAGGAGGCAGGGGCGGAACCAGCGCCATTTTTCGTCGCCCTCGTCGATGTCGAGGCCGCATGTGCGGAACTTGAAGATTTTCTGCAACACCTGGATCGCCCCGCGCAGGCCGCTGGCGCTGGCGAAAGGGCCATAAAGCCTGGTGCCCCGCTGCCGCGGCTTGCGGGTGAACTCGACGCGGGGAAAATCCTCGCGCGTGAAGATTTCCAGGTAAGGGAATGTCTTGTCGTCCTTGAGCTCCTGGTTGTACTTCGGCTGGACGTCCTTGATCAGCCGAGCTTCGACGAGGAGCGCATCGACCTCGCTTTCGGCCGCGATATAGTCGATGTCGTCGATTTCGCGAACGAGCTCCGCCGTGCGGCGGTCGTCGGCCGCGGCCTTGAGAAAGTAACTGCCGGCGCGGGCCCGCAGGCTCTTGGCCTTGCCGACATAGATCACCCGGCCGGCTGAATCCTTCATCAGGTACACGCCCGGCGTTTGCGGGAACTCGCGGACCTTGGCCGCCGCCCGGCGGAAGCCAAACTGCATGCCGGCGAGATGTTCGTCGTCGGGAACTTCCGCGGCGGGGGTGGGAGGGGATTCAAAGTCGTTCATGTCGACCAATCTTACCTTGCCACGCTGGCGGAGAGCGGCGTCAATCGCCATTTGAATCCGCGGATGAGGTCACTCGCCCGTCGGTACGTCGGTGAGCATGGCCCGCGCCTTCGCCTGTAGCCATCAATTCACCGTTTCCGCCAGTTCGAACAAGTCCCGCTGGAGTTCATCGAGCCGTTCGGCCAACTGGACCTTGGTGGCCTCCAAATCGGCCAACAACTCCGGCGGCTCGAAAGCGAACAAATAGAATTTTACCTTGGGTTCGGTCCCCGAGGGGCGCACCGCCACGTAATTTCCGTCGGCCGCCAGGTCGAAGATCAGCATGTCCCCCCGTGGTCCGTCGAGTTTGCGGCGGCCCGAGGGCGTCAGCACGACCAGGTTCTGGTAGTCGCGGGTCTGTCCGACCTTCATCCGGCCCAACTGTTTGGGTGGCGACTCGCGGAAGTTGGCCATGAGCTTCCGCATGCGGACCATCCCTTCGCTGCCGGGCATGGTCTTCGAAACGGTTCGTTCGGCATGGCAACCGTGCTGCCAATACAAGGCGTCGAGCTTTTGGTGCAGCGTCTGGCCGGCGGCCTTGGCTCGCGCCGCCAACTCGGCCACCAGCATCGCGGCCACCGTGGCGTCCTTGTCGCGGACGTAGGTGCCCGCCATGAAGCCGTGCGATTCCTCGGCGCCCAGCACGAAGTGCTCCGGGCCGACGTCGTCGATCAGGCCGGCGATCCACTTGAAACCAACCTGCAAATTGCCGTGGGTCTTCACGCCGTACGAGTCGGCGATGCGGCGAATCATCTCGGTCGTGACCAGTGTCTTGACGACGTAGTCGCTTGAGGAAAGGTTGCCGGCGTATTTTCGTCCTTCGAGCAGCGCCTCGGCCAACAGCGACCCGATCTGATTGCCGGTGAACGTCCGCCACGGGCCGCCGTCGGCCACCGCGGCGGCACAACCCAGGCGGTCGGCGTCGGGATCGGTCGAAAGAACCAGATCGGCGCCGACTTGCTTGGCCCGCGCGATGATCGAATCGAACGTGGCGGGATTCTCTGGATTCGCGACGTGGCCGGGCACGTTGGGGAAGTCGCCGTCCGAAGCCGCGTGCGGCGCGAACACTTCAACATCGCTGAAGCCCGCCGAAGCGAGCACGGGGCAAACGCTCGATATCCCCACGCCGTGCATCGGCGAGTAGATGATTTTCAACTGCCGCGGGCCCGAACCACTCTGCGCGCGGACACAGCGTTGATATTCGGCATCGACCTCCTGCTGGCAAAAGACCACGTCGCCGCGCTGCAGGGCGTCGGCGAAAGGGACGCGGGCGATCTCGCCGGCGGCCATCACGCGCTCGATCACCCCTTGATCGTGCGGGGGCAGCAATTGGCCGCCCGTCGACCAGTAGGCTTTCACCGCGTTGTCGCTGGGCGGGTTATGGCTGGCCGTCACCATGATGCCGCAAGCGCAGCGCTTGTAGCGCACGGCGAATGACAGCTCCGGCGTGCCTCGGTGGCCGTCGAGAAAGTAGACCGCGAAACCGTTGGCCACCATGATCTCGCCGCACAATTCGGCGAAGTGCCGTGAGCGGTGGCGGGTGTCGTAGGCGATGGCGCATGCCGGCGGCGTGCCTGGCGGGTGCCGCCGCTTGACGTATTCGGCCAGTCCCTGGGCGCTTTCGCCGATCGTGCGGTCGTTGATCGCATTGCTGCCGATGGGATACATCTTGCCGCGCCGGCCGCCGGTGCCGAAGGGGATCACCGTCCAGAAGACGTCGTCGAGTTCTTTCCATTTTCCTTGGGCCACATGCTCGGCCACCTCGTCGGCGTATTGGGCGTAGCGCGGCTCGCTGAGCCAGGCGCGCACGTTGGCGCCCGCCGAGGGGCTGAGCTGTTTCTTGGCGACGGCCTCCTCGATTCGTTGTCGCGTGGCCTGGAAATCGCGCGTGGCGACAAAGCTGGACATGCGGGCACCCACCGTGGTTGAAATCGCGTAGGGTGGGCACCGCCCACCGGTTTCTGAATCCGATCCATTGTGACGGACATACGCGGCACGGGAAAGGGGAGTTATAATGTTGTGGGCGGTGCCCGCCCTTTCCTTGGTTGGTCTTCGAGTGGAGGTAGGGTGATGACTCAGGTAACGATTCCAGAAGCACAGCAGCGCTTGCCCGAACTTCTGGCGGCGGTTGAGGGGGGGGAAAGCGTGATGATTCAGGGCGAGAATGGGCGAACCTTCACCCTGGCGGTTCAGCCCCACCCACCGATCATCAACCCCGATTGGCCGGGCTATCCGCACGCCGGAAGCTGCCAGGGTTTGTTCGTCGTACCGGACGATTTTGATGAACCGCTCGAGGAGTTGCGGGAGTACATGGAATGAAGCTCCTGCTCGACACATGCACGCTGCTCTGGTTTCTGACGAATGTGCGTTCCGTTGCCAAGGCGGCCGTCGAGGATGCCGCTAACGAGCGCTGGTAAATCCCATGGTGGTACAACGGCATGGACTGCGAATTGCCAGCCGCGAAGCGGCGACAGAGTCTAGTGCTTTGTCACAGCTTAATTGTCGGGTAGACCGACTTTAGTTTCGTTCGGGCGTCGTCGATCTTCATTTGCCAGTCAACGCCGCGTTGCGTGGCCGTCACGTCGGTGGACCAGGCGCGCGTTTCCTCGCGGAGTGC
>DATKSN010000259.1:0-19943 GCA_035531595.1 Pirellulales bacterium | reverse complement strand
CGCTGCCGCCTACGGCGGCAGCGGGCCGGCGACCACGGAAAAACGGCTGGATTCGTGGCTGCGTGGCTAGCCGGAAAAACTGCTTCACCGTGCCAGGCAAGCTGGCAGGGGTCGTGGCAAAAGATGTGTAGAACAACGAGGGCGTCAGCCCCAGGGACGTCCCATTGAACATGTCGTCCAGCCCTGAATGGGTCGAACCTGATGGCACCGACGAACGCGCCGACGTATACTTTCGGGGCCGCGCCGGCAGTCATTCTCTTCCAAGATCAGGAGCTATCCTTACCATGTCAGTTCAACGAGCATGCATGAGTGTTCTGCTGGCGAGCATCACCTGCCTCGTGATCGCCGCCCCCACCTGGGCCGGCCCGCCCACGGGCAGCGACGCGGAATTCATGCCCGACCCGGCCTCGGTCGTCCGCGACGGGCCGGCCTACCGCTATCCACAACAGGGCTGGATCGTGCTGCATATCGATGGCACGCCCTACCAGCGCGGCCGCCAGCACGGCCGGCTACTGGCCGCCGAAATCGCCGATTACGTCCAGTCGCTGGCCAACCTCAAAAGCCCCCTCGCCCCGACGGAAGCATGGCGCGACATGCGGACGTTGTCCAACGCGCTCTTCCTGCGCCGTTACGACGCCGAGTACCTCGAGGAAATGAAGGGCATCGCCGACGGCGCCGCCGCCGCCGGCGCCAAGTTCGACGGCCGCCAGCTTGACCTGATCGATATCGTGGCCGTCAATTCGGCCATCGAGGTCGAATTCCTCGCCGCCGGGCTCGAAGCCACCGCCAACGGCCTGGAAGGCCGCGCGTTGGGCGAGCCCGCCGACGCCGAGGCACCGCATGAGCCGGACGACCACTGCAGCGCCTTCGCCGCCGTCGGACCGGCGACCGCCGACGGAGGCATCGTCTTCGGCCACATCACGATGTTCAAACTCAACTACGTGCGGCATTTCAACGTCTGGCTCGACATCCAGCCGGCGGCCGGACACCGCGTGCTGATGCAGACCTATCCCGGCGGCATCATGAGCGGACTCGACTACTACATGAACGACGCCGGCCTGCTCGTGGCCGAAACGACCATCCGACAGACGAGCTTCGACGCGGCCGGCCAAACGGTCGCCTCGCGCATCCGCCGCGTCGTGCAGTACGGCGACTCCATCGACGAGGCCGTGCGGATTCTGAAGGAAGCCAACAACGGTTTGTACTCGAACGAATGGCTGCTCGCCGACATTAAGACCAATGAAATCGCCATGTTCGAACTGGGCACGCGCGCGAGCAAACTCTGGCGCAGCGCCAACGACGAGTGGCCCGCCGGCAGCAAGGGCTTTTACTGGGGCTGCAACAACGCCAAAGATCCGGCCGTGCGCCGCGAAACACCCTCCAGCCTGGCCGACAAGCCGGCCAACCTGGTCTTCCGCCCCAGCGAACGCGATACCCTCTGGCTCCGGCTCTTCGGCCGCTGCCAAGGGCGCATCGACGCGAGCTTCGGCTTCGAGGCGTTCACCACGCCCCCTTTGGCCGCGTTCCCCTCCTGCGACGCGAAGTTCACCACCACGGCGCTGGCCAAAGAGCTCAAAAGCTGGTGCCTTTTCGGACCGCCCCTGGGCCGAACCTGGGAGCCGACGGCCGACGAAACGCGCAAGTACAGCGACATCCAGCCGCTGCTGCCCAACGATTGGACGTTGCTCGGCGCCGCCGCGCCGATCAATACCGACCCCGCCGCGGCATTGGCCGTCGATTTGAAGCCGTTCCCGCGAGACGAGAAGGAGCCGGCCGAATGGAAACTGAGCGCCCATCCGCCGGCCTGGCACGGCACCCTCTTGCCCAAGGCCGACGGCGACATCTGGCTGGCCGCCGCCTTCGCCGATTACGAGAAGATCGTGGCCTTGGAAAACGTGATCCAGCGCAGCGCGAGCGAAGCCAAGCTGAGCCGCGCGGCGCGCGACCGGCTTGAGGTGGCGCTCTTCGCGCCGCGTAGCCGCTGGTTGGCGGCCGTGCGTCGGCTGGGGCGCGATGTGCCCCTGACTTCCAGCGAGTTCGACTGGCGTACGAGCGAATGGTACGACATCGCGGCCGGTAAGGGCGTGCTGCTACTGGCCGCGCTGCGCGGCGAGTTGGGGTCGGAGGCGTTCGCGCGCTGCATGGATGAATTCGGCCGCGCCCACGCCGGACAGCCGACCTCCACGGCCGATTTTCTGGCCGCCGCCGAGCGTGCCGCCGCGGAACCCGTCGGAGGCCGCTCGTTGGCCGGACTGTTCGACTCTTGGATGCAGCGCGACGCCACGCCGCTGGCGCCGGCCGGCTGCTGGGGCATCGATTCGTTCGAGTTCGAGCCGGACAAGGCGATCATCATCTACGGCACGCGGGCTGAGTCGCAGGCGACGCGCGAGGCGGCCGAATTGTTGCGGCGCAAGATCTTGCGCCGCGGCGGCAATGTGCTGGTGCCGCTCAAGGCCGATTCCGAAGCCGGCGACGACGACCTTCACAACCGGCATCTGCTGTTGGTGGGTCGCCCGGCGGTGAATACGGTCACGGCCCGTTGCGCCGAATCGCTCCCCGTCCGTTTCGGCGACGGATCGTTCTCGCTCCGGGGCGAAACCTACGCGCACGCCGACAGCGCGATCGTGGTGGCGGGCGACCATCCGACCAATCCGCGCTGGTCGGTGGTGGTCTACGCCGGACTGGGCGCGCGCGCCACGCGCCGCGCCGTCGAGTCGCTCGCCGACCGCGGCGGCCGGCCGGCCCAGGTGCTGCTGCTGCCCCGCGGCCAAAAAGCGCGGCGCATGTGCGTGGCTGACGTTTCGAGCAAGTAAGCGGCAAGGTGAACGATGTTAAGTAGGATCTGGCGGCAGAACCGCCCGGCAGGCGGGACGCCTACACCACAATGGCGGTTCTGGGATGGGCTCTAATTGGAACCGTTTGACACGAATCGGCGTGGTGGCGTCGCTTGTTGTCGCCGCCTGGCTGGTCGAACCGGCTTTTGTGGCCGGCGCGCCCCAGGCGAGTGAAACTCGCCGCGATGTTTGGGATTGGCTCAAAGCGAAAATCTCGCGAGTGCAGTCCGCCGCGCGCCGTCAGGCGACCGTGCCGGCGAATGACGGCAACACCGTGTCGGGCGGGCTCGGCTGGACGTTCCATGAGATCGATGCCGCGGACGCTTTAGGGAAACTCGAAGGATTCGGGCTCAAAGTGCCCTTCGAGGTGGCGGGTCGATTGACGTTGCGCCTGCGAGTGGGCGTTCCGTGGGAGACGGCGTTCACGGCGAGGAATTATCGACTTGATGCGCACGTCACTTCCAAGCGGTTGAAGGTCGCGGGCATTGAAACCGACGACGTCGCCGCCCGGCTCTCGTATGCCGACGGGCTGCTTCGGGTCGAGAGCCTGCGATGCTCCCTGCCGGAATGGGGCTTCCATCATGCGCTCGCAAGCATGCGCGGCAAGGCCGAGTTGCAACTGGAACCACGGGGCGATCTGACGGCCAGCATCGACTTTGAGCACCTCGGCCTCGATGAAATCGTTCGATCGTCCCCGGCCGCGGCCGGCTTCGTCGCCTTGGCGACGGGGGAACTATCCGGTCACTTTGCCGGCCATGTGCCCGTCGGTCAACTGCGAGATCCGGTCGCCTGGCACGCCACCGGCCGGCTCCGTGTCGCCCAGCTTCGCGCCGTCGGCCTCGCTCCGGCCACGCTGGACGGTGAGTTCCATCTCGATAACGGTCGCCTCACCGCGCCGCGGCTGGCGGGCGATGCCGACTTCCTTCACTTCCGCGGCTCCGCGCATCTCGACCTGACGGCGCCGCTGACCTATTCCGCAACGCTACGTCTCACCAGCGGGCGACTCTCCAGGATCAATGAGATCAAGCCCGATCTGCGATTGCCGATCGAAATCGGCGGCCGCCTCGGCGCCTCGGCCCTGGTGCAAGGCACACTGTCGTCCAAACAGTTTTCGATCAAAGGCGCCGTCACCGCTCGGAATCTGCGTCTGGAACAGGTGGCCGTCGACCGCTTGGATTTCCGCTACGACGCCGATCCTCACGAAGTGCGTGTGTCATCGCTGGACGCCACGCTCGGCGCTGGGCGCCTGCAAGGCTCGGCCGTCGTGGAACCCGGGAAATTAAGCGGTTCAGTCCAAATCGGTTTCGACGCGCCGTATCGGTTGGCCCTCGCCCTTTCACTGACCAACGCCGATTTGGCCGTGCTGAACGCCTTGCCTTCAAAGCCGCGGCCACCGTTGCGGCTGGCGGGACGGGTCGGAATGTCGGCGAACTTCAAGGGGACGCTGAAGCCCCTGGAGATGAGCGGAAATGGCAATGTCTCGGCGCGTGGCCTGCGCGTGGGAAACATTCGCGTCGATTCGCTGGCCGGCAAGTTTTCGGCCGATGGAAGCCACTTCGAAATCGAGCGGTTACAGGCCTCGCTTTATCAGGGAGGAGCGAGCGGTTCGCTCAGTGTGCCCTTGCGGGACGGCGTCGCAGCAGAGGCCAACTTGAGTTGGCGTCAATTGAGCGTCGGCGCGCTGCTCGACGATTTGGGAGTCACCCCGGGAAAAACGCCGGGGCATTGCAACGGAAAACTGAAGCTTCGCACCGCGGCGAAGAACCCTCGCGACGTTGCCGGATGGAAAGCGGACCTGGATCTCGACATTCAGGATCTTCGCGCCTACGGATGGCCCATCCAACTCGCCACCCTGCGCGGCCGGCTGGATGAAGGCTGGCTGAACGTCTCCAAGCTGCTCGTCCAAACCCAAGTCGAACGACGCCGGGCAACGACGAAGCTGACTGCCGCGTGCCGCGTGAAAGTGACGGAACCTTTCGACTTCAAGGCCCAAGCGGACGTGGCCGGGTTCGATCTGGCCCGTTTGCGAGAGCTGCCCGCGAAACTTCGGCCGCCGCGGGAATTGGCCGGAAGCGTGGGCGCCAAGGCCGAAACCCATGGCACGCTCCGCCCGCTGGAATTCGCGGCCCGCGGCTCGACTTCGGCCAAGGAATTGATCGTCAACGGGGCCCGAATCGACGCGATTTCCGCCGATTTCGCCGCCGACGAGACGAAACTGGAGTTGACCGATCTCAGCGCCTCGTTTTACGAGGGAGAACTTTCCGCGTCGGCCGAAATCCCATGGGTTCCCGAAGGCGCGGGGCGCCTGGGCGCCGTCTTGCGGCACGTCGATCTGGGGCACTTGGCGTCCGACGTGGGACGGCTGGGGTTTGACGTGCGCGGCCGCTGCGATGCGCGCCTGGATGCCACCCTACCGCCGGGCGGGCTCGATCGACTTGGAGTATGGGAAATTCACGCCTCCTTCGACACGCCCGAAATCACCGTGGACTCCATTCCGCTCGGCGATGTTCACGCGCGCCTGGACCGCGCGCCGGCGACCACCGAGTACCACGCGGCGGGCCGGATTCTCGCCGGTTCATGGGAAATCGCGGGGGCCTTGCGCGACGCGGACATGGCCGGCGGAAAGGAAGTCAACCAAGGGCGCCTGAAGATCATGAACGCCCGGCTCGATCGGCTGGGACAAGTCCTGCGCCAACAGGGCTCGCTGGAATCGCTCGCGGGCACGCTGCAGGCCGGCCTCGACTATCGTTACGACGAACGTAGCGGTGGTCCGGTGGGCGAGGGCCGGTTCGAGATCAAGGGACTTCGCCTCAACGGCGTCGATTGGTCCAACCGGCTGGGGGGCGTCATCCGTATCACCCCCGAGCAGGCCCGCTTGGATGATTTGACCGGCGCGCTGGCCGGCGGTTCGCTGCATGGGGCGGCCACCTTCTCTCTCGTCGGCCAGCGCGGCTCGTTGCGACTCGCGATCGACGGCGCGCAGATCAAGCGGCTGCTGGCGGTTTGGCCGGAGCAAGCCAAAAACGTCGATGGCGCCGCCGACCTGCGCATGCGAGGCTTTACCGGCCAAGGGCGTCCTTGGCGTTTCAACGGCATCGCCGCGCTGCGCCAGGCGAAGTGGCACGGAATTCCTTTGAACGACGCGCGGTTGCCGCTGGAAGCGACTTTCGAGCCCCGCTCGGGGCATGGAGAGATCCATCTTCGCGACGCCACGGCCCGAGTCGCCTTGGGCCGCGTCAGCGCCAGCGCGAATTTGGCGGCGGCGGGAGGCCTGCGGCTCGATGCTCAGGCCACATTCTCGGACGTCAGCCTGCAGCACCTGGCCCTCGGCTCGTCGTTCGCCAATCACTTTGGAAGCGGCAAGATCTCGGGCGCCTTGAAGCTGGCCGGACACGACGTTCGCTCGGCGCGCGACTTGACGGGGACGTTGAAGGCCAAGCTCCGCGACACGCAGGCCACTTCGGTCCCGCTGTTGGGCGCCGCTCGGTCCTATCTCGGCGGCGGGCTGAGCCCCTCCACTCGCTTTCAAACCGGCGACGTGCGCGCTCGGCTGGCCGACGCCGTCATGCATGTGGAGCGGCTGTCGCTCACGAGTTCCAACGCGCGCATTTACAGCCAGGGAACCATCGCCCTCGCTGGACGTCTGAACCTGAGCGCCGTCATCAATACCGGATCGACCACGATGGCGCCGCCGATGCTCCTGATGGCCGCGCGGCTTGCCGCTCTCGCCGCGCCGCCCGCCGCCCTGCTGCTGGAGGCCAGCCGGCTTCTGGCGAATCAGGTGATCTACCTGGACCTACGAGGCACCGTGCGCTCGCCGAGCATCCGCGTCAGGCCGTTGCCGTTGCTCGAAGAAGAGGTCATTCGCTTCTTCCTGCTGTAGGAAACTCGCTCCGTGGCGTTCCGTGAAGCGATTGCGACGTCATTCTTGCGGAACGCCACGGAGTCCCGTAGGTCGGCACCGCCCACAAGCAACGCGGGCTAAAGCGCTAAAGCCCACGCGACGTAGGTAGACTCGCGCGGTTATTCCGACTGGATCGTTGTGCCAACGACGAATCAAACTCCTTTTGGCGACGCCGACCCGCCAAATATGCGCATAATTGATGTGCGGGCGTTTTCAGCCTGCCTGTCGGGAACGAGGAGAAATGCATGATGCATGGCGCCCCCACTCATTTTTGGTCGAGCGTGGCCTGGGGATTCTTCCTGCTTTGTACGGTCCTTTCGCCAGGTTGCTCCAGCGGCGGCGGCTCGTTCACGCTTTTTCCCGGCGGCGATTACCTCAGCGACGAAACGAAATTCGTCCGCCGGCGTATACCGACCGACCTTCCGCCGCCCCGCGAATTGCGGAAGATCGCGCTCCCCTCGTATCTGATCCAGCCGGGAGATCAAATCCTGGTCGAACCGCTGAAGCTCGATTCAACATTGCGCTTCCCGGCCGACCAGACCGTGATGCCCGACGGCACCATCGACCTGGGTGGTTTCGGACGCCGGATCGTGGCGGGCAAGACCATCGAACAAATCGAGACCGACGTCTCCGCCGCCATCAAGGCCATCGAGCCTAACCCCGAGCCGATCAACGTGCGCCTGGTCAATCCGCAAAGCGCCCTTTATTACGTGCTGGGCGAGGTCAATTCGCCCGGTTCGTTCCCTCTCATCGGCCGTGAAACGGTGCTGGACGGCATTATCGCGGCCGGTGGCCTGGGCGACAAGGCGTCGCCCTGCAATATCATCCTCAGCCGTCCCACGCCGCCCGATGGTTGCCGCATCGTGGTTCCGATCTGCTATCGCCAGATCACGCAGCTTGGCGACACGACCACGAATCTCCAACTCATGCCCGGCGATCGCATCTATGTGGCGACGCGGACCTTCTGCGAAGGGCTGACGCCCAACGGGCGGAGTTGTCCGTTGTGCCAAAAGCGGCAATGTCCTTGCCCACGAGGTTCGACGCTCTTTCCCGCGCTCACCACCTACGCTCCCAGCGAATCCGAATGGATCGGGCCAAGCGAGCCTGAACCCGTTCAAGAACGCCCGTTAGAGCAACCTTCACGCGGTAGAGAATGAGACATTTTGTCGCGAGAAAGTGGTGGCTGGTGGCAGAGCGTAAGCGATGCCCCGGCGAGATAGCCCTACTCAGCGTCAACTTGCGCGCGTAAATGCCCTTCCGCGCCTCGCTCTCGCCCGATCCCGCCGCTGGCCATCAGCGAATGTCTGGCGAGCTTTTCGCGCAGCGACTCGACGGTGAAGGGCTTGACGAGGTAGTCGCAAGCGCCGGCCTCGAACGCCGCCCGCACGCGGCTCGTTTCGGCTTCGGCCGTGACCATGACGATCTTCACGCGCGCGTCCCGGCCGCGGATCTCCTCGACCACTTCGAGCCCGGTTTTGCCGGGCATGTTCCAGTCGGTGAGCACGAGGTCGAACTCGCCCGGCTTGAACTTCGCGATGGCCTCGCCACCGTCCGCGGCTTCGACGGCGCCGACGATGCCCGCTGCGCCCAACGAGCGCAAGATGAGCTTCCGCATGGTAATCGAGTCGTCGACGACAAGCACGCGCGCGCTCACGGTTGCCTCCCCCGTCACCAGCGTCAAAACCCGCACACGGTTCGAGGGCTCTTGGAGAGCCCAGATCCTCCACGGGAAAACATAGGCGCGCCAGTCGGCTTGTCAATAAGAATGCTAACCTTGTGTGGGAGGCTCAATGTTTCGCTGGTTCTGGGGTTTACTGGTTCCGCGCCACCTGCGGCAGGATCGCGAGATCCTGCGCCAGGCGAACCGCGTGGCGGCGCTGGGCCTGGCGATGATGTTCTGGGTGCCGGTGTTTTCGGCGATCTACGCCGCGCTGGGCGCGCCCATGTGCGCCTCGATCATCCTCGTCGCGGGCTTGTTGCTGCTGGGCGTGCTCCTGTCGCTGCGATACGGCAAATCGCCGACGCTCAGCGCCAACGCCATGACCTTGCTCGCCTGGTCGACCTACACGGCTCTGAGCTGTTTTACCGGCGGGCACGGCGCGCCGGCCGAATGGTGGTACGTCTCCGTCCCGGTGATGGCCGTGCTCCTGGCCGGACTTCGCTGGGGCGCCTGCTGGTCGCTCGTGAGCGTGCTGGCGATCGTCGGATTTTACGTCGCGCGCGAGCAAGGCCACGCGTTCCCGCTCGAGCTGACGCCGGCCGGGCTGCGGTTCCTGCAAGTCTCCGGGTTGGCGGGAATTCTGTTGTGCGTCTTCGCCCTGACCTGCGTCTTCAAGTGGGTCGAACGCAACGCTCAAGAAATCCTGGAGGCCACACTCCGCCGCGCCGAGGCCGCGGATCGGGCGAAGGGTGAGTTTCTGGCGAACATGAGCCACGAAATCCGCACTCCGATGACCGCCATCCTGGGCTACACCGATTTGTTGATCGATCGGAGCCTCGAAGCCTCCGCATCGCAACAGGCCCTGCGGACGATCCAGCGCAACGGCGAGCACTTGCTGGCGATCATCAACGACATCCTCGACCTGTCGAAGATCGAAGCGGGTATGCTCGAAATGGAGCGGCTGCCTTGCTCGCCGCGGCAGATCGCCGGCGAGGTGGCCGAACTGATGCGGGTGCGGATCGACGCCAAGAGGCTGCGGTTCGACGTCGAGTTCGACGGATCGCTGCCCGCCGCCGTCGTGACCGATCCCGTCCGCTTGCGGCAGATCCTGATCAACGTCGTCGGCAACGCCGTCAAGTTCACCGAGACGGGCGGCATTCGGCTGGTCGTCCGATGTTTCGACGACGGTGGACTCGCTCTGCGCTTGCAGTTCGAGGTGCTCGACACCGGCATCGGTATGAACGACGAGCAGATCGCCCAATTGTTTCAGTCGTTCAGCCAGGCCGACTCGTCGGCGACGCGCCGCTTCGGAGGCACCGGATTGGGCCTGGCCATCAGCCGCCGCTTGACGGAGATGCTGGGCGGCACGATCACGGTGCGTAGCAGCGTCGGCCGGGGCAGCGCTTTTCTGCTGACCATCGCGGCCGGGCGGTTGGAGAAAAGAGCCAACGACCCGACCAAAGTGCAGGATTGTGGTGCGGGCGTCCCGCCTGCCTATGCGGAAGTCAGGCAAGATTGTGGTGCGGGCGTCCCGCCTGCAAATCCGGCAGACAGGCAGGCCGGCGGGGCGCCCGCACCACAAGCCGAAGCGACGTTGGTCGGTGGTCGGGTGTTGCTGGCCGAGGACGGGCCCGACAACCAACATTTGATCGGCCATTTGCTACGCAAGGCCGGTGCCTGGGTGGCGATCGCGGAAAACGGCCGCCTTGCCGTCGATATGGCCCTGGCCGCGCGCGACGGCGACCAGCCGTTCGACGTCGTGCTGATGGACATGCAGATGCCGGTGCTCGACGGCTACGAGGCCGCCACGCTTCTACGCGCGTCGGGCTACGACTTGCCGATCGTCGCATTGACCGCCCATGTGATGCCCGCCGATCGGCAAAAATGCCTCGACGCCGGCTGCGACGATTACACCACGAAGCCCATTGACCGAAACCAACTGATCGACGTGACGCGCAAGCACTTGCGACGGAACCAGGAAGTCGAACGTGGGGCGTCGTAGGGTGGGCACCGCCCACCACCACCAACGCGGGCGAAAGCCCACGCTACGAGGACATCAGATCTGATAATTCGCGTCGTGACCGAGTTCCTCGCCCGGCTCGGCTCGCATGCGAAGCTTGGGCTTCTCCAGGACGACGGTGGTGTGGGCCTCGATGCTGCGCGTCAGCCACACGCTCGAGCCGATCACGCTGTCGTGCCCGATCACCGTGCCCCCGCCCAGCACGGTGGCGTTGGCGTAAATGATCACGCGATCCTCGATCGTCGGGTGGCGTTTCGTTCCACGGACCAGGTTCCCTTCGTTGTCGGTGGCGAAGCTCAACGCCCCGAGCGTCACACCCTGGTAGAGTTTCACGTGCTTCCCGATCTCGCACGTTTCGCCGATCACCACGCCGGTGCCGTGGTCGATGAAGAAGTGCCGTCCGATCGTCGCGCCCGGATGAATGTCGATGCCGGTCTTGCTATGAGCCCATTCCGTCATCATTCGCGGAATGAGCGGCACTTCGAGCCGCCACAAGATGTGCGCCAGCCGATAGACGGTGATGGCTTCCAGGCCGGGATAGCAAAAGATCACCTCGTCGGGGCTTTTGACCGCCGGGTCGCCGTCGCACGCCGCCCGCACGTCGAGCGCCAACACGCGCCGCAGTTCGGGAAGCTGCTCGAGGAATTGGATCGCCTTGGCCTGCCCCAAAGCCTCGTAGTCGGAGTCGATGTCGCAGAGCGACACGCTGCTCGCCTCGTGCCTTAACGCCCTGCCGATTTGCGTGGTCAGTTTGTCGTGCAGACCGTCGATCAGGTCGCCCACATGGTACGTCACGTTGCCCAGGTGCAGCCCTTCGCGGCGGCGATAGCCCGGATAAAGGATTTCCTTGAGATCCTCGACGACGCCGATGACCACCTCGTAGTTGGGCAGCGGCGAATGCCCCAGATAGTTGATCGTGCCGGCCTCGGAATACGTTTCGACGATCCGGGTGGTCAATTCGGGTAATTGTTCTTTCAAGCGAAGATCGGATGCCATGGCTGAAATACTTTCGTGCGGGCGGGCGTCGGACCCGTCGGCTCGAATTGCCGCGCGGGTCGAAGGAAAACAAAAAACAAAAAACGAACGGTTGGGAACCGAAAGGAAGGGGCTGGCCGCGGAAAGAATGCGTCCGGTCAGCCCGAACGACAAGAGCAGCGCGAGGCGAATTCGACTCGGTCGATAAAAGCCATGTGAATCATCGCCCAAACCACCGTTATGGCGGTCCACCGTTTTGGCCGGCAACGTCAGCAACACCGCAGAACGCCCAGAAACCCACGCCCCGCCGATCAATGGTAGGCATCGTCACGGGCAAAAGCAAGCCACTTGGTACACTGTTCGGTTTTCGATACGGCCGGAGTTTAAGAACCCGCCGAAAAAAATCAACCAAAGCTCACCGATCATCCCGGCACTCCTTACCAGCTTAACGCGCCGGCGGGAGGGGTTGACGGGCGCCGGTGGTGGGCACTGCCCACCAGATTCACTCTCGTTGGGCATTTACGTCCAGTGGTGCGCAAGTCCCTGCCGATCGACGGCGTCGAACAGCGCGCGGTAGCCTTCGAGAATGCTCGCGTCGGCCCGTACCCAGCGTTTGAGCCCTTCCATGTCCATCAGTTCGCGCCAGCGCGGCTGCTCGTGGCTCATGCCCAGCAACGCCTCCGTCCAGCGCCCGCCGAGTTCATCGGAGAAGCCTGCCAGGACGGTGAAGTTGCAATGACAATATCCGGGCGAGGTCCACACCGGCCGGATCAGCGCGGGATCGACCCGCCCATGGGCGACCTGTGAGATCCAGGTGGCGTGACCCAAAGCGCCGGCGTCCGCGCGACCGTCGCCGAGGGCCCGCAAGACTTCCAGTTCGCTGGCGCCCGTGTCACCGTGTTTTCCCACGTCGAGATCGAAGCGCACGAGGGCGACGTCGCGCTCGGGCTCGAGGCCGGCCTGCTGCAAGTAATGGACCGGCAAAATCGCGGCCTGGGCGGAGTCGGCCGAGCCCAGGGCCAGACGTTTGCCGCGCAGATCGGCCAGCGAGGTGATCGCACTCTCGGCCCGTGCCACGAAGATCGTCGTGAACTCGACATCGACGTCGCGCAGGGCCAGCGCCCGGCAAGCGCCCTGAGTGCGCCGATGTACTTTCACCCAGGCCAGGTTGGTGTTCCAGGCGACGTCGATATGCCCGGCCAACAGCGCGCGGACCTGGCTGTCGTAATTGGAAAAGAGCAGGTAGTCGATCGGAGTGCCGGCTTCGCGGAAGAACTCGCGCATGCCTTCCCAGATTTGAACGACGCGCGGATCGTAGGCCACGGCGCCCAGCAAGATTGGTTTGTCCATCTTAGATCCTCAAGAACAACGACATCGCAAGAGTTGCTCAAAAAAGGGGCATCCCCAGCAGACTCTTGGCGATGAAATCATAAAGGATATCGGTGGTGGGGGCCATGACGGCGCCGGCGCGGGCATCGCGAAAGTTCCGCTCGACACTCACGTGCCGGCTGAAGGCGGCGCCCCCGCAGGCGCGCATGCCCAGGTCGGTGACTTCGAGCGCCATTTCCGCGGCGGCCGCCTTACTCTGGAGGACCGCCAGCATCGTGTCGGGACGCGGCTGCTCCATCCGCCCGGCGACGTGCTCCAAGAAAGCCTCTTGCACGTCGACGAGCACCTGCATTTGGGCCAGCCGGGCCCGCAGATTCGGAAGAGATGCCAGGCTCTGACCCAGGTGTTCGAAACGAGATTCGAGCAAGTGCCGCCGCGTCGCATCGGTCGCGGCCCGCGCGACGCCCACCCAAACGGCGGCGCTGCCAAGCTGGAACCACGGCAAGACCGTGTCGAGCATGGTCGAGAAGCCCTGCCCTTCGTCGCTAAGGCGGTCGGTGCCTCGCAGCGCGACGTTGTCCAGGCACATCGGCGAGCTGGCGTTGCCGCGCAGCCCCATTCCGCTGAAGGCGGCGCCGACACGCAGTCCCGGCGCACCTTGGGGGACGTAATAGAGAGTGCTGGCCAGCCGTTCCGCCCGGCCCGCGCCGCGCGTCGAGACGACGTAGCCGTCGGCGTGCCCCGCGCTGGTGACCCATGATTTGTTCGCGGTGAGTCGGCATCCGTCGCCGTCCTCGGTCGGCTGGCTTTCCGGCGCCCAGAAATGGCTGCGCGAACCTGGTTCGCTGAATGCCAATGTGCCGAGGTGGCCGCCGGCCACGATTTGTCGCAGCACCGCCTCGCGTTGTGAAAAGCCCTGGGCCACGGCGATCACCTGAGTCGCGCCGATGTGCATCACGTAGATCATGCCCGTCGAGGCGCACTGTTCGGCCAGGATACGCGCCACGCCCGCGAATGTCCGCGGTCCCTCGCCGGCGCCGCCCAGGGCGGTGCCGATCGTCAGCCCCAGTAGGCCGGATTGTGCCAGGGCCTCGACACTTTCGGCGGGCCAACGGGCCGTGCGATCGACGTCGTCGGCGTGGCGCGCGAGAACGTCGTTGGCGACTTCCCGCGCACGCGCGAGCCAGCGCTCGTCGGTGGAACTGGTCATGGCGGTCCTCCTACGGCACTTGGGCGAATTCGTGCCCGGCGCGGGTGGCCAGTGCCCGAAACACGCGCAGGTCGACATTGTCCGAGACGAAGTGGACCGAAGCGTCGGTCATCGCGAACTGCACGCCCCCGGGGTGCTCGCTGGTGAAGGCGTAGCGGTTCCACCATTGGTCCGGCGGATACTCCTGCCCGGTCACGGGGCTCTTGGCGTTGGGCGGATAGGCGCAGGTGGCGATGGCGTTGTCCATGTGGCACCAGGAGTTCTGGTAATCCTTGCCGCTGAGCGCTTCGCCGATCAAGAACGTCGAGCTCGTGCCGTCGCGGACCGACGCGAAGCGATGGGGCCGGTTCGTCTCGTAGATCACGCCGTTGCCGTTGGCGCACCCGTCGTAGGTCGTGTTGGGATCGCTGTTGTTGAGGTCGGGGACGCACCACTGGGGGTCCGTGCCCCACCAGAGCGCGCTGCCCGGCGGGCCGCCACCCCAGTTGGCGCCGATGTTGGCGCGGTAGCAGGTGATCGCGTACTTCAAGGGACCGAGATTGGGATCGAGCATGTCGAAGTTGCTGGAGTGAGACTGTGTGCCCTTGAAGGCGTCGGGGTCGCTGGGGCACAGGAACACCGCGACGTCCATGGCGATCTGCGGCAGGCTCTGGTCGATGTTGTTGGGTTTCGGAGGGCCGACGGCCGCGGCGTCGTAAAGGCTGCGTTGCTCGATCTCGGACAGGATATGCGCCAGCCAACTCCAGTTCGGCCTGGTCGGGTCGTACGTGTAGATGCTATCGGCGGGAAACGCGCCGCTGATGTCGTGAACGCCGTGTACGGCCAGCGCCAACTGCTTGAGGTTGTTCTCACACTGGCTACGGCGGGCGGACTCGCGCGCGGCCTGGACGGCCGGCAGCAACATCGCCACCAAAAGGCCGATGATCGCGATCACGACGAGCAACTCGATAAGGGTGAAGGCGCGGCGGCTTGGCCGGGGCGATGGAACTGTCCGTCGGTTGGTGGTTCGTGGAAGCATGGTCGTTGTGTCTCCTTGTCGGGTCAGATAGGTGCCAATGGAATGAAACGCCGCGGCCGGCTTACGGTGACGTCAGGCTTAGGTCGTAGGCGCCGTCGGCCGGCTTTTCGACGACTTCCATCATCAAGTTCGTGCTTTCTTCCCGGCCGTATTTCGAGGGCACGGCCGCGCGTGCCACCGGACGGCGAGCGGACGCGCCCTCGGCTTGTTTGGGGTGCTCGACCGTACCATGGTGGGCCGTGACGATCACTTTGTACCAGCCAGGGGGCGCTCCCTTGGCGCCCTGGGTCGTGAGCGCGTAGGCGCCGGTCTCGTCGACACCTGCGGCGGGCGAGAAGGGGCTTTCGTTGCCCCGCGAGGCGTCCGGCTTGAAAAGGACGACCGTGGTTTTCAGGTTCAGCGGCCTGCCGTCGAGCGTGACCTTGCCGGAGACCGGGTAGGTCGTGCCGACGCCCGACTGGCTTCCGCAACCGAACGCCGCGACCGTCGCCAGGGCAATTGCCAGGGGCGCCCGCGCGCGGCACCGATCACAATGGTTGGAACTCATGCGAATCTCCGAAAACTCCGTTGGTTTGAGCGACGACGGCCATCCACGATCGCTCGTCGTCGTGTGGAACGGATGTCGTCCCGGCCAACCCCCTTGGCTGATGCCGACACGCGCCGGCGGAGCAGGCGCCGCGAAACGCCTGAAAGCGCGTATAGCCGGTGGCAAGGCTGGTCTATGCGCGAGACCGAGGAATCGAAGGCGGACGCACCGTCGCGATTAGCGAGGCCGTCACATGAAGCCCTGGCGACGAGAAACGGAGCCTGGGAAGAGAAGGACCGCGTGCCCGGCGAACATTCGGCGTGGGGTGCGTGACACGGTGACCATACGGCGGCTCCAACCAGTTCGTGCGTGGATCATCATAATGCCGCCGCCGTCGCCGTGTCAATGGCCCCAAGTTCGGCGGCGGCCCCTTGACACGCTCATGGCTTAAGTCGAGACTACCAAGGGCGCCCTGCAGCACTACGCGGAACTGAAAACAGTCACCCTCGGATGATGCCCCATGCGACGAAGAGACTTCCTGGCGACGACGGCCGCGGCCCTTTCGCCTAGCTTGCTCGCCTGCGGAGCACGGGCTGCCGGCGACGACTCGAAACCCTGCGGCGCGACGTACGCCTCGCCCGCCGAGGCGATCGAGTCGCCGCCCGAGAAGCTGCTCTATACGACGGCGCTTTACGTGGGCACCGAGACCCAAAAACCCGATTACCTGGCGACGATCGACGTCGACCCCGAATCGAAGAGCTACTCGAAGATCATCCATCGGTTGCCGATGCCCAACGTGGGCGACGAACTGCACCACTTCGGCTGGAACGCGTGCGGCAGTTGCCACGCCGACCATGTTCCATCGCGGCGTTACCTGGTGTTACCGGGCCTGCTTTCCGGTCGGATTCACATCGTCGACGTCGCCAAGGCCGCCGCGCCAAAACTCATCAAGGTGATCGAGCCGGAGCAAATCGTCGCCGAGACGAGCCTTTCGGCCCCGCACACCGTCCACTGCCTGCCGACGGGCGAGATCATGCTCTCGATGCTGGGCGACGGCGATGGGAACGGCCCCGGCGGCTTTCTGCTGCTGAACCAACAGTTCGAGATCGCCGGACGCTGGGAGGCGGGTACGGAGGGGATGAATTTCAACTATGACTTCTGGTATCAGCCGCGCGCCAATGTGATGGTCTCCAGCGAATGGGCCGCCCCCAAGACGTTCCGCCGCGGTTTCAGCCTCGACGACGTCAAGGCCGGCAAGTACGGCAGCCACATCCATTTCTGGGATTGGACCGATCGCAAGCCGGTGCAATCGATCGACCTGGGCGAAAACGGCTTGATTCCGCTGGAGGTCCGCTTTCAACACGCGCCCGACAGCACTCACGGCTTCGTCGGCGCGGCCTTGTCGAGCAGCATGTGGCACTATCACCACGAGGGCGACCCGTGGAAGGCCGACAAGGTGATCCAGGTCGAGCCGGTGGAAACCAAGGGCTGGCCCTTCCCGGTGCCGGGCTTGATCACCGACCTGGTACTCTCGCTCGACGACCGCTGGCTGTATTTCTCGAACTGGCTGCACGGCGACATCCGCCAGTACGACGTGAGCGATCCGGCCAGGCCCAGGCTGGCCGGCCAGGTCTGGCTGGGTGGCTTGATCGGCAAGCCCCAAGAGACACGAGGGCGCAAGCTCTTCGGCGGCCCGCAGATGTTGCAACTCAGCCTCGACGGCAAGCGGCTCTACGTCACGAATTCGCTCTACAGCAGTTGGGACAACCAGTTCTACCCCGACATGAAGAAGCGCGGCTCCTACCTGCTCAAGCTCGATTGCGATACCCAGCGAGGTGGTCTTAAGATCAATGAGCGCTTTTTCGTCGACTTCGGCAAGGAGCCGGGCGGAGCGGCACGCGCGCACGAAATGCGATTTCCCGGAGGCGATTGCACGTCGGATATCTGGGTCTAGAGCTAGCGACCCGCGCGGCAATCAGCCGTGCGCCCGCGGGTGCTGCGCGTCCATCGCACGGCGTTGCACGTCGGACCTTGACGGCACGGACGGGAGAATAGGGCGGAAATCGCAACTAATTTTTTTGTTGACAACCGCATGGCTGCTGTGTAGGATGACGAGCGTTTGCGGTGTCATGCATTTTTCGGCGGTATCAAGATGTCGTTTGGCTGGAATTCAGTGGGCCGGCAACGAGTGGGCCGGCAATGCCCGGCGCGAGTTTGCCTTGCGGTGACGGGCTTCCGGCTCGCGGCGGCGGGCGCTCTCGTGCTTTCGCTCGCCAGCCGTGAAGCCGAAGCGACCTGCGGCGATTATGTGATGATTGGCGGCGAACACGCGCCCCAACATCATCAGTCTCCGCGCCCGAATTCGGGGCAATCGCTTGCGCCCGGCGAGTCGCCTCGCGTTCCGCCCTGCGACAGCCCGAGTTGCCAGCGGCGGCGGATGCCGCCGATCGCCCCCGAACGCGGCAACCGCGATGCGGGCGGATCGCAATGGGCCGATTGGCGAATTGCGATTTTCTCGAATCGGGCTGATCGCTCCCGCGCATGGTTCCAGGATACGTTCCTGGAGCTTGAAGGTCACTTCCTGCCCCCGCTGCGTCCCCCTTGCGTCCGCGGTTAGTGGGCGCGCGGCTCATCGGCGCGCGCTGGGCGTCGTAGGCGGCTTCTTGAGGCCCATGGCTCGCTTGCGGTTCGTCGCGCGCGTGCGTCATGTGGTCGGTAATGGCCGTTCTTCGACGCGCTTCATTTCGTCGTCATCATCGATCGACCCTACGCGCTGGAATTGCCGCTTGGCAGTCCGGGCGAGGGATCTCAACGATCGCGCACAAAGCGCCGCACCGGTTCGGTTTGCGCCGAACGGTCCGGCGCGACGGCGGCCTTCATCGGGCCTGGTAAAAACACCTGAAATTGAAATGAGAGGAATTGACCATGTTGGATCGCACACGTAATCAGATCGTTTGGAATGGCCGCAAGAGCAAGATGGCACAACGGTTGGCCCGTGTCGTCGCCGCGATTTCAAATCGCGTGGAAGCCTTGCAGGGCAAGGTCGAGGAACTTGAATCGGCCGTTGCGGCGAACGCGAAAGGCGCCGCCGACCGTTCAGCGGCGCCTCGGCGGCGGAAGACGAAGCGCCCTCGCCACGGGTTGACCGTAGAGGTGGGCCGGACGTCGGCCATCGTGCTGGGGAACCGGCTCAATGCCGATCGGCAACACTGTCACGAGTTGCTCCGGCGCACCAAGGATGTGTTGTATTCCTGCCTGCTCGGTTCCTAGCCCGGATTATTCATCGTCCAACACGAACCCGCAGCGCAAGCAAGGCCCAGTGTTGAACTTACCTTGCTTCCGCTACGGGTTAGTGTGACAGCAACCAGTGAATTGTATGTCGAAGTGCCATTCTTCTTCTCGAAAGCCCCAAAACCATTTCTCGAAAGACCCAAAACCATGAACCGTCCCCACCGCGGTTTCACCCTCATCGAATTGCTCGTCGTGATCGCCATCATCGGCATCCTAATCGCGTTGTTGTTGCCGGCCGTGCAAGCGGCCCGTGAATCGGCGCGGCGCGCCCAATGCACCCACTTTTCAGTTCAGGCCCGGGTTCTGGCCTTCCTGGAGCAACAAAACCTCAAAAACCTGCTTGATCTCAACGTGCCCTGGAACGCCCCGACGAATCTCTTGGCGGCGCAGGTTCCCGTTCCAGTATACATGTGCCCGTCCGACTCGGCTTCGCAGGTTCCGGCGGCCTCTGGCTCCTATAACAACTACTACGGCAACTACGGCAGCAACCTCATCTGGGGCCAGCCAACCTGGCCGCAGAACGTCGGCACGCCCAATGCGGCCATGCCGCCGCCCAACGGCGTGTTCGTGTGGGGCAGGGATATTCACTTTGCGGACATCCGCGACGGGACGAGCCACACCGCGATGTTCTCCGAGAAGGTCACGGGGGATTTCAGCAACTCCGTCGCGACGGAAAAGAGCGACGATTTTGCCGTGTTCACCTTCCCCATCACGCAGATCCAGGCCAGGGCCGAATGCTTGGCGGTCGACATCAATAACCTGTCGAATCAGTTCTTGTCGAACATCGGTGGCCAATGGCAGACCGACGACCAATCCATTGTCACGTATTCGCACATCTTGCTGCCCAACGAGCGGTCCTGCTCATTTTTGGCCGCCTTCCGGCAGTCGCCGACGGCCAACAGCTACCATCCCGAGGGTATCAACCTGGTCAACTGCGACGGGTCGGTGACATTCGTGCCCCAGCCACCGTGAATGTCTCAATCTCGACCGCGTGAAGTATAAAGCCCAGGGGCGCCGCGAACAAGGAATTTCCGATAGCTAGTGCCTGTCGGAAAATCGGTCATTCGCCGGAAATCTAAGCCTGGAGGGGGGGTGGACTTGGCACGAAGATGGTCGCGGATGGCCGTTCTGCGCGTGGGACTCGTTGTTTCGGGCGCGTTGGGGCGCGAATTTCGC
>DATKSN010000258.1:0-3729 GCA_035531595.1 Pirellulales bacterium | reverse complement strand
ATCGGCAACCGCGACATTCCGGCCTCCTTTCCGAATTGCGGGAAAGGATTGTCGCTACTGCCCTGGATCGACGCCAGACCAAGAAAACCAGCAATTAAGCGGATCGTTGTTTTTTTTCGCTTCGCCGCCGTTTTGTTTTTTGCACGTTCGTTGCCGCGCAACGAGCGTGCTTTTTTCGTGAAAATGATCCTTCCCCGTTCGTGGGCCGCTCCGCGGACCCGGTGAGCTTGCGCCGCGGGTTCGTGTTGGACCCTAAATAATCTGGGCCATCGAAGACATCGTCAAAGCTTGCGGTAGCCGCTGGTCCCGCGTAAACTTAAAAGGGTTCGTGTCACGCCCCCACCTGCCCGTTGAGCCCGCCATGCTCCGCCTCCGTGTCCTCGCCTGTTGCTACGTCGTCGGCTGTTTCCCGGCGGGTCGCTCGGCCGCGGCGGACGAGGCAGTGGCCCAGGCCGCGCCGGCGGTCGATTACAGCCGGCAGATCAAGCCGCTACTGTCGGATCGCTGCTATGCCTGCCACGGACCCGACGCGGGCCAACGCAAGGGCGACCTGGCGCTGCACGTCCGTAGCGAGGCCGTCAAGGAGGCCATCAAGCCCGGCAATGCGGCAGCCAGCACGCTGATCGAACGCTTGACGAGTCATGACCCCGAGTTCCGCATGCCGCCGGTCGACTCGAAAAAGCCGCCCCTTACGCCCGACGAAATCGAACAAGTGCGGCGCTGGATCGATGAGGGAGCCCCGTTCGACGCGCACTGGGCGTTCGTCAAGCCGGAACGTCCTTCGCCGCCGGTCGTCAAGAACCAGGCCGCCAAGAACCCGGCATGGGCCCAAAGCCCGCTCGACGCGTTCGTCGCCCTGGGCCAGCAAGAGCACGATCTCATGCCCGCGCCCCAGGCCGACCGCCGCACGCTGATTCGCCGGCTGTCGTTCGACCTAACCGGCCTGCCTCCGAAGCCGGCCGAAATCGACGCCTTCCTGGCCGACGCAAGTGGCGACGGCTACGAGAAACTGGTCGATAAGCTGCTGGATTCACCCCATTTCGGCGAGCGAATGGCACAGTACTGGCTCGACGTCGTCCGTTACGGAGACACGGGCGGATACCATAGCGACAACCACCGCGACATCTGGCTCTATCGCGACTATGTCATCGCGGCCTTCAACTCGAACAAGCCTTTCGACCGCTTCGTCACCGAGCAACTGGCCGGTGACTTGCTTCCCAATGCGACGCGCGAGCAGCGAATCGCGTCGGGCTTCAACCGCCTGCTGATGACCACCGAGGAAGGTGGCGCGCAGCCCAAGGAGTACACGGCCAAATACGCCGCCGACCGGGTGCGGAACACGGGCGGCATTTTCCTGGGCGCGACGTTGGGCTGCGCCGAATGCCACGATCACAAGTTCGATCCGTTCACGACGCGCGATTTCTACCGTTTCGAGGCGTTCTTCGCCGACGTCAAGGAGCTTGCCGTCGGCCGCCAGGAGCAGACGGCCATGCCCACCGAGCCGCAAGCGGCCGAGATGGGCCGGCTCGACGCCGGCGTCGCGCCGCTGCAGTCCCAGCTCGACGAGCAAACGCCCGCGCTCGACGCCGCTTTGGCGGAGTGGGAAGCCGATCGGAAAAGCCGCCGGGTCGAATGGATTCCGCTGACGGCATCCAGCGTGGAATCGCTTTTCGGCGCCACCTTCAAGACGCTCGACGACGGCTCGCTCGTCGTGGCCGGCGGCGGCGAGAAAGACACCTACTCGCTGGCGGTGCCGACGACGCTCAAGGGCCTGACGGCGCTTCGCTTGGAAGTGCTGCCCGACGATGCGCTTCCAAGCCGCGGTCCGGGGCGGGCGGCCAATGGCAACTTCGTACTGCACGAGGTCGAGGCGACGTTCAACGGCGCGGCGGTCACATGGTCGGCGGTGAGCGGCTCGCACTCGCAGAACGACTTTCCCGCCGCCGCCGCGGCCGACGGCAATCCGGCGACGGGCTGGGCGGTGCTGCCGCAGGTCGGCCAGGCGAACCATCTGGTGCTGGAAGCGGCTTCCGACCTGGGCGACGGAAATGCCGCGGTGTTGACGTTGAAACTGCACCAGAACTATGGCGGCGGGCACACGATCGGCCGTTTCCGACTTTCGGCCACGACGGCGCCGCGGCCGGTGCGCGCCCTTGGCGCCGGCGGTCCACCGCCCGACGTTGTTAAGATTCTCGATATCGACCGCGCCGCGCGAAACGACGGACAAAAGCAGGCCCTGGCCGCCTACTACCGCACGATCGCTCCACTCTTGCAACCGACGCGCGACCAGTTGGCCGCGCTCGTCAAGCGGCGCAACGAGATCCTCGCCGCGGCGCCGACGACGTTGGTTTCGATGCCGGTGGAGCCGCGGCTGGTTCGCATCCTGCCGCGGGGCAACTGGCTGGACGATTCGGGCGAAATCGCGCGGCCCGCCGTGCCTGCCTTCTTGCCGCAAGCGGCCCGAATTCTTGCGAATCCGGCTACGGCCGTGGAAGGGGGGCGGCCGACGCGGCTCGACCTGGCCGCCTGGATGACCTCGCGCGACAATCCATTGGTGGCCCGCGTATTCGTCAACCGGCTTTGGAAGCTCTGCTTTGGCCAGGGGATCGTGCGGACGCTGGAAGATTTCGGCACGCAAGGCGCGTGGCCCACGCACCCGCGGTTGCTCGACTGGCTGGCCGTCGAGTTCATCGAAAGCGGCTGGGACGTGAAGCACATGCTCAGGTTGATGGTCACGTCGAACACGTACCGGCAGGTGTCCGATGCGCCGTCGGGCACTCGCGAGCGCGACCCGTCGAACCAATGGTTTGCGCGGCAAGCCCGTTTCCGGCTCGACGCCGAGATGGTCCGCGACAACGCGCTGGCGATCGCCGGGCTGTTGTCGGAAAAGGTCGGCGGTCCGAGCGTGAAACCGTACCAGCCGGCCGGCTACTGGGCGCACCTCAACTTTCCGATCCGAGAATGGGAAAACGACCACGGCGAGAGCCAGTACCGGCGCGGACTGTACACCTATTGGCAACGGACGTTCCTGCACCCGAGCCTTTTGGCCTTCGATGCTCCCAGCCGCGAGGAGTGTACCGCGGAACGGCCGCGGTCGAATACGCCGCTGCAAGCCTTGGTGCTGCTGAACGACCCCACCTACGTCGAGGCGGCGCGGGTTTTCGCGGCGAAGATCCTCCGCGAGGCGGCCGCTTCGCCGGCCGAACGGGCGGCGCTGGCCCTGCGGCAGGCGCTGGGCCGTGAAGCCAAGCCCGACGAGGTGGCGATCCTGGTCGGCCTTTATGAAAAACACGCTCGCCAATACGCCGCGGCGCCAGCCGCCGCCGGCGAGTTGTTGCAAGTCGGCGAAGCCAAGCCGCCGACCGACGCCGCGGCCACGGAGCTGGCGGCCTGGACCAGTGTGGCGAGGGCCATTCTCAATCTGCACGAAACGATTACAAGGTATTAAAGAAGGGAGAAAGGCGATAGGCGTTAGGCCGAACGCCGAACAAACAGGGGGCTAACGCCCCCCGCTCGCCCCTGAATCCGAACGCCGAACAAACAGGGGGCTAACGCCTTAGGACTACCCACATTCAGTTTATGACGATTGGGTCATCGTTTGGACAAAATAGGGATCCGAAGTCGTAACTCAAACTCTGCCTCGTCCCATGCATATTTACGCGTTTTTGGCCTCAAGGATCCTTTTTCCAGATGTGGGTAAACCTAAGGGCTAACGCCCCCCGCTCGCCT
>DATKSN010000257.1:0-5542 GCA_035531595.1 Pirellulales bacterium | reverse complement strand
ATGAACGGCTCGGGGGAAGAAGTCTTAACGCGTCTAAAGCCGGGCAATCCGCCGAGACGGATTTCCTGGTCGGTACAGGTACGGTTTTGCCAGTTTTTTCTTGCGCAGTTTCGGCTGCGCCGAAGCCGCGTTTTGTGGGCCGATACGTTAGTGTACGGTTGGTAGCTGTTTTGGGGTGGTTTGAAAATGATCCTGGGAGCAAGGTCCAGCGTCGAACATACCTTGGCTTGCGCTGAATAATCCGGGCTGGAAAGCGACCGGGGCATCGCTTAGGCTCTGCCCCAGCCACCGCCGCGTGGACGTTTTTGAACCAAGGCTGGAACATTTGGCGACAGCGCATCGGATGGGTTTTGACAATCAGGTTCGGTAGTCCTGCTCCGTAAAATCGTAAAATCGTGCAATTTGGGTAAATAGCGCTTCGGCGCGGCTTTGAAGGGGGGGGCTGTCAAACAAACCGGCCTGCGGCGACCTGAAGCCACAGCTTTGCGCACGGCGTTTGCACCACACCTGATGGCGGTCGCCTTGGTAGACTGCCGCGTAGCCGAATTCGCCGGTCTGGTAGGCGTGCTGGAATGAGTGACGTAAAACCCCTACCGGCGACTCCTTCAAAGGCTTGCCAGCCGGCGGTGGCGATCGAACGCATGGGGGGCTTCAGCGATTTGTACGCCGTCATTCTGGGGCGGTTTCTCGACGATGCGGCGGGCACCTACGCGCGGTTGCGTGCCGCGGTGGCGAGGAAAGAAGCGTTGGCGGTTCATCAGGAGGCGATCCATCGCGAGGCGCATACCTTCAAGGGTTTGGCGGCCATGTGCGGCGCGGAGGGCGTGGCCGAAGCCGCCGCCGCCCTCGAAGACGCCGCCCGCGAGGGACAGTTCCGCTCGTTCGCCGCGCTCTTGGCGCGCATCGACGCCGAGTTTTCCGCCGCGCGCGAGTTGCTGGCTCCCTATCGCCTCCCAGCCGATGTGACCGCCGCTTCTTCTGAATCCGTGAGCTGACGCGGATACGGCCCCGTTGGCTCCGCCACGACGGGCCCCAATTTCGACCCCCCAAGGCATCCGTTTGCGTTACCGCGGCAACGGCATCTGTAGGGAACGCCCTCCGTGGCGTTCCGTGTCCTGCCAGATGACGTCGCTCCAGCTTCACGGAACGCCACGGAGGGCGTTCCCTACCGAACCCTAACCCGGATTATTCATGGTCCCGTAGCTGGCTTCGCAAGAAGTCAGGCCGTGGACGCGAGTTACGCCAGAATTCTTGCGAATTCTGCTACAGCACAGTGCGCGAGTTCCTCCCCGGACCATGAATAATCCGGGCTAAGGGACGATTCTGGCAATGAAGCGGGTGGTTGCTTTTTTTCGACGTCCCCCCTTGACGCCGCCGCGCTGTACCAGTAGTATTAGTACAGTCGCAGTCGCAGAGGCGCTCCCATGACGTTCCAGATCGATCCCGCGAGCAAGCTGCCGATTTACCGGCAACTGGCCCAGCAGATCCGCGAGTCGGTGGCGCGAGGCAAGCTGCGGCCCGGCGCGCAATTGCCCTCGGTTCGCGAATTGTCGCGTTCGCTGGTTGTCAATCCCAATACGGTGGCCCGCGTGTACACCGAGCTGGAACGCGAGGGCGTGCTGCGCACGCGTCAAGGACTAGGCGCCTTCGTCGCCGAGCCCAAGGCCGAGTTGACGCGAAAAGCCCGCGCGCAGCGGCTCCGCGAGTTGCTCGATCAGCTCCTGACGGAGGCCGTGCATCTCGGCTTTTCGTCCGACGAAGTATTGGCCGCCGTCGCCGAGCGGGCCGGCCAGTTCCAATGGATCACGAATTAGCACAGGAGCCGCCCATGCCCGCCCACGACGCCGCCATCCACACCCACCGGCTCACCAAATACTACGACGGCCGGCCCGTCGTCGATGCCCTCGACCTGACCGTGCCGCGGGGCACCGTCTACGGCTTTCTGGGCCGCAACGGGGCCGGCAAGTCGACGACGATCAAAATGCTCACCGGCATGGTCCAGCCCGACTATGGCCGGGTCGAACTCCTGGGCGAGCCGATCGCGACGTTGCGACCCGAAACCCGCGCCCGCATCGCCTACCTGGCCGAGGGGCACCCGCTCTACGGCTGGATGAGCGTCGAGCAGGCCGTGCGGTTCACGCGGCCCTTTTACCCCACCTGGAACGAGCGGCTGCTGGCGCAGATGCTCGACCACTTTCGCCTTTCACGGCGGAACAAGGTACGTAAGCTCTCCAACGGCCAACGGGCGCAGCTCTCGCTGGCGTTGGCGCTGGCGCCAGAGCCGGAACTACTGATCCTCGACGATCCGACGCTGGGCCTCGACACCGTGGTGCGGCGCGAGTTCCTGGAGTCGATGATCGAGGTGATCCAGCGCGCGGGCCGGACGATCTTGTTCAGCTCGCACATTCTGGGCGACGTCGAGCGGGTCGCCGAGCGGATCGGCATTCTGGTCGACGGCGTGCTACGCGTCGATTGCCCGACCGAACGCTTCAAAGAGGCCGTCCGCAAAGTCGTGTTGGAGTTTGCCGGCGCTGCGCCCGCCGTGCCGGCCTGGCCAGGTTTGGTTGGCGGCCGCGCCAAGGGCACGCTGATGGAATTGGTGATCGTCGATTTCGGCCCCGAGCACCGGCGATGGGCCGAGGAGTTGGGGGCGCGGGCCGTCGACGTCGTCGAGTTGAACCTGGAAGACGCCTTCATTGAATACACGCGCGGACCACGGGGGTCGATGCCCGCGCTGGCCGCACAGGAGGAGAGCGATGTACAAAGCACTCGCGTTCAAGGAGTTGCGTGAACTGGCGGGCATCGCCGCGCTGGGGCTGGCGGCGTATGGATTCGTGCTCGCCTTTTGCACGGGAATGGTTTACTTTTCACCGCTGTCGGCGGGCTGGGATCCGTCCTACTCCAAGGTGCCATTCGTCGAAGGATCCTTCCGTTACTGGTGCGTCGGACTGGCGGCGGGCCTGAGCGTGTCGCTGGGCGTCTGGCAGTCGGCGAGGGAAGAAGCACGCGGCACCTGGCTTTTGTTGCTGCACCGGCCGCTGAGTCGCGAAAAGCTGACCGGCGTGAAGCTGCTGGTGGGGCTGGCGACATACGCGGTATGCGCGGGCTTGCCGACTTTGGCCTTTGCCTGCTGGGCGACGATACCGGGCACACACGCGAGCCCGTTCGAGTGGTCGATGACGGTCGGCACATGGGAAGTCTTGTTCGGATTGACGGCCCTGTACCTGGCGGCCTTTCTGAGCGGCCTGCGGCCGGGCCACTGGTTCGGAACGCGGCTGCTACCGCTGGCGGCCGCCGCCGTGCTGGTGACGCTTATCGAACTGCTGCCGGGGCCTCCCGTCGCCGTCCGCCTGGCGGTATTGGTTCTGCTCGACGCCGCGTTGGTGTCGAGCATTCTGTTCGTGTCGAGAACGCGAGACTATTGAACAAGGGTAAGACTCATGTCGCAACGCACCGCGCTGGTTCAGAAGCTGCTGTTGGCCGGTTGGCTCACACTGGGCACGGTCGTCGTCTGGTTGTCGCTGGCGATGGTGGCGCTTTGGTTCGTTCAGGAACTCAGGATCTCCAGCCGCGTGGAGGAGCAAGTGCATTTCCTCGCCGACGGCACCCCGGCGATCATCACCATACATTTTGACCGTCCGAACTTCAACTTGCGGACGCTCGACGGCCGGCCGTTGACGGTGCCCAACGACGAGCCAACGCCCCCGGCTGTCCGCTTGGAGGGACCGGTCGGCCGGCGGCGGCCCGGCCAGCGCGGCTGGAGCGAATACGTGGTCTCGTTCGTCGAAACAACCAAGCAGGGGCCGAATTGGTTCTCCTCGCCGAATTGGTTCTTCCTGCACGACGCCGACCCGCTCGGCACAGGTTACTTTGTCGGATATAACCCGATCAGCAAGCGGCACGTCGGAAACATCGGCCGCCTCGGCTTTCGTTCCGACCCGCCGCCAAGGGACGAACAATTCGCCGTCGACGGAAGGATCACGTTGACGACGTATTCCAATGCTGTCGGCCGCGATCCGGACGCGCCGAACTGGCTGCGGCCGCGCACGGCCGGTTTCGCGGCCGATGTGATCCACCTACTGTCCGAGGGGCACCTGTACGAAGTCGACCTGACGCGCCACACGGTTCGCGATGCGTGGCCCGACGGCGATCTGGTCAGCCTGGACCTGGCGCAGGAGGCGCTGCCGACCGGCCACACCAGCCGTTCATGGCTGGTGCTCCGCACAAGAGACCGGGTCGTTTGGCACGGCGAGGAACCCGGCGATGAACGATCCTTCATCCTGCCGCCTGAGCTGCGCGGCGTCCACATGGACTTGAATTTGGCCGCCGACGGCACTGTGATCGCGGAGTTTGATCGCGAGCGGTCGCTGCACGTCAGCACCGTCCAGCTTTGCCGGTTCGACACGGCTGGGAAGGTCACCGAACGGACATCGGCCGCCTTGGAAGACCATGGCGCGGCTCTGGTCAGCCGGCGCGCCGATCCCTACATCCTGGCGGCTTTGAGTCCGGGCACGTTGCCGGGGGCTGGGATTGCTTTCCTCAGCACCGAGAACATGTCATCGACCGACGGGGCCGAGATCGACGTGGGTTCACGGCTACGCCGCGCCCTGCGTGAGAATTGGCCGCAACTGCTGCTGCAGATCGTCATTTCGGCGTGTATGTCCTTGGTCTGTCGAAGGCGGCAGCAACGATATGCGCAGCGAGGCACATGGGCCTGGATGGCGTTCGTTCTCATCTTCGGTGTTCCTGGATGGTTGGGCTACCTTTGGCACCGCCGCTGGCCGGCGCTGGCGGCCTGCCCGGCATGTGGCCGCGCCGTGCCGCGCGACCGCTAAGCCTGCGCGGGCTGCCGAGCGGAGTTTCCGCTCCCCAGCCGCTCCGGCGCGGAATTATTTGCTTGATGGGCGACACGAACCCGCGGCGCAAGCTCGGGGGTCCGCGCCACCCTTCGCCTTACCCCACGCTCTTTTGGATCTCTTTGGGAGGGGTTTCGGAATCGTTTTTTTTCGCGCAGCGCCGATGCTCGAAGGGCGATTAGTCTTCGTACCCCGGACGGTCGCCCGCCGCGGCCCGTTCGCGCTCCAGCGCGCGATTCAACGACGAAATCGTCACGTATCCGGCGACGGCGTCCGCGCGCCCGAGCTCCTCAATCTCGCTGTCAGCGCCCAGGACGTTCGCGATCCATTCGCGCGCCCGAGGATCGCCCGCGCGCGCCTGGCAGGTGGCGGCCTCGACGAGGCGCTCCCACGCGGCCGGTGTCACAACGTCGAAGACCACGGACCAATAATTCGGCTCGTCGCGATCCCGCGGCGGCGGAGCCGTCAACAAAGATTCGTCGAAGAACGCGCCGCCGTTGGCCAAAGCTTGCAAAGGAGATCGGACGGAGTTATGCGCTCCGCACGTCTCAAACTGCGGGAGTGGCGTAAAGGCGGTCAGCATTCGCGGAAGTCTAGAAAAAAAACCCGTCAAGCCCAGTTTTGAAAAAAATTCCGGTGAGTGTTCGCGGCGTGTCGGCGCGGAGTTCAAACTGGCGCCGCGATGG
>DATKSN010000256.1:0-44561 GCA_035531595.1 Pirellulales bacterium | reverse complement strand
TGAAGATGACCTCGTGTCTCAACCAAAACCCCGCGTATTCTACACGCCAGGTTGAGAAAGGTTGCCATCTTCGCGGAGATTTTTTCCAAAAGTTGCCGGGAAAATACGGGCCAAGCGGATTTTCCGACAGGCACTAGCTATACCAATCGTGACACCATTCGTTCAAATTCCCATGAACGTCAAACAAGCCGCGCGGGCTGGGCCGCAACAGGCCCACCGCATGCGACCACTTCTCGGAGTTTTCCTGGAACCAGCCGTAATGCCCTAGCAATTGCGCGTCGTTGCCGAACGAATACGCCGTGTTCGTCCCGCCGCGGCAGATCATTTCCCATTCGGCCTCCGTCGGCAGACGAAAGCCCGGCTTCCCCGGATTCAACGGCCAATTCCGTGGTGTGTCCCCCGGCTGCGGATCGGGGTCCGCGGGAAACCGCTCGTGGTCCAACGACGCCGGAGCAGGGTACGCCTGGTCGTCCTCCGCCATACCCGCGCGCTCCGAGAGCCAGCGGCAGTAGCTCACCGCTTCGTACCAACTGACGCCGAACGCCGGCTCTTCGGGCGTAAGTGTTCGCACGAACTGCTTTTCCCAGCGGTCGTGATGATCGCGATGGTCGAACGAATTGTACTGCTCCCAGGTGATCTCGCGGTCGCTGACCGCAATCGGGCGCGTCAGCTTGACCGCATGACGTTTTTCATTGGCGTTGCGACCACCCTCATCGGGCGCTGAGCCGATCAGGTACTCACCCGCCGGAAAGATCACGAACGTGATGTGGAATTTCGTAACCGCCTCGTTCGTAGTTCCGCCTCCAGGCGGCATGGGCATTCCAGGCGGCGCAGGCGATTCGCTCGAGGAATGAACAGGGGGCTGACGCCCCCCGCTCGCCGAATTAACAGGGGGCTGACGCCGGGGCACCTGCGCAGTGGGTCGGCTCGCCGAGTTGGCGCCCGCGCCGGAGTCGCCGCCTGAAGGCGGAACGACGAACTCAAGCGTAAACCACTCGCGATCGGGAGCATAAGGTACGGGCGTTTGATCGACCTTTTTCGCCAACTGTTCCTGCCTCCAATGTCGCAAGAGCCAGCCTGTCGCGCCGTGAATCGCGGAACTTGGGTCGCCGGCGTACCAATTCGCCAGTTGCTCGACGAAGGCGCCTCGCTGGGCCTCCGGCAGCTCGGCCAAACCGAACTCGCCCAGCGCCAAGAGCAGGCCGAACAGCACGCGATCCTCCAGGCGGCGTGGTTCGCCGCGCAACGTACGGCGACGCTGCTCGGCGGTCCGCGCGCAGTCCCACAATTCAACCGCCGTCACCCCCCGCTCGCGGCAACGATGGACGAACTGCGTGAGCGACTCCAGATCGTCCGTCACTCGCAGAACGCTGAAGATCTTCCCCCTCTCTCCTTGCCGCAACAGGGCCACCGCCGCGCCGGCCTGACGCTTGGCCAGGCCCAGCTTGGCCGCGCTCGGAACGAGCGGACGCTGCCAGACGGAGGAAGTAAGGATTGCGGATTTCGGATTGCGGATTGCGGATTGGGGCGTAGCGGAATTCGCAAGAATTCCGGGGCCTTGCGGCGCCTCGACGTCCCGAACTCTCGTAGCGGGATTCGCAAGAATTCCGGGGCCTTGCGGGGCCTCGACGTCCCGAACTCTTGCGAGTTCGGCTACGGCCCCCTCGTCAGACACGCAGATCGCGACCGGGCGATAGCCCTGGGCCGCCAATTTGGAGTGCGACGATTCATCGTCGCTTTCTTTTTTCTTTTTCTTCCTTGGAGTGCGGCACGCCGCGCTGCAAGGGCCGCGTCACGAGTCGCGACTCGAACTCCACGTCCGCGCGCCAGACCGCCGCGTAACGCGCCGGTGGCTCAAGCCGAGCGAGGACCGCAAGGAAACGTGAATCACCGTGCAAGACGGCCAGGTCGACGTCGGTACGGAGTTGCGCGGCGTTCTGGTAGCCTTGGGCCACGGCCGCTTCGAGAAGTTCGATCGCACGGCCGAGAAACGTCGCGGCGCGCGGCGCGTCGGACGCCGAGAAAGCTTGCGAGGCCAGCGCGGCGGCGCAGGCGGCGTTGTAAAGCCCATCGGCGCTCGCCGCGCCAGTCGTCGCGGCGGAATTTAACGCTTCCGCCGCCTGGTCGGATTCCCCCAGCCAGGCCGCCAACACCACTTGAACGTAGGCCGGCGTCGAAGCATCGTTCGCCTGTTCCAGGTATTTGCCCAACTCGGCGCGGGCTTCCTCGGCTTTGCCGAGCCGCGCCAGCGTCCACGCGCGGTACTGCGGCAGCTCGGCCGACACGAACTTCTTCTTCTTCTCCACCACCTTCTCCAGCACGAAATCCAAGTCGGCCAGCGCGTCTTCCAAGTGGCCCAGATGGTACTGGGCCTTGGCCCGCATCAATCGCACTGGCGGTTGCTCCCATTGGGCCGGCGGGAGCCTGGCGATTTCGGCCAGTTGCCGGCGGAAGGCATCGAGCGGATCGGCCGGCCTGGCGGCCGGCGCCGCGGCCACGTCCCATTGCGGCTGGTCAAGCCGTTCGAAGCCCGCGTAGGCCGCGCGCAGTTCCGAGGGCGCGCCTTGGTTCGACCAGATGCCAAGATAACGCCGCCGGCCGGCGGTGTCGGTCCAGACGCCGATCGTACACTGGGCGGCAAATCCCTGGCCGGCTAACGCAGCCTGGGCAGCGACCAATTCCTGCTCGCTGGCATCGACCACCAGTCGGCGCCACTCACCGGTTGCCGCCGGCTCGCCCCACAAAAGCACAAATCGCCACTCGAGCGCCGGATCGACCCAAGGCAAAACGGCCAGATCGGCGGGCACGAGCCCACCTTTCTCGGCCGGCGCGTCGCCTAGAGGGAGCTGTTCGCGGGCAAGATCCGTTTCGAGTTCCCAGCGCTTGCCGTCGCGAGTCCAAACGGCGGCCACCCGCGGCTTGTCGCCATGGCCCCACGGCCGTACCCGCGTTGGACGGTAGCCGCGGGGACGCAAACTTTCAGCCAGTTGCCCGAATTCGTCCCAGGCGAGATCCTGGCAGAACGCGAACCGCTTGGCCAACAGGCCGCCGACCGCTTCCATCGTAGACATCACGCTCCGCGTGATGCTTCCATCACGCGGAGCGTGATGACTACGGTACGGCGACTCGCTGGCGGCTGGCAGCCATGCCGAGTCGAGAGGCGGGTCGCGCCAGTCCGGCGGGAGCTTCCGCGCTATTTCGGTTTCCAGCAGCTTCACCGCCTTCGCGCCGTGTTCTTTGAGCACGGGGAAGACCACCGCGAACTGTGCCGCGGCGCCATCCTGGACCAGGTCGGCCAGCACATCCGGCCGGTCGGCCGCATAATTGGCCAAGACGTCGGTGGCCAGCGACCGCTCCGATTCTCGACGCGCGACGTCGCGGTAGATCTCTGCCAACGGCGCCAACAGCGACTTGCGAACCGGCCGCAAGGCATCCATCCATTCGCGCAAATAGACCGGGCTGACGGAAACGAGTTGCTCCGCGACGAACGCGCTCGATTCGGTCCAACGAGGATCGCCGGGCGAGTACGAGGCCAGAGCGCAGGCGGCGCGGAACCGCCGTGCCGCGTCGGCCTGGCCATCGCGCGCCGCGGTCCACAACCGCCCCGCGATCGTGGAAACCCGATCGGCCAAGGCGTTGCGAATCACTGCGAACTGGTCCGGCTCGGCGATCAGCAGTTGCGACGCGACGTACTCGATCAGAGCCTCATCGACCGGCAACAGGGCCAATGCGGCGTGCAGCTTCTCCCGCGAGCCGGAGGCAGCCTGCTCGAACGTCTCGCGCAGCAGTGGATCGGCCCAGGTTCGATAGCCGTCGATTTCCTTCACAATCGCCGGAACCTGGCCGATGTCGGCGTTCAAGAGTCCCGTCACCAATCCTTCGGCGCGAGCCAGGTTCTGCTTCTCCACGACCCGGTTGCGAAGGCTTACGCCGGTGGCGGCGACCGCGATCAGCACCGCCGCCACGATCAGCGAGCGAAGGCCGTGCGTCCGGGCCGCCTGGCCCATCATCCGTCGCTGCGGCGGGGTCCATTTTCGCCTGTCGCTGAGCAGCCGGATGTTGAGGTTCTCGTACCAGGTGGGCAGATGGCGGTTTTCGGGCTTCGCGTTCCAGGCCGCCGATCGCTCGGCCAGCCGCAGTTCGGCGCGGCCACGGCGGGTTTCGCGCTGCTTGCGCGTCAGCCAGTCGCGCAGTGACGGAACGAGGTAATCGTGAGTGAGCTGGTAGGAGCGCGGAGCGCTAGCAGGCGAGCGGGGGGCGTCAGCCCCCTGTTCCACCACGCCCGATGCCGCTGTGGCTGCCAACACGCCGACAAAACAGGGGGCTAACGCCGGGGTATCTGCGCAGCGGGTCGGCTCGCCATCGTCGGCGCCGTCGTCCGCTGGGGTGATCAACCGCAGCTCGGAGTCGAGCATGCGCGACAGCTCGGCGAATTCGTCCGGCCGGTTGGCATACCCCGACGCTTGCAGCAACTCCGCGGAGGACCGCATGTGGCCCTTGATGTCGGTGCCGGATTCAGGGAGCAGGGCCTTGAGCACGCCTCGCGCCGCTTTCTGGTGGTAGCGGTGCTGCGGGGGAGCGGTGGCCGCACTGAACGTCTCTTCGAGGAACGTGACGCCGACGCCCTCCGCGCCGCCGACTTGCTTGAGCGTGGCGCGCGTCCAGGCTTTGCCCTTCATCATCTCGGCAAACAGGGCCAGCCGCACGCAGATGACCTTGCCTTCCTGGGCCAAGCCCGACACGGCCTGATCGAGGAAGCGTTCCTGCTCGGGTCTCGGCTCCGCAATTGCTCTGTAGGGAACGCCCTCCGTGGCGTTCCGAGGCGGCGGGCTGTGCCCGCCATCGGAAAACGGAACGCCGCGGAGGGCGTTCCCTACAGAAGCCTGACCTACGCGGCCAAAGGCCCGCCCGAACGCCGCCAGCACTTTTCGGGCGTGATCCAGGTCGAAGAGATCGACCGCCGCCGAGTTCTGAGCCTCCACGAGACGAACTTCCAACTCGCGCATGAAGCGGGTCGCCGCCATCCAAAAATCATCCCGCACCATCACGACGCACTGCGAATGAGCGCCGTCGCATTGCCGCAGGGATTGTACCAGTTCGGTATTCGTTTCTTCCTTTTTGGCATGCAGCCATTGCTCGAACTGGTCGAGCACGATCAGCACCTTCTTACCCGCCGGGATGCCTTGCCCCCGACGCAGCACGGCCAGCGTCTCCTTCAGGCTCAGGTTATCGGGCAGGGCGGGACAACGCTTCCGCAGCCCGTTGAGCAACCGAAGCTCCGTCTTGCCGGCGCTGGCTTCCAGATAAACCACGATGACCTGCTGCGACAGGCGCGGCGCTAATCCCGCCTTGATCAGCGACGATTTGCCGCAACCCGACGGTCCGTAGATCAAGCCCACCAAGAATGTCTGATCGGCATCGGTTTCCTCGATCAAGGTCTTCCAGAACCGCAGACTGTCGGGCAAGCCGTCTCGGTCACGAGGACCGGGCAGCAGTTCCAAGAAGAAGTCGGCGTCGTGCTCGTCAAACGAACGCAAGCCCTTGGGAACGATCTTGATCGGCTGACTGTCCGAGGTCGGAGGCGATGGGCGATAGGCGATAGGCGTTAGGATTTCGGAGGCGATCGGAGCCGCTGGTGATACCACCGGGGGGCTAACGCCCCCCGCTCGCCTATCCGGTGCGGCGTCGGGACCGGAGAGGCCCTCGGCGCCAACAAGGGGCTTACGCCCCCCACTCGCCAGCCAGTGCCGCAGGTCGTCGGCCAGATCGACAGCGGTGGTATGGCGGTCGGCCGCTCGCTTGGCCAGCGCCTTGAGGCAAATCCGTTCCAGTTCCTTGGGGATCGTGTCGTCGTACTGCCTGGGCGGGCGCGGTTCGTGGGTCGTTACCTGCTCCAGCAGCACTTCCCGGCTGTCTCCTTTGAAGGGTCTCCGCCCGACCAACAGTTCGTAGAAGACCACGCCCAGGCTAAAGATGTCCGAGCGGCCATCGACCCGGTGGCCTTCGCCGCGGGCCTGCTCAGGACTCATGTAGGCCGGCGTGCCGGCGTACTTAGGCCCCTTGCCGAGATCCTGTTCCCGCAGGGCCAGGCCGAAATCGACCAGGAACGGCCGGCCACTTTTGTCGAGCAGGACGTTTCCCGGCTTCACGTCGCGGTGAACGAGCCCTTGCTTGTGGGCGTAGTGCAGTGCTTCGGCGACCGTCGCCACCAGCTCGGCGGCTTGCGCGCTGGAGAGACGAGACCGCTTGAGCGTGGCCGAGAGATCGGCTCCGTCGATGTACTTGGAGACCACATAGCAGGGGAATTCGTCGCTGCCGCCGACATCGTGGACGGGCACGATATGGGCGTGATCGAGGTTGGCCACCGTGCGGGCTTCCGCCAGATAGGCCTGCGCGTCTTCGGGGCGGGAGATCAGCCTGGCGTGCGGCACCTTGACGGCCACCCGCCGGTTCAGTTGCTCGTCGTGGGCCAGATAGACGAGGCCAAAGCCGCCTTTGCCCAGCAGCCGTTCGACCTTGTAACGCCCGATCCTGGCCGGCAACCTTGCCGGCGCGGCATCCGCGGGCGGCGACGGGTCTGGGGCTGCGAAAGCACCCGTCACTGCCGGCGGTTCTTTGTCGTTCATGTTTGGCTTGCGTCCGTGGACGATCAGGACATTCGCCCCAACACCGCGGCTGATTGTACCCGATGGCGCAGCTTCACGCTGAACCAATACAGTCACAAAGGCCGGCGGGGTAGTTGGCGAGGATGCGGGGGCGGCTCGGTGGGCGGGAGCGGCTCGCCCGACTCGGCCCAATGCTCGCGGTCCTCATCGCTGGCGTAGTAGCGCAGCCAGATCTCCGGATCGCCGCCGGCGTCGGCACAGTCCCAGTGCAGATAATGCTGCGACGATTCGATCTTCTTTTCGGGCGAGGGAAGGATGTCGCGGTAGATCAAGCAATACAACTGCCGGTCGGAAAGGTGGTCGGTGAAATCGAGAACGATGCGATTGTCGAACAACCTTTGCACCGTGTTCCATAGCCGGTCGCGCAGCGTGGCGTCGTCGAGCATGTCGGGCGACGGCAACCGCAACTCCGGCTGGAACCATTGCGCGATCGGCAACACCGGAGCTCGCTCCCAGGCGAGCATGCTCGCCAAGTACTCGTTTTCCTGCGCCGTGGGAAGGTCATGCACGTTGAGCCGCATGATCGACTCGTCGAAGAATGGCTCCAACTCGTCGCGGAGCTGGGCGTTGCGCATCAAATGGTCGACGTCGTCGGCCCGGTTGAAATGGATTTCAGACATACAGCCAACCCTCGAATGCCGCGATTCTCAGCCGGCCCCACTTTGCTCCCCAAGACTCGACTTTAGACAACTCGCCGCCCGCGTTCAAGTCGTATTAGGGCAAGTAGTTAGAAATTCCCGGCAAGGGGGCGAACCAGCCGTTACAACCCGTAGGGTTTGCCCAAAAAATGACAACCCGATGCCGCTGCCGGCAACGAGGCGCTGTCGCCGCGTTGCGCCGGCATGCGCGCGTCGTCGCCGCCGGCGCGCCGCGACACCGCGGCTTCGGCGCAGCCGAAACTGCGCGTGAAAAAACTGGCAAAACCGTACCGGTACCGACAAGGAAATCCGTCTCGGCGGATTGCCCGGCCTTAGACGGCCAAGACTTCCTCCCACCGCCCGTGTCGTTGTGCCACCGGTTTCGCGGCTTTCGTCGGGTAAAGGTACGGTTTTGCCAGTTTTTTCATCCGCGTTTGCGCGCCAGGAAGCAGATTTCGCGGCGTGGGCGGGAGGCGCGGCTGAAGAGTTCGGGTGTACCGACGCGAGCTTCCTGGAGATTTACCTGCGCGGCGTCGCCGAGCAAAACGTCGCACAGGTCGAGGCAAGCGCGCTGACGCGCCCTCTGGTGCGCCACGCGATTGGCGGCCCTTGGACGGGGAGCACCTCCGACCTGCTCTACGCAGTCGAAACCTTAGCGGGACGTTCGGGCGCGCGGCACGCCGGCTGGCCGCGCGACTTGTCACGCTTTTCCGACTACGTTCGGCGGCTCGCCCCAAACCTGCGCTCAATCGGCGTCGTAGTCGAATTCGGGCGTGAAGCCGGGAGCCCTAAGCATCGTCGCGGCGCGAAAAAAAACGACTCCGAAACCCCTCCCAAGCGATCCATACGGGCGTGGGGTAGGGCGAAGGGAGGGGAGGCAATTGTTGGCCGCTTTCGCGGCCTGCTCAGAGTCCTGGGGTTATCGGAGATCGTTTTTTTTCGCTTCGCTCGCGTGTTCTTTTGCACGCCCGTTGCTGCGCAACGTTCGTGCGTGGCGCTTGGTAAAATGATCCTTACCCGTTCGTGGGCGGACCCGGCGAGCCTGCGCGGCGGGTTCGTGTCGGACCATGAAAAATCGGGGCTAACGCGGCTGTTCCAAATGCTGGATCTTCTCGACACGGCGCGCGTGGCGGCCCCCCTCGAACTCGGTCTTGAGCCACATCTCGACCATCCGGTCGATCAGCTTCTCGCCCAGCATATCGGCCGAGAGGCAGAGCACGTTGAGGTCGTTGTGCCGCCGGCTCATTTCGGCGGAGAGGTCGTCGTGGCAAGGCGCGGCGCGCACTCCCGGAAATTTGTTGGCGGCGATCGACATGCCGATCCCCGTGCCGCAAATCAGGATGCCGCGATCGGCTTCTCCGCGGCTTACCTGTCCGGCGACGACGCCGGCGACGTCGGGATAGTCGACGCTCTCGGTGCCATGAGTGCCGGCGTCGAACACGTCCTGCGAGAGCCGCTGGAGCAACTCGATGACCTTCTGCTTGACGCCGAAGCCGCGATGGTCGCTGCCGATCGCTATTCGCATGAAGTCCACCTCCCGGCGGGACGCCGGCTCCGTTTCAAAGTTCGAGTTCAGCCGCCCAGCGCTCCAACTCGGGCTTCAACTGGGCGACGCAACGGCGGTACTGTTCGACCGACCCGCCCACCGGGTCGGGTACGTCGGAGCCGTCATGACAAACGAGCTTCAGCCGCTCGGCCGCCGCCGGCCAATCGGCCAACACGGCCTGCCGGTGCGAACGAGTCATGGCCAGAATCAGGTCGGCGTGGCGGACGAGCTGCTCGCTGAGCGGCTGGCTTTCGTGCGTCGAGAGGTCGATCTGCATCGATCGCAGCACCTCAATGGCTTCGCCGGCCGCGCGGCCGCCGGTCATCGCGGCGATCCCGGCCGAGAGCACCACCACCCCGCGGTCTTCCACCTGCTCAGGCTTGCAGCCCAACCGTTGCGCCACCAACTGGCGAAACATCCCTTCGGCCATCGGGCTACGGCAGGTGTTGCCCGTGCAGACGAACAGCACGATCAGGCTCGCCAACCGCTTGAGCGTTTGCTCCGAGACGACTCCCACTTCGATCAACTCGAAATCACGCCGGCGGACGCGGACGACGCTTACGGGCTGGCCGTAGCGGCTACGGCCGTCGTCCAGCACGAGATGGACTTCGTCGCGCATGGCCTCGACGACCTGCTGCGCCGTGACGGCGCCCGGATGCACATGCCGCTGGATGCCGGAAAACACGAGGGGACCCGCCAAAAGGCGCTGCACGTCGTGGATGGCCGAATGGGCCGGCACACGCAGGACGATCTCGCCTGAGGGCGAAAGAAGCTGCTGCACGGCGGGTGAAAGCTGCCGCGACAAGCTGTCGGGGTGGCGGTCTTCGACGATCAGCGCGAGGGGACCCGGCCAGCAGCGGCGGGCAAGCCGCTCACCGAGCAATCCAAGGTTCGGCACGTAATCGAGCGCATCGTCGGCGCTTTTGACCGCGAGCATCAGCCCTTGGCTGCCGGGCCAAGCGTCGCCCGTCCGGCCAATCCGAGCCAAGCGCTCGACGGCGCGCTCCACCAGCGCGCTGGCCGCCAGCGCGTAGACGGTTTCCGTGGGGAATGCCACCACCTTCCCCTCGGCCAGCGCTTGCACGGCGCGATGCACCACGTCGCGTGAGTCTTCGGCGCTGCGCAGATCGATGACGATGGGGGGCATGGCAAAATACGAACTCCGCCCCAGCCACCGTGAATGTCTCATTCTCGACCGCGTGAAGTATAGACCATGACTATACCGACCATGGCGCGGCGTGGTCAAGTGTCGCCGGCGGTGTCCAGCGGGTCGAGGGCCGGCCCGGCGGCGATCGAAAGGGAAGCCAGATCCTACATTTGCTTCAGCTTCTCGAGATCGGCGGTGGCCTCGGCGATTTCGCGCTGGAGCCGGGCAACGTCGGCCGGATCGTCCATTTGCTTCTTGGCCCCCGCCAGTTGCATCCGCAGTTTTTGCAAGCGGCCTTGGAGCAGGTCGACGCGTTTTTTCGCCTTCTTGTCCATCGACTACCTCGGTAACGCCAATTTCGCCGGGGAAGCGGCCGCCACAGCGGCGGCCGGTTGGACCGCCGGCTTGGCGTTCGACGGCACAAACCGTAACACGCCTGAAATGCAAACCACCACGATGGCCAACACCATATTGAGCGTCAGCCAGAACTTCGCGTTCCGGCGCATTGTGGCCAGCGCGGGACTGCGGCCCACCAGGGCGCTGGCCACGAAAAAAATCACCAGGGCCAACAGGAATTTCATGCCGAACAGAGCGTGGTACAGCCCGGCGTAGGGCCTGGGGATGCCGGAGTTGATGCGCGCGAAAAAGTTGTAGAGCCCGCTGACCAGCAGGAACGCAATCGCGCCCATCACGAACTTGATCCAACGGGAGCGGACCTGCTCGTGCAGCGCCTTGCGCTGGTCGTCGGCGAGCACGGCCAGGCTGGGCAGCAGGGCCACGCGAACAAAAATCGTCCCGCCGACGGCCGTGATCGCCGCCAGGATGTGCATCCAACGCGAGAGAATGCCGAGGTAGTCGAGTTCCACGTTGCGAGGATCCTCCAGGGGGGGCGATGGGCGTTAGGCGTTAGGCGTTAGGTTATGGCTCTTGGGTCGCTGCCGATATTATGCCGCGATCGCAGATTTGTCCAGCGGCCAGCGGCGAGCCTCGATTGACGCGAGCGGTTGCCGGCCGTATCCTTAAATTGGGCACTTACTCCTGTCTCGAGCGAAGGGCGACATGTCCGACCAAGATCAACCATCGGCTGCGGTATCCGATGATGCCGCCGCCGCTATCGCGGATCGGTTGAGCCAAGCGATGTTGGTGTTGCGAAATTGTGTGGAGTTCCGCGCCGCCAGGTGCGGCGGCGTGCCGGTACTCAAGGGAACCCGCTTTCCCGTGGCCCAGGTTTTCGCCCAATTGGCCGATGGAGACAGCCTCGCGGAACTGGCCGAGAACTTCGAGCTTGAGGAGCGACAGCTTTGCGAACTTCTGCACGCGCTCGCAGCGATTCTAAACCGTCCGGCCGATGCCCATGAAGGCAGTGCAGCTTGACAAGAATACCAACGACCGTCGCCTGGCGCAACGCTGCAACCAGGAAGGTTTGGTATCGTGCTTTCGTCTGCCGAGACGTTTGGCTGAGGCCGACGACGACGCGCTATTGGCTTCTTGTATTGAGACCGGGCGTCTGCTGTTGACGTTTGATCGCAGGATCGCGGAGGACCATACAACCGCGCTGGCGGCGGGCTTTCCCGGTGTCATGATCCTGGCCCTGGAGGACACCGCTCGCCACACGATCACGACCAAGAGTGCCGCGACTTTGCTGGCGACATTCAAAACAGAGTTTCCTCGCTGGCATGACGTGCCCTGGTTGAACTCCGTCGTCGAACTGCAGGCAAGGTTCGTTTCGGTGTGGCGCGTCGAAAAAGGAGCACTGTTGCGAACGGGCCTGATCGCCCGCGAACACGTAGGCTGGCAAGAGGCGTTGCTACGGCTGATGGAATCGAACGCTTTCGATCATGGCGCCGGGGCACCAGGCGGTTGATCATGCGGGTTGGCCGCGGTGGGCCAAAAGAAGACGCGTTCTGGCCTGGAGAAGGGCGACAACGTCGCCAGCCATGACGTAGCTCGCGTACTCATCGCGCTCCGTCTCCGTGAGCTCTCCCTCGTTACACTTTCCGGCCAGTTCGGCGATCCGCGATTGGGCCTCACGATCGGCCGTAAGACCGATCAGCTTGCGCGCGGCCTCGTCGTTGAGCGAGGAACAAACAGGTTCAAGCAGGCGTTCAATGACGCGGCTGGCAGCTTTATTTTGCATGTTGAAATTATAACCGAAATTCGCCGAATGCCAACGGTTGGATTGGAAATTCCACGAATTCCACCGATTGGGCGAGTAGCCAATCGCGCGGGAAATCTCTATGCTCAAGGTTTTTCCCGCCTTCCGGAACGAGAACGCGTGCCATTCCGACTCGAAAGCCCATTCCAGCCGGCCGGCGACCAACCCCAGGCCATCGAGGCCCTGACGGCCGGCTTGCGCGAGGGCCGAAAACAGCAGGTGCTGATGGGCGTCACCGGGTCGGGCAAGACGTTCACGATGGCCAACGTCATCCAGAACATCCAGAAGCCCACGCTCGTGCTCTCGCACAACAAAACGCTGGCCGCCCAACTCTATAGCGAGTTCAAGGCATTCTTCCCCCACAACGCGGTGCGTTACTTCGTCTCCTACTACGACTATTACCAACCCGAAGCCTACATTCCGCAGCGCGACATCTACATCGAAAAAGACGCCTCGATCAACCAGGAAATCGACCGCCTGCGGCTGGCCTCGACCAGCGCCCTGGTCAGCCGCCGCGACGTGATCATCGTGGCCAGCGTCTCGTGCATCTACGGTCTCGGCTCGCCCGACGACTACAAGGCGATGGTCGTCGGCCTGCGGCGCGGACAGGCCGTCGACCGCGACGAGGCGCTCTTGAAACTGGTCGACGTGCAGTACGAGCGCAACGACGTCGAGTTCGCGCGCGGCAAGTTCCGCGTCCGCGGCGATTGCGTCGAGCTTTGGCCCTCCTACGAGGAATACGCCTGGCGAATCGAGTTCCGCGGCGACGAGGTCGAGCAACTCTCGACGATCAACCCCACCAGCGGCGAAGTCATCGAGCGGCTCGACGAGTTGTTCGTCTACCCGGCCAAGCACTTCGTCATGCCCGAGGAACGCATCGCCGCCGCCATCGACGCCATCAAGCAGGAACTCGAAGCGCGGCTCGAACAGCTCAAAGGGGCCGGCAAGCTGCTCGAAGCCCAACGGCTCAACGCGCGCACCCGCTTCGACGTCGAAATGATGCTCGAAGTCGGTTACTGTCCCGGAATCGAAAACTACAGCCGTCCCTTGAGCGGCCGTCCGCCGGGGGCCGAGCCGCAGACGCTCTACGACTATTACCCGGACGACTACCTGCTGTTCGTCGACGAGTCGCACGTCTCCGTGCCGCAGGTGCGCGGCATGTTCGCCGGCGACTTCAGCCGAAAGTCGACCTTGGTCGAGCATGGCTTCCGCTTGCCCAGCGCGCTCGACAACCGGCCGCTCAAATTCGAGGAGTGGGAGCGGCGCATCAAGCAGGCCGTTTTCGTGTCGGCCACGCCCGGACCGTACGAATTGCAAAAGACCGGCGGCGAGGTGGTCGAGCAGGTGATCCGCCCCACCGGCTTGCTCGACCCGGTGATCGAAGTCAGCCCGGCCCGCGGCCAGGTGCCGCACCTGCTCGAACAAATTCGCCGCCGCGCCGCGGCGGGCGAGCGGACCCTGGTGACGACGCTCACCAAGCGGCTCGCCGAGGACCTCTCCCATTACCTGGCGGAGCAGGGAATCAAGTGCAAGTGGCTGCACAGCGAACTCGACGCCTTCGAGCGGGTCGACCTGTTGCGCGACCTGCGCGAGGGGCGCTTCGAGGCCCTGGTGGGCGTGAATCTGCTGCGCGAAGGGCTCGACTTGCCCGAAGTCTCGCTGGTGGCGATCCTCGACGCCGACAAGGAGGGCTTCCTGCGGAGCGAAACCTCGCTGATGCAGACGATCGGCCGCGCCGCGCGCAACGTCAACGCCAAGGTCATGCTCTACGGCGACAGGGTGACCGACTCGATGCGGCGCGCGATCGAGGAGACCGATCGCCGCCGGGCGACGCAGGAGCGCTACAACCGCGAGCACGGCATCACGCCCGAGACGATCCGCAAGGGCATCAGGGCCGGTATCGAGTCGGAGGCCGAGGCGCACGCCAAGGCGAACGCCGCCGTCGGCCGAAACGACGAAGCCGTTTACATCACCGAGGAGTACGTGGCCGAGTTGGAGGCGGAAATGCTCGCCGCGGCCGACGCTTTGGAGTTCGAGCGCGCCGCCACGCTGCGCGACCGGATCGAGCAGATGCGCGAGAGCATCGGAAAAAAAGTCGACGAAGTCGAGCTGCGCGCGGCGAGCAAGGAAACGCGCGGCCGGCGCCGCAAGGGCGCGGCGCGGATACCGCGGCCGAAAAGAACGTAGGTTAGGCTTCTCGAAAGGCCCTTGTCGCGGATCCCGTCCGATTGTAAATTAGCGTATTAGCTTGCACCGGCCGTCGGCGGCCAAGCGGCGCGCCGGCGGCCAACCAGTCGGCGATTTGACGAGGAGCACGGGTCATGAAAAAGGGCATTCACCCCAAGTACGTCGATACGACCGTCAAGTGCGGTTGTGGCAATTCGTTCAAGACCCGCGGCACGATTGCCGAGTTGAAGGTGGATATCTGCAATGCCTGCCACCCGTTTTACACGGGCAAGCTGAAATACGTCGATACGGCCGGCCGGATCGAGAAGTTCAAGACCAAGTTCGCCGGCGCGGGTTACGCAAGCCTGAAGCGCGACAAGAAGGCCGCCAAGACCGCCGCCAGCGAGCCTGCCGCCGCGGCGCCGGCCGAGTCGTAGCCGCCGCTCGCGGTCGAGAATGAGACATTCACGGTGGCTGGGGCAGAGCCTAAGCGATGCCCCGGTCGCTATCGAGCCGGGGCATCGCTTGCGCTCTGCCACCAGCCACCACGTTTTCGTGACAAAATGTCTGATTGTCGGCCGCGTGAAGTATATCGTCTGCCGCCGGGCATCTCATTTACCATCCAGGCAAGCTGGATCCGGTCGGAGGCACCCAACGCCCTTGAGGCAACGCCATGCGCGAACGATTGGATCAGAAACTGGCCCGTTTCGAGGAACTCGAACGGCAACTCCTCGACCCCGCCGTGCTGAGCAACTCGGCCCAGGTGGCCGCCGTCGCGCGCGAGCGCGGCTCGCTGGCCAAGCTCGCCACCCAGTACCGCCGCTTCAAAAAGCTCAATACCCAGATCTCGGATGCCTTGGCGATGGTCGCCGGCCACGACCCCGACATGCGCGAACTGGCCCAGGCCGAACTGCCCGAACTCAAGGCCGAACGCGAGAAATACTGGAACGAGCTGTTGGACCTGACCGTCGGCGGCGAAGACGCCAACCGGGGCCGTTGCGTCATGGAAATCCGCGCCGGCACCGGCGGCGACGAAGCCGCCCTCTTCGCGCGCGACTTGTACGACATGTACAAGCACTACGCGGAGTCGAAACGCTGGAAAATGGAAGTCCTCGATCTGCACCCCACCGAGCTGGGCGGTTTCAAGGAGCTCATCCTGGGCATCGAGGGGGAAGGGGTGTACCGCGAGCTGCAATACGAGAGCGGTGTCCACCGCGTGCAGCGCGTGCCCGAAACCGAGGCCAAGGGCCGAATCCACACGTCGACCGCCACCGTGGCGGTGATGCCCGAGCCGGAGGATGTGGAGGTGGACGTCAAGCCCGACGATTACCGGCTCGACTTGTTCTGCGCCAGCGGCCCCGGCGGCCAGCATGTGAACAAGACCGCCTCAGCCGTCCGGCTGACGCACCACGAGACGGGGCTCGTCGTGCAGTGCCAAGACGAAAAGAGCCAGCACAAGAACAAGGCCAAGGCCCTGCGCGTGCTGAAAACGCGGATCTACGAGCGGAAACGGGCCGAGGAACACGCCAAGCGGGCACTGGACCGCAAAACACAGGTCGGCACCGGCGAGCGCAGCGAGAAAATCCGCACCTACAACTTCCCGGAAAACCGCGTGACCCACCACCGCATCAACCTGACGCTGCACCGGCTCGACCAGATCATGGCCGGCCACCTTGAACTGGTGCTCGAACCCTTGATCGAGGAGGATCGCCAGCAGCAACGCTCGTCGATGGGGACGGTTGAGTGAGAGGCTACCCGTCCGCGATCTTGACGACCACCACGGTGATGTCGTCGTGTTGCGGTTCGCCCTGAGCGAAGGCGCGGGCCGCCAGCAGGAGCCGCTCCACAATCTTTCCGGCCGATTCCGTTCGATGGGCTCGGATCGTCTCGAAACAATTCGTATTTCCGAACAGCCACTCGCCATTCGCGGCGGTCGTTTCCGTCAAGCCGTCGGTCAACAACAGCACGATATCGCCCGGATCGAGCGGCACGGTCACGCTGGCGAGTCCTTGGATCTCGTCCATCATACCCAAGGGAATCGACTGGGTTTCCAGGCTGACGTCCGTTCCGTCGGCGCGGACCAACAAGGCGGGATGCCCCGCGGACAGGTACGTCAGCGACCGTTCGTCGCGATGGAATTTGCCGAACATCAAGGTGGCGAACTCGCCTTCCATCATGTCTTCGCACAACAGGCCGTTGACGATCTTGGCCAGGTCTCCGAGGTCGGGATGGAGGCTCCAGAGTGCCCGCGTGTAGGCGCGAATTTCCGCCGCCAACAGCGCCGCGCCAAGGCCGTGGCCGGAGACGTCGCCGACCACGATTCCCAGTTCGTCGCGGATGATCGGCAGGTAATCGAAGAAGTCGCCGCTGGTCGCTTGGGCGGGCAAGTAGGCGCCGGCGATGTCGAAGCCCGCGAATGCGGGCGCTCGCGCGGGGATGAGCTTCTGCTGGATGTCGTGCGCGGCGCGCAGCGATGCCTCCAATTCGCGCCGCTTCGACTTTTCCTTCCGAAACGCGGTTTGAATCCGTACGCGGGCTGCATCGCGCTTGCGCTTGCGGGCATGCTTCTGCATCGCCATGCGCACGGCACGGTCGAGCACGTCCGGCGTGAAGCCGTTCTTGCTGCAATAATCCTGGGCGCCGGCTCTCATGGTGGCGACCGCGATCGCCTCGTCCCCTTGACCGGTCATCATGACGACGGGAAACCGCCGATGCAACGTCGCCAATAGTTACATGCTGTTCGCGCCGTCCATGTGGTAATCCAAAAGCACGCAGTCGGGTTGGTCGGCAGCGATGAGCCGCAGCGCGTCGTCGCGGGTTCCCGCTTCCCATACGACGTAGCCGCCGCTCAAGGCGCGCTGCACCGCGCGACGGTCCACTTCGTCATCATCCACGACGAGAATGCGCGTTGGGGCGTTCGTATTCATAGGGTCTCCAGTCGAGTGGATTCATCCCGGCCCAGCGGCCAGGTAAAGTGGAACGCGGCGCCGCCGCCCGGCGCGGAGTCTATTCCAACGGTCCCGCCCTGACTTTCAACGATCTTCTTGACCAGGGCCAGTCCCATTCCACTGCCCTCAGCCTGATCGCGCGGTTTCAGGGTCTGGAACAACTGGAAGGCCCGCTCGTGAAATTCCGGAGCGATTCCCGGCCCATCGTCCCGGACGACGAACTCGACGAACTCGCCTCGTTCGGTGGCCGAAATGTTCACTTCGCCATCTTGGCGGTGGTGATGTTCGAGGGCAGGTTGCGGAACACCTGTTCCAAAGGGGCCTTGTAGGTCGCCAGCGTCGGCAAGTCGGCGCTGGTCACGGTGAAGCCGGCGGGCGGCGCGAACCAAGCGACCACGTCGCGCACCAGCACGGCCGTATCGACCGCTTCCCGTTGGTGCTGGATGCGGCCTGCGCGCGCATAGGCCAGCAGATCGTCGAGCAGGCGCTGCATGCGGCCGATCCGTTCCCGCATCAAAGCCAGGTCGCGCCGCGACGTCTCGGGCAACAGCCGCCCGGCGTCCTCGGCAATCCAGCGGGCCAGGTTGTCCACCGCCCGCAAGGGGGCTTTCAAATCGTGCGAGGCGGAATAGGCGAACTGATCCAGATCGCGGTTGCTCCGCTCCAGGTCTGCGGCATAACGGGCGATCACCTCCTGCGTCCGCTTCCGCTCGGCTATTTCCGCTTCGAGCCGCTGGTTGATCGTCGCCAACCCAGGGAGCGCGAGCGCTTTCGGCACGATTCGTAGCAACCCAATCACCATGCCCACGGAGACCAGCGCGGTCAACACCTTGACCAGTCCCGAAAAGCGATACCACGGATGCCAGAACAGGGTCGCGTTCATCAGATGCACTGAGCCGCGCAGAAGAAGGAACGCCGCGAGCAACCAGAAGATCGGCAAAAACGGCACGTCGGGGCGACGGCGCGCGAAATATGCCAGCACGCACGCCATGGCGGCGTAGGTGCAGAAGATGGTGATATCCGCCACGATGTGCGTCCAGCCGTGAATGTCCGACCAATTCTCGCCGCCCCAGCGCGATTGGAAATCGGTCGTGTCGAAGAGTTCACGAACGAACTTGAACATCAGGGTCACCTATCACAGCGGAAAGGCCCACGGCGGACGGAGCGTGGGCGCGTTCCAACGGTCGGATCGGTAGAGCCAGAGTGTTATTTTGACCGCCGAACATGCTTGCATCAATAGGCCAAACAGCCTACAACCATGGGTGGTTGCATCCACCGAGATTGGGGTCCAGCAAGAAAAGGTTCCCAACATGGCCGCCAAGCTGGTGCTGTTGAATCAACCTCGCTGTTTGCCCGTGGGCACGTTTAACCTGACCGATGGCACGTTGACTTGCGGCCGGTCGTCGACATGCCTTTTTCACGTCCCGCACCCCAGCGTTTCGCGGTGGCACGCGGAGATTGCCGTCGTCGGTGCGCGGGTGACGGCGACAGCCGCAACGGCACGTTCGTCGATGGCGAGCGCGTGGGCACGGCCAACTTGCAGTTGGGACAAACTCTGCGACTGGGGAAGGTGGTGTCGTTCGTGCTCGCGGACACGCCGCCGGACGATGACGGATTGGAATCCGATCTCGAAACGGCCATCGAAACGGCAAGCGGGGGCGACGGTCCGGCTTTGGCCGCAATCGACTTGCACATGCTCGGCCTATCGGCTGCGCAAGGCGTCGTGCTCGAACTCGCCCTGAAAGGCCTGGCCGAGAAGCAGATCGCGCGCCGGCTTCACATCAGCCCCAAGACGGTTCACAACCACCTCGGCCAAATCTACCATGTCGTGGGAGTGCATTCGCGCTCGGAGTTGCTCGCGCGGCTACTGAGGGGGAGCTGACCGCGGCCCGATCATGGGAAGCCCCCGATCATGGGAAGCTGGCGTGCGGCAGGCCAAGCCGAAAGCGAATGAGGTCGTAGTCGCGCAGCGGCGCGAACACGTCGGGCTCGTGGAGCGGCCAGAGACCGCACGGCCGCGCGTTGGAGCCGGACGCGATCAGGATGGCGTTGACGGCGCGCCGCGCCGCTTCGTTGGCGCCCTCCATCGTCGCCAAGTCGGTTTCGGTGCGAATGTAATCGGACGCCAGGAAGAGATTCGGTATCTCGACGGCCGCTTCGGGGCGATACTGCCAGGAATTCGCCAAATTCACCAGCAAGGGCTCGCGGTTCTCGTCGTTGGGTGGGGAATTGCGCGGAAAGGTGATGTCGGGGTCAAGGTGCCAGCCAACCAAATGGGCATCCTCCAGCACCGTCCGCCCCGGCCGGTTGAGGTGGGCCTTGAGTTGCGCCCACACTTCGTCCTTGATTTGCTGGGCGGTGCATTGGTGGGCCGGCAGGTGGACGACTTGGTTGCCCGGCGCGAACCAGTCGGAAATGTCGACCGAGAGGATGCCGCGAACGGTTCCGTCGCCGTACTGGGCCAGGTCGACGCCGGGCCAGAACGGGTGCTGAGAGATCGAGGTCAAGGCCCAGGCCGAGTCGAGATAGATGGCATGTCCCCGGTCCAGAGGGACATCGCGGTTCAAATAGAATTGGATGCCATTCATCCACTCGGTGTGCAGACGGGCCAGTTGAGCGAGCGAGGGCGCCGCGGCCGCCATGACCGGGGACACCAGCGGCGACATCACCTCGACCGGCACGGCAAACACGTAGTAATCTCCCACGACCGTCCGCACCTGGTCGGCCACGAGCACGTCGACGCCGTTGACGCTCGCGCCGTTGAAATGAATCCGCCGCACTTCGGCGTCCAGCGCGAGCGCGACGCCGCGGCCGGTAAGATACCGCGCCCAGGGATCGATCCAGACGTCGTTGGTGGGACCGTTGAGCACGCGGTCGGCTTCGCCTCCCGTGAGGCCGCTGAGGATCAACTGCAGCAGGATGTCGCCCACGGTTCGCGTGCTCGCCACCTCGGCCCTCATGGCCACCAGCGAGCGCGTGAGTCCTTGCCCCAGGATTTTCTGGTACGCGGCCGACATGTCGTCGGCATCGATGAACTTCCACCAAGCAAGTTTTTCGTACTCGGCCAGCCGGCGCTCCTGGCAGGAAGTGAGGATCACCAGAAGCCGTTCAAAGAAAAAGTCGGCTTCCACCCTGGGAACGCCGGTATGGGCATGCGCGATTTCCCGAACGGCTTCGATCCAATCCTGGAGCGTTTGCGGGCGTTGGACAGGCAACAAGATCGGGTCGGCCCGCTCCTGAAACATCTCGGCCTGCGTGGCGGCCACCAGATTGCCGAAAACGCCCTGCGCGTTGCCTGGAAATGGTATCCGCCGCATGGTATCGGGCAGGTGCTTGTAGAAGCCCGGAAAGAAGCGAAACCCATGCTCGCCGGGCAGGTTCTTGCGGCCCGCGATACCGGAGTTGGGCTGATCCATGCTGCGGGCCTTCCCCCCCCAGATGGCATGACGGCGCTCGTAGACTTCAACTTGGAAACCGCGCTCGACCAATTCGTGAGCGGCGCTGAGGCCGGCGACTCCCCCGCCCAGAACGATGACTTTAGCCATGATGTGGATCTCCGGCAAGGTAGCGACCGGGGCATCGCTAACGCTCTGCCCCAGCCACCATGAATGTCTCATTCTCGACCGCGCGAAGTCTACACCGGGCGGCGGGACAAAACCCGCCGCCCGTTGGTCACAACCTGTTATCAAGGCTCGGGGCGAAAAGCGCCGCGATCCGCTCGGGCCGCGCGATCTTTTCTTGTCGCATCCACGCGGACGCCTGGCCCATCAGTTCGTCGCCGGTCTCTCCGCCCATGAGCCGGCCGCGTCGGAAGCGGGCTGCCGCGGCATACATGCCCAATCCATCATTCTCCAACAGCGACACGGCCGTCGCCAGTAGGTCGGCCGCCTTGGCGGCTTGGCCCGCGCGTGCCGCCAGCGTCGCGCGGATCGTCATGGCCAGGGGACGGCAGTACCGCGGCCGTTCTCGGTCCAATCGCCGCGCGTCGCGGATCGCTTCACGCACCAGCGCGGCCCTGTCGGCGCTCGCCGTCCGCGGATCGTCCGCCGCCGCCAGCGCGCAGATTGCCCGAAGGTGCCGCATGAAGATCCGCACGCATTCGACCTCGAGCAGATAGGAGGCTTTCAGCGACGGCCACTTCCGAATGAGATTCCGCCAGGCGGCGCTGGGCCGGCCCCGATAAAGATCGATGTAGGTGTGGGCGGAAAGCGTCGTGAAGTGCTGCACGTGAAAGTCTTGCTGCGACCAGGCGCCCATGACGCCGCTCACGGCCTCGGCGGCGGCCTCGGGGTCGTCTTGCGACAGGAAGATGAACGGACCGCCAAACGTCGTCAAGTTGGCCGCCGCCAAGCGGTCGCCGCGCTGCCGGGCATCGCTCACCAGCCGCGGAAAGCGGTCCTGAATCTCTCCGAACCGCCCCAGCCAGAACAGCGACCAGTAGGCAAACGTCCGCGACGTATCGAGTTCCCAGGTCACGCCGGTGCAACGCTCGGTAAAGACGGTGGCGGCTCGGTCGCACACTTCGTGGGCTTCCCGCCAGTCGCCGAAAAAGAACGCGGAAACGCCGCGTCCCAGCACGGTCATACCCGCGGCGTGCGGATGGCCCAGCCGTTCGGCGAGTTTTCCGGCGGCGTCCAGCATCCGCCCGGCGCGCGTCCGCCCGGCCACTCCGCCCATCGCCACATGTGTCGCCTCCCAGGCCAGCGAGCGGGCGATCCGGTAGGGTTCGCCGGTGCGCAGTGCGAGCAGCAGATTCCGTGTCTGAAAGTCGGCCCCGCGGATCGTGTCGATCATCGTCAGCCCGACCGCGACCGACCAGGTGACGTCGACGCGCGTCCGCGGGGCGGCGGGCAGTTCCTTCTCGCTCCGCTCGCGATACCGAATGCCGCGCAGCCGCAGCCGGCAGCGGTTGAGAAGCAACGACCCCAGCGCTCGACTGCGGCTGCGGGGCAGCCGGATTCCGAGGCGTTGAAGCACGCCGGTCAACGCCTCGCGCCCGGCGTCGATATCGCCGGCGACGCAGAACTGGTAGCCCGCCTGCCCACGCAACGCCAGCGCCTCGTGCGGCGCGGCGTCGGCGGCCGCCGCCAGGAACTGCCGCGCCGCCTCGGCGCCACGCCCGGCGTTGGCCAGCGCCTCGGCCAACTTGCGAAGCATCCCGCAGCGCTCGGCGCCCGTGGCCGGCTTCAATTCAAGCGATTTGCGATAGAGCTCCGCCGCGTGGTCGAACGCGAGCGCCGTGGCCGCTTCGTCGGCGGCTGTGGCGTAATATCGGCCCGCCACCTCGGCCTGGCCCGCTCCCTCGAAATGAATGGCCAGGATTCTCGGATCGGGCTCTTGGCCCGCCTGCAACACGGTGGCCAGAGTGCGATGGCGGTCTTCAAGCGACTTCGGCGAGAGACTGGCCACGACGGTCTCGCGGATGCAGTCATGATAGGGAGCCAGCAGTTCGTCGCCTCCGCCGGTCACGCGGATGAACCGGTCGGTTCGCAGGCGCGCGAGCACCGAGAGCGGCTCGTGGATCGCCGCGGCGGCGAAGGCGTCGCTCGGCCGCAACGGCCGCCCGGCCACCGACAGGATTTCCAGCACCGCCCGCTCATCCGGGGGCAGGCGATCGATGCGCTGCCGCAGCGCGTCGTCGAGTCGAACGCGCGCGGCGGAATCGGCAATCTCGCTCTGGGGCGCCTGCCGGATGCCGTCGCGAACATGCTGCGCCAGCTCGCAGACCAAGTAGGGATTGCCTTGCGATTCGGGCGCGATCTCCTCCGCCAGGGCAACCGCGGCGCGGTCGTCACGTTCGAGCAGCCGCAAGGCCAGGTCGATGCACTCCTCGCGCGTCAGCGGCGACAGCGACACGAATGTCCGCGAGACGGCGTGCTCGCCGGCGCCGGCCGTCTGAACCAACCGTTGCAGGCATGCGCTGCGATGGACGTCCTCGCTGCGGTACGTGGCAATCAGCAACAACAAGGGCGGATCTGGAGGCTGCAGCAACTCGTTCAGCAAGTTCGCACTATCGACGTCGCCCCATTGCAGGTCGTCGATCACCAGCACCAAGGGCCGCCGTTCGCCAACGCGCGCCAGCAGTTCGCGCAGCGCGGCGAAAGCGCGCCGCCGCAGTTCGCGCTGGTCCGGCACTTCGGCGCGTCGCGCGGACGTTTGCCCCTGTGCCAACACGCGCTCGACCACCGGAAAAATCCTGGCGAGGGCCAAAACGTCGCGCGGCAAGAGGCCCGCCGCATCGAGTTTTGGCAACGAATCGAGGTAATGCGTCAAGGCGTCGATCAGGCCATCGAACGCCTTGAAGGGCACCGATTCCTGTTCGTAGCAGCGGCCGGAAAGAATGACGGGCTGAGCGTCGCGTGGCAATTCATCGAGAAAGCGGTGGACCAGCGCGCTTTTGCCCACGCCCGACTCACCCTGAATCAAAACCAGCAGGCTCCGGCCGTCGCGCAGACCGGCATAGGCCCGCGCCAATTCGTTCAGTGGTTGCCGGCGTCCGATGAACTGTGAAACGGACGTCGGGCGGGCACGATCGGCCGGCGTGGTCGCCGCGGGCGTGGGACCGGCCGCGAGCCCGTGGCGCAGAATGGTCTGGGCATCGGGACGCGCCTCGGGCACTCGGCACAGCAGGTCCATGCAGAGCCGGTTCAGGTCGGCCGGGGTGCCGGGCAAGAGCGACTTGGGGTCGGGCGGATCGCCCTGTTTCTTGGCCCGCATCACCTGCGGCTTCGAGCCCAGGAAGGGATGCCACCCGGTCAGCACTTCGTAGAGCATGGTGCCGACGTTGTACCAATCGCTCGCCGGGGTGAGCGGCCGGCCTTCGACCTGTTCGGGCGACATATAGGCCACCGTCCCGGCGAAGTCCGAGCCACCGACCGGCTCGCCGTGCCGCGGCTGCAACTCGGCCGCCAGGCCGAAATCCAACAGCACCACCCGCCCTTCCGGCGTGACCAGAACATTCGATGGTTTGATGTCGCGGTGGAGGATGCCCGCGCCGTGCAGCCGCTGAAGGCCATCGACAAGCTGCCGCAGGGCCGACCGCAGGCGGTTCACTTGCCATTCGGTCAACCCCGAGCGCACCCGCTGCCCGGCCTGCTCCTCGTCCCCAAGCGTTCGATCGTCACAGGTGTCGCCTTCGATGATGTTCGGCGTGGCTTCGCATGTCGTCGGAAGCCGAACATCGGTCGCCCCAACGGGCCGGGGCGCCGGTGGCGCGTGGCGGACGTAGCTGAAAAAGTCGACGCCATCCACCAGTTCCATTGTGAAAAACCACTGATCGCGGTCGACGAACAGCTCAAACAGGGCGGCCAGGTTGGGGTGGGTCACATCGGCCAGCGTGCGGAATTCCTGCTTGAACCGAAGGAGGCCCGACGGGTCGGCTTTCGGCAGGAACTTCAGCGCCACATGCGTGTCGCGTTCGCGGTCCAAAGCCTGATAGACCACCCCCATGCCCCCGGCCCCGATCCGCCGGATGACTTCAAAGCGATTCGTTCCCTGGAATTCGGCGGTGGTGGAAGCAGGCATCGAGGCACCGATCCGCGGCCGGGTGCGGTATAACGGTAACATATCTTGACCATTCCGAACTACCAGCCGCGATTGTACCCCCTCGGCCACCCAATGCAACAATCCCCAACAATCCCAACAATCCCCAACAATCCCCTTGAGAAGCATTCCATGCGCAGTGAAAAAGAAAAGATGCTGGCTGGGGAACTCTACGATCCCTTCGACGCGGAGTTGGTTCAAGCCAGAGAGCGTGCCAGAGACTCATGCCAGGCCTTGAATGCGACCCGCGAGAAAGACCAGCAGGCTCGCCGCCGAATCCTGATGGAACTCTTCGGGAAGGGCGGGGAGTCGGTCTGGATGCAGCCTCCGTTCTTTTGCGATTATGGGTCGAACATCGTGTTGGGGGAGCGTGTTTTCTTCAACTTCAACTGCGTCGTTCTCGACGTGTGCTTGGTAACGATTGGAGACTTCGCCCTATTCGGGCCCGCGGTCCAAATCGACACCGCGACCCATCCGATGAACGCCGAACTGCGCCGGCAGCGGGAATTCGGCAAGCCCATCGAAATCGGCTCGGATGTGTGGGTCGGGGGTGGAGCGATCATCTGTCCCGGAGTGAAGATCGGCTCGAAAACCGTCATCGGGGCCGGGAGCGTGGTGACGAGGGACATCCCGGACGGGGTGTTCGCCGCTGGCAATCCGTGCCGGGTGATACGGTTCGATGCCGGAACGTGTTGACCCTTGCCAGCTCGTGCGATATGTTTTTGGGAAGGCTACTAGCCCGTATGATTCATGGTCCCGTAGCTGGCTTCGCAAGAAGTCAGGCCGTGGACGCGAGTTACGCCGGAATTCTTGCGAATTCCGCTACAGTACAGTGCGCGAGTTCCTCCCCGGACCATGAATCATCCGGGCTTAAGGTTGATGGAAGCGATGGTTCCCGAAGTCCGAGTCACGATCCCGCGGGCCCTGCGGTGGCTGTGCGGCGACGATGCGCCGTTACGCGACGCGGAGCTTCGCATGGTGGCGCGCGACGTCCGCGAGTTGCTCGCGGAGCTCGCGCGGCGGCATCCGCAAGTGCATGTACGCCTGTGCGACGAGCGTGGTGAGCCGCGGCCGCACATCAACGTGTTCGTCAACGACTACCATGTCCGGGCGCGGGCCGGGCTGGATACCCCGTTGACGGCGGGCGACCTGGTCACGATCCTGCCCGCCGTCTCTGGAGGTTGAACGATGACGAGTCGAGTGCTGGTTGCCGTCGGAACGAAAAAGGGCCTGTTCGTGCTCGAAGGCGCCCCCGGCGCGAAACGGCTTGAGTTGCGCGGCCCGTTCTTCGCCGGGGCGCCGATGAACACGGTGCTGATTGATCGTCGTTCGAAGACGCCGAAGCTTGTCGCGGTGCCGAGCTCGCCCTGGTTCGGCACCACGGTTCAGGTGAGCAAGGATCTCGGCAAGAAATTCAAGCCGACGAAGTCGGCGCCCGCGTTCGCCGCGGACGATGGACGCACCCTGAAGAACATCTGGTCGTTGGCCGCGGGTGGTGATTCGACCGACTACCTGTGCGGGGTCGAGCCCGCGGCGCTGTTCCGCAGCGGCGACGGCGGCGACACCTGGGAAAAGGTGGCCGGCATCACCGACCACGCGCACGCGCGGCAGTGGCAGCCCGGCTTCGGCGGCCTCTGCCTGCACACCATCCTCCTCCACGGCGGCGCGCTGCACCTCGGCATTTCGACCGGCGGACATTACGCCAGCCGCGACGGCGAAAAAACCTTCGCGCCGGAGAACTCCGGCGTGGGCGCCGGCTTCCAGCCCAACCGCTTCCCCGAGTTCGGCCAGTGCGTGCATAAGATCGCGGCGCATCCTGATCGCCCGGAGCGGCTCTACATGCAGAACCACGGCGGTTTTGAGGACGACGCGACGCTCGGCGTGCTGCGAAGCGACGACGGCGGCCGGAGCTGGAAGAGCATCGCCAAGGGGCTGCCGAGCGACTTCGGCTTCCCGGTCGCGGTGCATCCGCACGATCCAGACGTGGTGTACGTCGCCCCGCTTGAGCCCGCCACGCGCACCTGCCCTGGAGCGCGGCCCGCGGTGTGGCGCAGCGAAAACGCGGGCGAGAAATGGCGGAAACTGAACGACGGCCTGCCGAAGAAGGACGCCTGGTGTACGGTGCTGCGCGACGCGATGGACCTCGACGACGGCCGCCGGCCCTCGGTCTGGTTCGGCACGACCACCGGCCAGCTTTGGCGCGGTCGCGACGGCGGCGACTCCTTCGAATGCGTCGCCGCCTCGCTGCCGCCGATCCACTGCGTGAAAGCCGCCGTCGTTTAGTACCCCGACCCCCCACTTGCGGAGACACTCCCGTGCCACGACCGTCGCTTGTCAAGTTGTTCGCGTTGCTCGTTCTTTTCGCCGACGTGGCCGGTGCCGCGCCACGCAAGCCCGCCGCCAAACCGAGTGGCAAAGTGAAAATGCCCGCGACCGAACTCAAGTATCCCGACGCCCGCCAAAGTGACCAGACCGATGATTACCACGGCACCCAAGTACCCGACCCCTATCGCTGGTTGGAAGACTCCGACAGCGAGGAAACACGGGCCTGGATCGATGCCGAGAACAAGCTGACGTTCGGCTTCCTGGAGGCGATACCCCAGCGCGAGGCGATCCGCGAGCGGCTGACCAAGCTTTGGGACTTCGAGAAGTTCGGCACCCCCTCGGTCCATGGCGGAAGGTACTTCTATAGCCGCAACGATGGCTTGCAAAACCAGAGCGTCCTCTATTGGGCGCCTGCGCTTTCGGCCGAGCCGCGGCGGTTGCTCGACCCCAACGCGTTCTCCGACGAGGGCACCGTGGCTCTGACCGGCACGGCCGTCAGCGACGACGGCAAGCTGCTGGCCTACGGACTGGCCTCGGCCGGCAGCGATTGGCAAGAGTGGCGCGTGCGCGACGTGGAAACCGGCAAGGATCTCGAAGATCACCTCAAGTGGGTCAAGTTCTCCGGCGCGTCGTGGACGCCCGACGGCAAGGGCTTTTACTATAGCCGCTATGACGAACCCAAGGCCGACGAGCAACTCACCGGTCAGAACTATTATCAGAAACTCTTTTGGCACGAGCTGGGCACGCCGCAAACGGACGATCGGCTGGTTTACGAGCGGCGCGACGAAAAGGAGTGGGGCTTCGGCGGCCAGGTGACGGAAGACGGCCATTACCTGATCATCAGCGTTTGGCACGGCACCGAGCGCAAGAACCAGCTCTTCTATCTCGACCTGACCCAAGACGACGCCGAGGTGATCGAACTGATCCAGGGCTTCGTGGCCCGCTACGACTTTTTGGGCAACGATGGCCCGGTTTTCTGGCTCCGCACCGATCTCGACGCTCCGCGCAACCGCGTGATCGCCGTCGACGTCAACAAGCCCGGCGAGGCCGACTGGAAAGAGATCATCCCGGAGGCCGACGACGTGCTGGAAGGCGTTGGGCTGGTGGGCGAGGAGTTCTTCGCCTCCTATCTGCATGATGCCCACAGCCGGGTGCGGCGGTTTGACTTGGAGGGTGAGAGCCTGGGCGAGGTCGAGTTGCCCGGCATCGGCACGGCCGTCGGCTTCGGCGGCCGGCGCGACGACAAGGAAACATTCTACTCCTTTACCAGCTTCACCGAGCCGACCACGATCTACCGTTACGACGTTGCCGCGGCCGAAAGCGCGGTGTTCCGACGCCCCAAGGTCGATTTCGACCCCGACGATTACGAGACGAGCCAGGTGTTCTATTCCAGCAAGGACGGCACGCGGGTGCCGATGTTCATAACGCGCCGCAAAGGGCTGAAGCTCGACGGAACGAACCCGACCTATCTCTATGCCTACGGCGGGTTCGACATCTCGTTGACGCCCGGCTTTTCGATCGGTCGCGTCGCATGGCTTGAAATGGGGGGCGTGTTCGCCATGCCGAACCTGCGTGGCGGGGGCGAGTACGGCCGCGACTGGCACGAGGCCGGCATGAAGGAGAAGAAGCAGAACGTGTTCGACGATTTCATCGCGGCGGCGGAATGGCTCATTGACGAGGGGTACACGTCGCGCGAGAAGCTGGCCATCAGCGGCCGCAGCAACGGCGGCCTGCTGGTCGGCGCCTGCCTCACCCAGCGGCCCGATTTGTACGGCGCCGCGCTGCCGGGCGTGGGCGTCATGGACATGCTGCGGTTCCACAAGTTCACGATCGGCTGGGCTTGGGCCAGCGAGTACGGCTCGTCGGACGATCCGGAGCACTTCAGCGCCTTGTTCGCCTACTCTCCGCTTCACAACATCAAGTCGGGCGTGAAATACCCGCCGACCTTGATCACCACGGCCGACCACGACGACCGGGTGGTGCCCGCCCACAGTTTCAAGTTCGCCGCCGCGCTGCAGGCCGCTCAGGCGGGGCCGGCCCCCGTTTTGATCCGCATTGAAACCAGCGCGGGCCACGGGGCGGGCACGCCCACCTCCAAGACGATCGAAGAACTGGCCGATGGTTACGCCTTCTTGCTGAAGACGCTGGGCATGGAGCCGGTGGCCGGTAGCGGCCGGTAGCGGCTAGCCCGTATGATTCATGGTCCAGGAGGAACAATCGCAGTCTGCCGTCACACTAACCCGCGGCGCAAGCTCGCCGGGTCCGCGGAGCGGCCCACGAATCGGCCCACGAATCGGGAAGGATCATTTTACGCAAAAAGCACGCTCGTTGCGCAGCAACGAACGTGCAAAAAACAAAACGGCGGCGAAGCGAAAAAAAACGACTTCCGAATACCCCATGACGTTTTTCGCAAGCCGCGTAAGCGGCATCCAATTGCCGCGCCACCCTTCGCCTTACCCCACGCTTTTTTGGATCTCTTTGGGAGGGGTTTCGGAATCGTTTTTTTTCGCGCCGCGACGATGCGGATATCGTCGGGGCAGGCGGAACACGAGCCGGGCGTGGAAAACAAAAAATGACGGAGACGACCGTCCGGGGGGCGGTGACGTCCATCGGGCGCGCTGGAGCCCGTTTAACACAACGCTTTGGCCCACGCGCCGCGGAACGTAGGCGTGAGTGTTGCGTCCAAGTAGCCGCTCAATGTGAGCTTCGATGGCGTCGTGGTCGGAGAATTCGAGCCGGAAATAATCACGAAAACGGGCAAAGACAGGATGGCAGGATGAACAGGATTGAATAAGGTATCGAGCATGGTTCCGAACCCATCCTGTCCATCCTGCGCTGAATCCAGACGCGTGCCCGATCGTCCCCCAAAAGAGCCTCTTCGTATGCTACCTCCACGATCTCGCGCCACGATTCGAGCGTGATCGTCCGGAAGGAGAGCTCGCGGTAGATCGCGCCCGCTGGGCGGTGTGCGCGGATCAGTTCTGCGTCATCGTTCGCCATCGTCGGGCCTCAGGGCGCGGCGCGGGCCATTCACAGGGACGCCCTCCAGCGCAGCTTCCGAAAAAACTGGCAAAACCGTACCTTTACCCGACGAAAGCCGTCGGCGGCGATTGACCGTTCGCGACGAACTTCATCGAGATCGAATTGACGCAGTGCCGCGTGTTCTTGGCGGTCATTCCTTCACCGAGGAAGACGTGGCCCAAGTGCCCGCCACAATGATGGCAGACGATCTCGGTGCGTTGACCGTCGGCATCCCGATGGCGATCGACGGCGCCTGGAATCTCGTCGTCGAAGCTGGGCCAGCCGCAGTGGCTGTCGAACTTATCCGCGGAGCGATAAAGCGGCGCGTTGCAGCGGCGGCAGATGAACGTGCCCGCGTCTTTCAAATCGGTGTACTCGCCGGTGAAGGGCCGTTCCGTCCCTTTGCCCACGATGACGCGAGCTTCTTCGGCCGTTAGTTCGTTGAACTCGATCCGCGGCTGATTGGAATTCATGAGTGCGACTCCTTGAGTGACGTGTTCCCCTAGTTTGACCCACGAGAGCGAAGAGGGCAAGAGATTCGTACCTCGTGTTGACCTTTGTTCGGATTGATCAAACGCTCGCGGCCCGTTACAATGCTCCTATGAACGTATTTCTCAGTCACGCTCGCAAGGATGGCACTCTGGCGCGCCAATTGGCCGATTGCCTCTCGCGCGCGGGCTTTACGATTTGGATCGCCGACGACGAAATCGTTCCCGGCGAGAACTGGGCGAAGAAGATCGGCAAAGCGCTCGACGCCGCCGAATGGATGGTCATCTTGCTGACTCCCCGAGCCCTGGAGTCCGACTCGGTTCGCCAGGACATCGAATTCGCGCTTGCATCGAGGAAACTTGAGGGCCGTGTCTTCACGGTGTTCGTGGGCCCAACGCTGCAGGCAGGCAAGGACATCCCTTGGATTCTGCTGACGCTGCCGCACCAGCAGGTCGATTCGGCCAAAGATTTTCCTGAGGTTGCGAAAGAAATCCAGACACTAGCCTCCGGTTCCAGCACCAGCCACTCGAATGCGTGAGGTCTTCCTCTCCCACGCCAGTCACGACAACGCTACCGCGCGTCGGCTGCGTGACGTGTTGGTGGCGCATGAGGTTCCGGTTTGGTTCAGTCCTCACCACATTCGTGGAGCTCAACAGTGGCACGACGAAACGATACCAGAAACGCATTATCCCGCTGCTTTTCAAGAAGTGCGATCTTCGGTCGCTCTCCTGGACTTTGCCGCAATTCCAGATGATTGATTTTACGAAAGACTACTGGGAGGGTTGCGATGAACTTCTGCGGGTATGGAACAAACGCCTGATGGATCGCGTCCGCCGATAGCACCCATCGCCCGCCGCCGTGCTTTCGGTTATATTGCCAGTCACACGCGATTATTCTATATACCATCCGCGCCATCAGGAGGCCACACCATGCCGATCCGCACATCTCGCCGTCACTTCTCGAAGCAGCTTGCCGTCGCGGCGGCGGCGGTGTCGATTCCCGCCCTAAGCGCGTCGCGCGTACTCGGAGCCAACGGCCGATTGCGCGTGGCGTCCATCGGCAGCGGCGGAAAGGGCTGGTCCGACCTGACCGCCACGGCCGCCGGCCCTTACGTTCAGATCGTGGCGCTGTGCGACATCGACGAATCGAAAGAGCACCTCGGCCGGGCCGCGGAACAGTTTCCCGATGCCAGGCGTTTCACCGATTGGCGAAAGCTCTTGGAAGAACCCAGCCAGTTCGACGCCGTCATCGTCTCCACCCCCGACCACATGCACGCCCCGATTTCGCTGGCCGCGATGCAACTCGGCAAACATGTGCAATGCCAGAAACCGCTGACGCATACCGTCTTTGAAGCCAGGCAGATGCGACTGGCCGCGAAGAAATACAACGTCGTCACGCAGATGGGCAACCAGATTCAATCGCACGAAGCCTACCGTACCGCGGTGAAACTCGTCCACGACGGGGTGATCGGGAAGGTGCGCGAAGTCCATTCCTGGCAGAGCGGCAAAATGGGCTGGATGCTCGTTGACGATCGACCGGCGGGAAGCGCGCCGATACCCGAAACGCTCCACTGGGACGATTGGCTTGGTGTCGCCCCTCCGCGTCCCTACCTGCCGACGATTTACCATCCGTTCAATTGGCGCGCCTGGCAGGATTTCTCCAACGGACAACTCGGCGATTTTGGCTGCCACATTCTGGATCCCGTTTTCATGGCGCTGAAGCTGACGGCCCCGCTCACCATCCGGGCCGATGCGCCGGCCATCAACCGCGAAGTCTGGACGAAGTGGTCGACCGTCGCCTACGAATTCCCCGGCACCGAGTTGACGGCCGGCAAGACGATCAAGGTCACCTGGTACGACGGCGAAGGAAAGTTCCCGCCGCGCGAGGCGCTCGGCCTGCCGGAAAAATACCCACTGCCCGGCTCCGGCTCGGTCTTGCTCGGCGAGCAGGGTTCGCTCGTCGTGCCTCATGTGGCGATGCCGCAATTGTTCCCGGAAGAGAAGTTCGCCGGCTTCAAAATCCCCATCGTCCCGGCGCGCGATCATTACGTCTCGTGGGCCGACGCCTGCCGGGGAGAAGACAAAACGACCTCCCACTTCGATTACTCGGGGCCGCTGAGCGAAGCCATCCTGTTGGGGACCATTGCGATCAGGCTGCCCGGGCGGGCCTTGTCGTTTGACGCCGAAAAACTCGAACTCGCCGGCTCGCCGCATGCGCGGGCATTGCTCACCAAGTCGTATCGCGCCGGCTGGCAGCCGAACTGGATTTGAATCCTCGCGACCCGTTCAGATGACCTCATGGATCGGCAGTTCGCCGGCATCGACGAGGTATTGAGGGCGGCCGTGCGTGTCGAGCGCCGTGACGGTATTCACGTCGATGCCGATGTTGTGGTAGAGCGTGGCGAACACTTCCTGGAACGTCACCGGTCGCGAGGCCGCATATTCACCCAGCCGGTTCGTGCGGCCGATCACTTGCCCGCCGCGCATTCCGCCGCCCGCCATGATCGCGCAGCTCACCTGCGGCCAGTGATCGCGGCTGGCGAACTGGTTGATCCGCGGGGTCCGGCCGAATTCGCCCCAGCAAACGACCGACACATCGCGATCGAGCCCGCGCTCGTGCAAGTCTGTGACCAGGGCCGAAAGCGCCTGGTCCAAAAGCGGCATGTCGATCCGTCCCTGCACATAGTTCATGCCGTCAGGACCGTGCCAATCCCAGCGAGTGAAGTTCATCGACACCACCCTGGCGCCGGCTTCCACCAGCCGACGCGCGATGCAGAAGTTCTCAACCATTCGCGGGGCGCCGTCGCGCTGGTAGGTCGGATCGTTCTTGCCGTAGCGCTCGACGATCCTGGGATCTTCTTTCGACAGGTCGAGGGCATCGGCCAGTCCTGACGAGGTGAGAATGCCCATGGCCTCCCGCCCGTAGGCATCCATGCCGTTCATCACGCCGCTGGAGTCGGCCTGGCGGCGGAAGTTGTCGAACGCGCGCAGCAGCCGCGTGCGGTCGCGAAGCCGGTCGAGCGTGACGCCGCCCAGCACCATGTCGTCCGCCATTTTTTGCCCCTTGTCGCCCACCAGGCGGAAGGGCGCGTGGGCGGCGCCCAGAAAGCCGCCGTCGCCCGGATTGCCCCAGGTCGCGGCGCCGGTCTTGTACATCAGCGACAAGTGCGGAGGCACGCCGGGGCGAACGTGCCCCTGGATCTTCGACGCCCAGGCGCCCATGGCGGGCCAGCCTCCGCCCGGCGCGTTGTTCGGAACGCGGCCGGTCATGCATTGATATCCGTCGTGCCCGCCGAACGCTCCGACGATGGTGCGGATGGGAATGAACTTATCCATCATCGCGGCGATGCGGGGGAACATTTCGCAGATCTCGATACCCGGCACGTTGGTCGGGATGGCCGCGAACTCGCCGCGGATGTCGGCCGGGGCCTCGGTCTTGATGTCCCACATATCCAGATGCGGTGGACCGCCAGGCAGAAACACGTTGATGATCGCCTTGTGCGACCGGCCGGCCCCGGCTTTCGCGTCAGCCGACAGCAACTGCGGCAGCGAAAGGCCGCCCAACGCCATGCCGCCGATGCTCAAGAAGCTGCGGCGACTGAGACCATCGCACAAACGGCGGCTATCTCGCGGGCCAAAAATCGTCAACATGCCACACCATCTTCCGTCAGAATTCCTGCGCAACGGGAGGGCCGGCGATCCGTGTTGCGCCATCGTTCGGAAAGCCGGTGCGAGATGGTATTATATCAACATCGGCTGATGCGTGCCAGGGCGGCATCAGCCTGTGCATCAGCCTGTTCTTGGCTGGACCTGCAATTCAAGCCGCCGCGCTCCGCGCCCAGCGCCGAGGAATTCTCGCGGCGGGGGGCTTGCACCGTCCGGCGGCGGGGATATGATGCTGGCACGCTTCGCGTCGAGAACTCTTGAGGGTTCGCGTGGCCCGGCATTCGTCCGGGCACGAAGGGGATGATTTGATGCCGTGGCACGACCTGCTCCGCGTGTACCTGCACGATCCGCCGGACAAGGCGTTATCGATCCAGAACCATCGTTCGCGCGCCGCTCGCTATGCGAGCGTCGCGTGTGACGAAGCCGTCGCGGCCGACGACTTGAAGCAGATCGGCACCAGCGACATGCTCGCCTCGGCCACCGAGCGGCTGCCGATGCCGACGGGCGACGATGACTCGCGGCGCGTCGGCCCCGCCGACGGGCTGTGCCTGATCCATCCCTTGTCGGGCAAATCGCGCGAGATCCCGAGTTCGTTGGCCATCGACGAGGCGCTGGTCGAACGGAGCATCCGCGAGATCGTCGACTCGCTACCGGGCCAGATCGAACCACAACGGTTCCTCGCCCTCTGGCGCCTTTGGCCCGAGCGATTGGCGCGCCAGCGGCCCGAGTTGGCCTGGCTGCCGGCCGACACGCGGACGCCCGATCATACGATCTGGCAGCACCTCGACGTTACGGCCGCCTTGAGCGCCGTCCAGTGGGGCGGCAACGCGGCCTTTCTCTCGTTCAGCGTCGGACCCGTGCAGTCGTTCATCGCGCAGGCCAGGACGGTGCGCGATCTGTGGACCGGCAGTATGATCCTCTCCTGGCTGGCGTTCCAGGCGATGCTGCCGATCGTCGAAGCGGTCGGCCCCACCGCGATGGTCTATCCGGCGCTGCGCGGCTCGCCGCTCTTCGATCGTTGGCTGCGAGACGAGCGACGGATCGAGGAGCCGGAGCTGCGCCACGGGGCCGACGAGCTCAAGTCGCCGTGCCTTCCCAACCGGTTCGTCGCCGTCGTGCCGTGGGGAACGGATGGCGCGAATGCGGTCGAGTTGGCCAAAGCCTGCGAAAAGGCGGCGCGCGGAGCGTGGAAACGAATTTGTGACGCGGTCCATGTCAAACTCAACGACCAGATCGAGAAACGTGTTCCCGACGATCGGCTTCGCCGCCATTGGGACCGTTTCTGGTCGTTCCAGGTCGAAGACTTCTTCGATTTTCGCACGGCGGTCCTCCCCTGGAAAGAATGTGGCGACGCGCAACTCGCCGATCTGTTGCGTGGCGGGTCGGATTTCAGCCCTGCCTTTCCCGAAGCGGCGAAAGTCCGCCAGTTGACCGAGGCCGTTCCCGTCGGCGAGCGCCCACGTTATCCGCAGAACTCCGCCGGCCAGTGGCAGCACCGCTTGGAGCTTTCGGCCCGGCTGATGGAAGCGACCAGGAGCGTGCGCCGCGTGCTCCCCTCGACCGATGCGCGCGAGGGCGAGCAGGTGCCCCCCAAGTGCAGTCTGTTGGGAAGTTATGAGCAGATGGGGCCGGCAGGCCTCGACGAATCGGCCATGTTTTGGAAGCAGGCGGTGAACCTGAAGATTGGCGGAGTGCGCCTCCGGCGGCGCGAGCGGTTGTGCGCGTTGGCACTCGTCAAACGATTTGCCGGCGCGGCGTTCCTGTGGCGCGAGTTGGGGCTTGCGGATCCTCGCGAATTGCGCTGGGACGACACGGCGACGGTCGCCGCGCGGCGCTGGTTGGAAAAAGCCGGCGTCAACCCGCGCGCGGTTCGCGAAGACGAGGACGATTGGAGCGGCCAATGGCTGCACTGGCCGGGGCAAAATGCGGAAGAGGACGAGGAGAAATGCCCCGACGGCGTTTGGGAGCAGATCCAACACGCGCGGAAAAAGCATGGAAACCCCCCGGCGTACTACGCCATCCTGGTGCTCGACGGCGATTACCTCGGCGGTTGGTTGAGGGGCGAGCGATCGCCCGCCGTCGACAAAGTCATGCACCCCAAAATGCTCGGTTACTACGGGCGGTTGCTCGAATCATTGCCGCAGGGGGACGACCATCGCGGCCGCATCGACGCGGCCTTGAAAGCCCCGCGCCATGTGGGCCCCGCGTTGCACGCCGCCATCAGCGAGGCACTGGCCAATTTCGCCCTGCACTTCGTTCCCAAGATCGTCAAAGACCACGCGGGCACGCTCATCTATTCCGGCGGCGACGACGTGTTGGCCCTGCTGCCGACGGCATCCGCGTTGGCTTGCGCCCAGGAACTGAACGCCACGTTTCGCTCGGATTGGAAGGGCGACGACCAACGCCGCGAGCGGCTGCTGATGGGCGGCAAGGCCACGCTCAGCGCCGGCCTGGCCGTGGTCCACTACAAGGAAGACCTGCGGCTGGCCTTGCAATGGGCGCGCGACGCGGAATCGGCCGCGAAGAAGGGCGGACGCGACGCGTTGCAACTGACCGTTTGCCGCCGATCCGGGGAACACGCCACGGCGATCTGCCCCTGGGAGTTTGTGCCGAAGGTCGAGCACTGGCTCGAAGCGTTTCTGGGGCAGGATGGTGTTCCAGGCGCCTCCGACCGCTGGGCCTACCACCTGCGCGCCGAGCTTGACACGCTGGTGGGTTTGAACCCCGAGGCCATGCGGGCCGAAATCCGCAGGCAGGTTCAGCGATCTGAAAAACCCACTCGCCTCCGCCTCAGCCGGCAGGGCGATCCAGAGACCGCGGCCGAAGAAATCGGCGCGGCGTTCCACGAGTACCGCCTGCTCGATGTGCCAGACGATGACGGCGGCGAGCCGCGCAGGCGGATCCAGTGCGACGGCGAAGCCCTGGGCCAGTTCATCACGCTCTGCCAATCGGCGTCGTTCTTGGCGCGGGGGAGGGACGTATGAGCGAACGAAAGGCGATCGGCCTGGTGTTGGACCCGCTCGACGTGTTGTTCTTCCGCGACGGCCGCGCCTTCGACGCCGCGGCGAGCGTCGGCGGCGGCCTGCCGCTGCCTCAGACGCTGGCCGGCGCACTCACCACGGCCCTGCTGCGGCGGCACGATTGCGATTTCGACGTTCTGGGCAAAGGCATCGGGGACGGCTGCGATTGGCCCGACGCGGTCGCGCGTGCCTGTCCGCGGGCGCCCTGGATCGCCGCGATCGGCGTTCGCGGTCCTTGGCTCGCGCGCCGCGCCGTAGCTGAATTCGCAAGAAGTCAGGCTGGCGCCGCGGCCACCTTCGGAACTCTTGCGAGTCCGGCTATGGATTTCGAACCGCTCGTGCCGGCGCCCGCCACGCTCCACCAGCTCAAGAAACGCGACGACGGACCTCTCGTCGCGCTGCGTCCGCTGGCGGCCGATGTCGTACTGCCGGGTTGGAAAGAGAGCCATCGCGGCGGCCTCCGCCCGCTCTGGAGGCGCGGCCAGGAACCTACGGAGGCGGCCCAGGGATTTCTGACGAGCCAGGGGCTGCGCGCGTTTCTTTCCGGCGGCGAGGTACATCGCGACGAATTGCTCAAGTCCGATGATCTCTACCAGTTCGACCATCGGACGGGCATTGAAATCGACGCCGACCGCCTGACCGCCACGGAATCGAAAATTTACGGCGCCCAGTTCCTCTCACTGGCCCGCAACGTCCGCTTCGCTGGACCTTCGGGCCTTGTGGTGCAGGCGTCCCGCCTGCCTGCCTCGGCTGAGCCGGCTGGAAGCCCACACCACACGCAGGCTGGAAGCCCGCTCCACACGCGCGCCGGAAGCGCTCACGGCGACAGGCGGGATCTGGCATGCGACCGGGACCATGCATACGACATCTGCTTCTACGCGGAGCTTGTTCTTCCCGCCGAGGCGCCGCCCAACGCCCTGGACGAGATCGACAGCTTGCCGTTCGGCGGCGAGGGCCGCCGCGTGGCGCTGCACCAAACCAACCTCTTCGACTGGCCCGCCGCGCCGGCCATTGGTGGCGACCAAAAACCGCTCGTTTTCCTCACGACGCCGGGTATGTTCGCCGCCGGCTGGAAGCCTCGCGTTCTCGACGGCCATCTGGTCGCGGCGGCCGTGCCCGGCGACGTGCCCGTTTCCGGCTGGGATCTGGCACGCCGCGGCCCCAAGCCGACGCGCTTCGCGGCGGCGGCGGGCAGCGTCTATTTTCTCGACCGGATTCCGTCCGACTTGCCCGACAGTCTCAGCGACGACGCGCGCGATCGCCGGCAGGGCTGGGGCTGTTACCTGAAAGGAGTGTGGAGCGATGACCAGCGCTGAGGGGCCCCAACGAACGGCCGTCTTGTTCTTGCACGCGCAAACCGCGTTGCACCCCGGCTCAGGCACCGCCTTGGGCGTGGTCGATCTGCCGGTGCAGCGCGAGCGCCACACGCAATGGCCGCTCGTGCCCGGCTCCGCCCTGAAGGGAATCCTCCGCGACCGCTGCCGCGAGCGGGCGAAGGTCAACCACGGCGGCAGCCGCAAGAAGGCCAACGAGGACGATGCCGAGCTCGTCGCCGCCTTCGGGCCGGCGACGGCCGACGCCGACAAGCACGCCGGGGCACTCGCCGTGACGGACGCGCGGATTCTGGCTTTCCCGGTTCGTTCGCTCAAGGGCGTCTTCGCCTGGGTCACTTGCCCCGCGGTGGTAGGCCGACTCGGGCGCGATCTCGTGTTGGCCCACCAAGCCGCCGCGCCGCCGATTCTGAACGTGCCGGAATCGAACACGGCCATTTGCCCGGAGCACAGCCCCTTACTCCTCGACGGCAAGCAACTGGTGCTGGAGGAATTCGACTTCACTTGCGTGGCCGACTCGGGCCCTCTGGCCGCTTGGGTGGCGGACCACGCGGCTCACGACGAGTTCACGCGCGACCGGCTGCGCAAACACCTGGTCGTGCTGCGCGACGACGATTTCACCCACTTCGTCCGCCACGCCACCGAGGTCGTCGCGCGGATCGGACTCGATTACGACAAGAAGACCGTCAAGACCGGCGCCTTGTTCTATCAGGAGTTTCTGCCGGCCGAAACTTTGTTCTACGCGCTGGTCTTCGCCAACGACAGCCGCCGCGACGGCGGGCTCCTGCGCGCCGCCGACATCCTCGGCTATCTTCGCGGCCATGTGCCCGACGGCTCGGTCTTGCAAGTCGGCGGCGACGAAACCATCGGCAAGGGGTTGTGTACGGTGCGTCTGGACTGCGGAAAGGAAGGTGGCGAATGATCTCCGGCCCCCAGCATGGTTCAATCATCCGGCGGCATCAAGATTGGAATTCTCTGCCGCGTGTGCCGAAATCTGCCATGTACTTCGGGTTTGTGGAGAGATCCCCAGGCCCCGCGACACATCCGATCCACGGCTTGGACGCCTCAAGCAACGATCCTGGCGGGATGGCGCCTTCGCCGTTCAGGAATAGTTCGAGCGCGGCGCGCACCACGTCGGACTTGCTTTGTTTTCTCTGTTTGGCCGCGCGGTCCAGGCTGGCATGCAGTCCGACCGGTAGTTTCAACGAGATCGTCTTCATGGCAGATGCGCTCGATAATACCGATCCTACTCTTATTATAATACACGAGTTCGACCGCGACAAGCCCGCCGGTGCCGCGACATCACCGTCGGTCATTGCGAGCGTCCAGGGAAAGGAAGGTGTCTGATGCCGGAAACCACGACGAACCAACCTCGGCCGACGCTCGACCAGCGCCGCGCCGCTCATGCCTGGGATGTGGTCCAGCGCGCCAAGCGGAAGCAAGCCAACCACCAGCGACAGGAACCCAAGAAATTTGGTGGCCAGGCCAAAAAACTGCCCACCCGCATCATGGCGGCGGGGCTGGGGCAGGCGCTGGCCTTCCTGAAAGCCAAGGACTATGCGCCCGGATTGCTGGCTGAACTGAGCGACTGGACGGGCGAGCAAATTCCATCTCAGCGGAATGGGCCGAAGGATCTGTTGGAGAGAATCGTCAAGGGTGATTCCGATTTCCTTCGCCGCGCGACCGACGAAGTATTGGCGTACTTGGTGTGGCTCAACCGCTTCGCGGAAGCGGAGGGACTGACGGAAGGGGACGATCCATGAGCCTCGTCCTGCCCCAAAGCACCATCGCCCTCCTCAACCTGGCGACGATCGACCATCGGCATCCAGGCTTGCAGCTCGATAAGTTCAGCGTGCCGGGCGACCAAACGGCACAGCGGAAGGCGCTCTCCGACGTCTGCCGGATTGCGGGCGATCCGACACTTTTCTCGGCGCTGATCGAGCGTCGGCGCCGCCTGCTCGCCACCGTCCCTTCAACGACCGCTTTCTCCTGCACCAGCACCGGACCATTGACGCTGCACCTGGCGCGCGCCTCAGCCCTGGAGAACGCGGGTATCTGCCTGCACCCGCTGTACGGATTCGTCTATTTACCGGGTAGCGGGCTCAAAGGCATGGCCCGCGCTTATACAACCGTCGTGGCCGGCGCGTTGGAGGCCGACGTCGTCGCCGTGTTTGGCAACCAACCAGGCGAACCGAAGTCGGATCGGCAAACCGCCGGCCAAATCGTGTTTCACGACGCCTGGCCCGCTGCCTGGCCCAAGCTGATCGTCGACATCGTCAACAACCATCATCCGGCATACTACCAGGCCAAAGACGACGACAACGCCCATCCGCCAGGCGATTGGGAAGACCCGATCCCGGTCTATTTTCTGGCCGTCCCCCACGATACCCAGTTCGAGTTCGCCCTCGCCCCGCGCCGCGGCGACGCCGATGCGGGGTTGGTGAACCTGGCGCGCGATTGGCTGCAAGGCGCCTTGACCGAGTTGGGCGCCGGGGCCAAGACGGCGGCCGGCTACGGCTCGTTCCGACTCGACGTCGCTGAATCCGCAAGAATTCAGGGAGACGCTCTCGACCCTGCCGCCCGAACTCTTGCGAGTCCGGCTACCAGCGCGCCCCGAACTCTTGCGAGTCCGGCTACGTTCACGACCATGCTGGAATTGGTCACGCCCGCCTTCCTGGCGGGGGCGTCGCAACAAGCGGACGATTGCGACCTGCGCCCCGCCACGCTGCGCGGCCTGTTGCGCTGGTGGTGGCGCACCCTGCACGCCGGCTTCGTCGACGTCGCCACGCTGCGGAAAATGGAGGCGATGATCTGGGGCGATACCCAGCAGGGGGGCGCCGTGCGGATCACAGTCGAACGCAAATCGCTCGTGGGGCCGTTCGAGCGGCCGGGCAAAAAAATGGGAAAAGACCGGCGAGGAAACGATGCCCTCGAAAACGACGATACGTTTCTGAAAAAGAACGGCGTAAGCGTGACGACCCAGGGACTTTTTTACGCTGGCTACGGAACTGACGAGATGGTTCAGGCGGCGTCCGGCAGGAAGCGCAAGCGCCGCTGGTGCCTCGGCGAAGGTTCCCAGTGGCGTGTGCGGCTCAACGCGAAATGCGCGCATTTCGAGTTACGCGACGCGTACGGCAACGTCAGCCGACGTATTCCGGTCGCCGCCGAGTCGATTTGCGACCAAGCGCGCGCCGCGTTATGGCTCTTCGCCCGTTTTGGCGGGGTGGGAACCAAGTCGCGCAAGGGATTTGGTTCCTTCGCCGATCTTGACGATGTTAACAACCTGTCGCTCGAACAACTCAAAGACGCTGCCAAACGATTTCGCGATGAATGGCGGCGCGCTGGCCTGCCGTTTCGCGCCGGAGCGACAGCGACCGCCTCGCTGGAGCGTGTCGAGTTCGTCGAGATTGGAACTCCCTGGACAAATCCGTGGTTCACGCTCGACCAGGTGGGAGTGGTCATTCAAGCCTACGCCCAGGCCGCGCCGACGACCCAGCACGGGAAACACTGCGGTGGTAAAGCGGTGCTGGGGCTGCCTCGCCAAATACATGGCCCGCGCGACAAGCCGGGTGCCCATCAGCAGCACCACCAGCGGCCACTGAAACTGCGCGGACCCGAAGGCGAGCGACACGCCTCGCCCATCCACTATCACATTGGCCGGGCGGCCGATGGGCGTCTCATGATCCGCGCCGCCGTTTTTTTCACCGGCCATCTTTGGGACGCGACAGTCCACCCGGAAACTCGCCGCGCGAAGCCGCAGGCCGTCGCGAGTCAGGAGGCCACCGACGTCCTCAATGCCCTTGCGGCGCACCTGCGTGTGGAATTCACATGCCGCGCCGCCGAATTGGCCTCCCACGGCACGGCACCGACTTGGACTCCGGGATCGCAAGCGAGCGCGGTCCTTTCGGGCGTCTCCACACCTTCCGCTGCTTCGGGATCAAAACTTCCCAGCCCCGGAGAATGGGTCGACGCCGAACTACTCAATGAACGCACCAAAAAGGGCGGCTGGAAGGCAAAGCACCTTGCCACCGGGATTTGCGGCCCGCTCACGAACTCGGGCGCCGCGCCGGGCGCCGCGCAGCCCGCGATGAAGCTGCCGTTGATCGTGAATTCGGCGAAGGCAGAAGAGATTTCGTTTCGCTTTCCCACCGCCGCCGATCAAGAAAAACGCGTAGCCGACGGAAAACAACCACACAAGCCCCCGCCATCCCCACCACCGCGCCGCGACGGCGGCCGTGGCCGCGGAGGCCGATAATCGAGGCGCGAATGCCGCCGATTCAATAATACGTTACGTTCTGCTAACAAACACTGACCTTGCCATGAACCAACCCTCCATTCTGTTTTGCACGGTCGGCACCGGCGACATTGCCAATGCTCGCGACACGCTCCTCGCGCCGCTGACCAAATCCATTCGCGCCGGCCAATGGCGCCGCGTGATTTTGTTGCCTTCGACGCTGACGGCCGATAGCGCCGCGCAACTTCGCACGGAGATTGCCGACGTGCCGATCGAGATCCTCCCCTTGCCCGGATCAAACCTTGAAAATGATACGGACGCGTGTTTCGCCCACTTCGAGAACGTGATCGCCAATCTCCGCGCCGCCGGCGCGGAGCCCGACGAGATGCTGGCCGACTTCACACGCGGAACGAAGGCGATGAGCGCCGCGCTGGTGCTGGCCGCGGTACGGCACGGCGTCGAGCGGCTACGGTACATCTCCGGCCAACGCGACGACCGCGGGATGGTCGTGCCCGGCACGGAGCAGATCGGCGACGTTCACACCAGCGTGGTGACCGCGCGCCAACGGCTCGACCTGGCGGCGCGCTTTTTTGAACAGGGCGACTTCGGCGCCGTGTTGGCGGTGCTGCCCGATCAAGCGACGCCCTTCGCCTCGCTTTGGCCTGCCGAGTTGCTCGCCGAAGCGCGGCTGGCGCGGCCACTGGCGGTGTTCTACGCCGCCTGGGACCGCCTCGATTACCGTGCCGCCACCGAGACCGCCCTCGCTTCAGCGCCCGCCGCCTCCCGCTGGAACCGGCTCTATCCGTCGACCCGCGTGCGCGGCTGGGTCGCCACGCTCGCGAACGACCCTCCCGAGGATGCGAATCAGTGCGCCGCGTGGCTCCGGCTCTTGGCGGCCGACTTGCTCGCCAACGGCGAACGACGGCTGCGCGATCATCAATTCGAAGACGCCATCATTCGTGCCTATCGTGTGCTCGAGCTCATCGGTCAGTTGCGCCTGTGCGACCGGGGAATTCACTCCGATAAGGTTCCAGCGGAAGATCCGATTGTGAAGGCGTTCCAGGAGGAACTTTCGTCGAAGGGGAGCCGGCCGATGGAGGAAAACCGCAAAGAAGGTGGACTCTATGCGTCGCGCGAACAGGTTGCGCGGTTACTCAAGCGATTCGACGATCCGCTCGCGAAGGTGCTCTTGAAGCTCGGCGATCAAGGCGTCGTGTCGGCCAAGCGCCGAAATGTTTCGGCGCTGATCCATGGCTTCCAGGCCGTCGCGGGCAGCGATCCCGATCCGCTACGAAATCTGTATCGGGAACTCGAGGAACTTTTGCTCAAGGATGGCGGGGAAGAAGTGCGCGAGCGACTGGCGCTCGCCAGGGCAATTGATTTCAGCCGCGGCGCGTCCAGCCAGCCGCGCAGCGGCGACAGAGTGTAGCCTGGGGCGTAAGGGGCGTAAGCCCTCGTTATTCTTCATATCTCGTAAAGAGGCCAGGGGCTTGCCCCCTGGAGTTTCACGCTCGTATCTACACACGCTGGCTCCCCTGATTACCTGTCTTTCCCCGTGTCGCCCCGCCGGCTGCCAGAGGCAGCCGGCGGGGCGACACGGACGGTGGGGATGCGGCCGCATTCGATTTAGAAACCAACGTGAAACTCCAGGGGGCAAGCCCCTGGCCTC
>DATKSN010000255.1:0-43757 GCA_035531595.1 Pirellulales bacterium | reverse complement strand
TGCCCCCCGCCGAGTTCAAGGCCTGGCTACGATCGACGTTCCGCGGAATCGCGCGAAACTGAGACGCCACGCCGGCCGGCCTGCCTACCGGTAGGCAGGCCTGCGACGGCGGCTTGACGCGCTCGCTCGATCCTGCCGGCGCGCAGGCCGAGCGTAGGCCCTTGCGTTCGCTTGCCGTGCTGGTATTCTGTTTGACGTGAGAACTGGGTGCATCCAGAACGGGAACCACGTCGATGATCAAGGGCCGCGCTAAAGCCTGCCTTCGCGGATTCGGCAACGACCCGCGGGCGCTCCCGAGTGCCTTCACAGGAGACAGGCTTTGGCGCGGCCCTTTCTTGCGCGCGTTCGCCCCGATCCGGCCGGGTGACAAAACCGGCAACAAAACCGGTAGTAAACCGGTAGTGAACCGCCAACCCCCGGCCCACGGACGTCAAAAAAGTCGTTTGTTCGGCCGTTACTTGGCTACCGGTTTTATACCGATTTACCGTTGTAAGTCCTTATTTCTCGTGAAAACATGCAAGAGTTTGCAAGCCTCTCGTTTTCGTCGTAACCTGTTGTCATCATTGGACCTTTGGGAAGCGCTTGGGACGGCGATTGCCGTTTTTGCAAGCCGGGGGTTGAGGGTTCGAACCCCTTCGTCTCCATTTCCGTAAGTCAAGCCGACGCCATCACATACGGCGCAGCGGTGATGGTTTTACTGGAACATGATCTGCAGCACGATGATCAACAGGGGCGCCGCGCCGACCAGCAGCGCGAAAAGCGTGATGCCAAGCGGCGGCGGTTCGCGGCGGTTCTTGATCACCACCGGCGCCGCAAGCAACGAGATGAAGCCGATCACCGCGGCCGCGAACAATAAGATCCGCGAGAGCACGTCGAGCCAGCCACTTCCTTCGGACATCGCGAAGTAGTGGGCCACGGCGAAACCCAATTCACAGACCAACGCCGTCATGACCATCAGCATCCAGCCGATCGTCGCCGCGTCGACCGCCCGGCTCTCGCCGATGGCAGGCCGCCGCGATCGCTTCTTGGTCCGTTTCGACATGGTTGAAACCGCCTCGTTGGCCCTCTGTGACAGGGACAATTGGAAAAGATGACATATCCATCCCTCGGCGCATAGTCCCCCCGGCATGGCGAACTGCGGAGACGATTTGCCCAATGGCCGCGACTGACCTAGGTTTCTTGAGGCGAGTAGGAGCTTATCCCGGAACCGCCCGGCAGGCGGGACGCCTACACCACCATGGCGGCGACGCCTGCGCCACAACGACTGCAACCATGTTTCGCGCGGCATCCACGAGTTCGCACCCACGCCTGTGTCCGTCGATTTGCTGACACCTCCGATCGGTTGGGACGGCGTCGAAGCCGCGGTGCTGGTCTTGCGCGAAAGCGGCGAGGGATTCGCCGAGTTCATGTCGCGGCAAGTGGGTGAGCTCGAACATTGCCGCGCCGAACTGGAAGACCGCGCGGGACGCGTGGCGGCGGCCAGGCGAAAAATCGGCCGAGGGCGACGCGCGCTGGGCAAGTCGCGGCAGGCGCTCGACGAAGGTCGCCAAACACTGCGGCGCGACACGATCGAGGTGCGACAAGAAGCCCAGCGACTGGCGCAGGCGCAAGCCGAGATCGAAGCGGCCCGGGCCGAACTACTCCGGCTACGCGAGTCGGGCGAGGCCGAGACCGGCTCGGCCACTGCGGCGAACACTTCGCCGGAATTGGCCGCGATCCGCTCCGAATTGAGCGATGCGCGCGGCCAGATCAGCCGCTTGGCCGATGCCACACGCGAACTGGCCGACACCCGAGCCGAACTGGCCGACACCCGAGCCGAACTGGCCGACACCCGAGCCGAACTGGCCCAGGCGCAAAACGAACTGAACCGGCGCGGCGAACCGCGGGACCACGCGGCCGCGCTGGAGACCTTGCGCGCGCAAGTCGAGACGCTCGAGCGCCAGCGCTCGGCGCAGGAGAGCGAGTTGAGCGATGCCCGCGGCCAGATCAGCCGCTTGGCCGATGCCACGCGCGAGTTGGCCGACACCCGAGCCGAACTGGCCCAGAGCGAATTGAGCGATGCCCGCGGCCAGATCAACCGCTTGGCCGACGCCACGCGCGAGGTGGGCGTGCTCGACAAGGAGCGGGCGCTGCTTGAAGTCGAACTCGAAAGCGTCCGCGGCCGTCTGACCGAAATGGCCGAAGCGGCGACTGCCGATCGAGCGCGCATGACCGCGGAGCGGGCCGTGTGGGCGAGCGAACTGAAACTATGGCGCCAGACGCTCGATCGACTGGCCCCAGCGCCGCCCGCGCCGGAACGGCCGACCGCGGCGAGCGTCGCCACGGCCCCGCGCCCCGGCGCGCGGGGCGACGGCGACCCGGTGCTCGAATCGGTCATGGCGCAATTCGACATGTTGCAAAAAGAAATCGCTCAACGACGAACGGGGGGGAAAAGAGAGGCACGATGACGACCTACGCGGAACCCTTGGAGATCCTGGCCGGCTTGAGCGCCGGCCTGCTTGGCGTCGCGGGGCTTGGTTGGGCGGCCTGGCGCCGGCGTCGCCGCCGCGCCGCGCCGCCCCAACCGCGGGCCACGACGGAAGGCCGCGCCACCTGGACGCAACACGACGAACCACCCGCGGCGCCGGCCGCCGGCGCCGGCGCCGACGTCGGCTCGCTGGTCGACGGTATGTTGACACAGGATCGCTACGCGCTGCTCTTGCGGCGGCAACTTGTCTCGAACCTCACGCACGAGCAGTTCCAGGCCGCGCGGGAGGCGCTCGAGCAGGGAATGTCGCTGGTTCCCGAGGGAAACGTGACGTTGGGAACCTGCGACGAGGATGACGAAACCGGCGGCGACGTGGTTTGGCACGTCAGCGGACTGTTTCTCGACCGCTACCCCGTCACCAACCGGCAGTACCGCCGGTTCGTGGCCGACGGCGGCTACGAACAGATGGCCATCTGGGAGCCGCAAATCTGGCCGGCGATGCTTGAGTTCGTCGACGCGACCGGCTGCCCCGGCCCCCACTACTGGCGGAACGGCCGCTACGCCGACGGCGAGGACGAACATCCCGTGGTCGGCGTGAACTGGTACGAGGCGGCCGCCTACGCGCGCTGGGTCGGCAAGCGGTTGCCGAGCGAGGCCGAATGGGTCAAGGCCGGCGCCTGGCCCGTGCCGCTGACCGACTCGCGCCAATCGCAGCGCAAGTTTCCCTGGGGCGACACGATGGACCGTCAGCGCTGCAACCTTTGGGGTTCCGGCCCCGGCCGAACCGCGCCCGTCAGCGAGTTTCCGTCGGGCATCAGCGTGGGGGGCGCCTACCAGTTGATCGGCAACGTCTGGGAATGGACCACCGGCAACTTCGGCGCCGGCGAATGCGCCGGAAGCGACTTGACTCTGCCCGTACCGATGAAGAGCATCCGCGGCGGGGCCTTCGATACCTACTTCGAGCACCAGGCCACCTGCCAGTTCCAAAGTGGTGAAAGTCCGCTGTCGCGCAAGCACAACATCGGCTTCCGCTGCGCGCTGAGCCTCTGCGACATCGCGGCCCCGATCAACCCCGGCCGTGGCGATGAGTGCGAATTGGCCGCGGTAACACAAGGAGATTCCGAATGATCAAAGAAGGCACTTTGCCCCTCGATTCGTTGCGGTTGGCACAGTACGCGGCGCGGACGCCGTGCTATATCTGCGCGAGCGACAACATCGGCGACGCCGAGCTCTGCCACCGCTGCTTGGCGCCGATGGCGCTGGCGCACCAGTCGCGAACGCAGAAGGCCCCGCCGCGGATGCTCGCCACGGTCGGCGCCAGCGGCGTCGGCAAAACCGTCTACCTCGGCATGCTGCTGGATATGCTCTCTCGGCAGCCCGACCGCTTGCAGGTCGTGGCCCGCGGCGCCTTCTCGATCAACTTGCAGCAGGCCACGGCCTCGGCCCTGGCGCGGGGCGAGTTTCCCGCGAAGACGCCCACCGAGCCCGACCGTTGGAACTGGGTGCATTGCCAGGTTCGATCGGTCGGACACAAGGCGCCCGTCGAGTTGATCATGCCCGACATGGCCGGCGAGGCCCTGTTCGAGGAAGTCGATCATCCGAATTCTCACGAAGTCATCCATCCGCTGCTGTCGAAGTGCGCGGGCGTACTGATCCTGATCGACACGGTCAAGCTGCAAGCCGGCTCGCTCGACCAGGACTACTTCACGATGAAGCTCTTGAGCTATCTGGCCGAACTGAACTCCGAGGCGAAGCACGGCGGGTCCGAACGGCCGATTGCGTTCATCCTCACCAAGGCCGACGAGTGCGAGGAATGCTTCCTCGATCCGGCCGGGTTCGCGCAGTCGCGCGCGCCGGGGCTGTGGCGGCAGTGCCAGGAGCAGTTTCGCAACGTCCGCTTTTTCGCGGCCGGTGTCGCCGGAGGCTGCGCCTACCGCACGCGCCGCGGCGCGCGCGTGCGCGTTCCGCTGAGGGTCGAACCGCGGGGCATCATCGACCCGTTCGAATGGTTGTTGAAACAGTTCAAAGGCTGATAAGGCGAGGATCTTCCATTGCTCATCGAACAAGCAATTTTCACGTCGGTCGAAAGCGACCGCCGCGACGGCTATCAGCTCGCGGCGCACAGCGCGGGCGTCGTCAGCGCCGACTTGCGCGAGTTGTCCCTCTGGGGTCCGTCCCACGACTCGCTCTTGGAGACCGGGTCGGACGCCGTGAGCGTCAATTTCCACCCTCTGCCCAGCGGCGCCTTCTGCGTCTCGAAAACCACGCCCGCCGGAGAGGAATACAGCGGCCGCGGCGAAAAGATCTACACGCAGTGCCTGGTCGTGCCGGCGGAGGTGCTGGCGCGTTTCGGCAACAATCCCTTCGCGCTGTTGACGGCGGCCTTCGCCCAGGGGTCGTTGCGGGTGTATGACAAGGTTCCAGACTTGCTGGAACCGTTCCGTCTGGCGGGCAAGGCGGCCGCCGTCGACCAGGCCCTGCTGTGCCAGTTGCTCAGCGAGCCGGGAATCACCTGGCTGGGAGCGGTCGTCGAGGCGGCCCTGTCGAGCACGTCCCTGGCGCTGGTCGCGGGCCGCCTACGGCCGCGGCTGGTGGCCGGGCTGATCAACTGCCTGCCGGTCGAGTGCCGCACGGCGTTTTCGTTTTCGACGGGGCTGAAGCATTCGCCGCGCCGGCCGTTTCGCTTGTTCTGCCTCGCGGACGACCGGGCCGAGCAGCGCCGTTTGGAACGCCAATATGACATGACGATATTGCAGTTGAGCGGCAAGCCCCCCATGCGATTCACGGTCACCGTCGGCTGGAGCGGGTTCGTCGCCTGCACGATCGCCACCGGCAAGACGTCGTTCCTTGCTCAACAGCTTGGCAAGGGCCGCCCGAATCTGACGTTGGCCGACCTGCCGCGATTGGGCGATGAGTTGCTCGAAGCGCTGGCGGCGCCGGCCATTCCGCCGGACGAGTCGGCTGCAAGCCCGGCGTATCCGAACGAAAGATCCTGCCATGTCGTCGCTGAGTTCCGCACCCCGACGGAGCCGCCGGTGGACGATGTTCCGCTGTGGCCGGAGTCGGACCTCGGCGACGAGCCGGTGGTCGAGCACGTCGGCGCCGTGGCCGGCGAGCCGTACGACGATCTGCGCCGCGCTGACGCGCCGCATCCGCGTTTTCAGCGTGCTTCGCAACTGCCGGGCACGGCGCCGTCGACGACGGGCGAGCCGCCCGATCCGGCGCAGGTTCTCGGCGCCGCATGCCCGGCGGCCATCGAAAAACTCGAACGACTGGACGACACCGTGTTCGAGGCGATCGCCGGCAAGCCGGGCGCCATTGAGCAGTTGCGGAAACTTTGGCCCGAGGTGCTGGCCGAGGTCGGGCCCGAGTTGGTCGAGGAATCACGCGAGCAATACCTGCGGCACGCCTTGCGCATTTGGCGCGACTGCGTCGAGGGAGATGAGATCCGCAATCCCGCCTTGGCCGCGACCGCGATCGGCGTCGTCTGCTTGCTCTTCAACGAGTAGCTCGCCGCGCGTCGCCGAATTCGCGAGAATTCGGGATCCATCCTTGTTCCCACGCAAAGCGTGGGAACACAAAAGCTGTGTGGCCGCCGCGGAGGGCCGGGAAGAGACGCTGCAACTCCTTCGTGAAGCGATTGAATTCCATCGTGATCCGGGCTAGCCGACCTCGATCTGCGAGTACGTTGAAGGATGCCGGCCAGTGTTCAGCCGGGACCACCACCGCTACAATTGCCTTGTGGGAGTCGCTTTGGATTGCGCTTGCCAAGAACCCTTGAGGAGACTGCGCGGTGGCTAATCTTGCGGATCGGATCACCGTTGACCCCAAGCAATGCGGCGGCCGCCCCTGTGTCCGGGGCATGCGCATCCGCGTCAGCGACGTGCTGGACCTGTTGGCGAATGGCCTCAGCCCCGAGCAGATCGTCGATGAGTTGCCGGACCTAGGCTGACGGATACGCTGTAAGTTCCCGACTCGCGCTCGATTCGCGTCAGGCTGGAAGGCGCTGGAAAGCCTAACCTACGATGCGAATCGTCCAGGCGACTGGTCTTGCCTTCGTCTCGGTTACGGGTTATGGGATACCTTGCTTGCGCCGCGGGTTATACTGCACGCGGCCAAGAATGAGACGTTTTGTCACGAGAACGTGGTGGCTGGTGGCAGAGTGTAAGCGATGCCCCGGCTAAATAGCGACGCGACCGGGGCATCGCTTAGGCTCTGCCCCAGCCACCGTGAATGTTCCATTCCTGCCGCGTGAAGTATAGCGTCAAAGCCGGCAGCGAGCAGTATAGCAGTATAGCTGTCAATCGTCGCTCCCAGCGGGGCAAGCGGGGCGAGCCGGGCAAGCCCGGTGGAGGCGTCCCGGGTCTGGCAAAGGAGAGCGGTTCGTGAAGGATGGTAAAACAGGAAAACTCGCGCGGTGGCTGAGTTGCTGTCTAGCCATGACGGCGATGGTGGTGTTGGCCATTGGGCTCAATCCCTGGTATGGTCGGTTGGTGGCTCGCCATTGGCAGGACGAGTGGGCCACTGTCCGCGACGAGGAAGCGACAGATCTGGCCGAACGCATCGCGGCCCTGGGCACTCCCGGTATCGGGGCGCTGGTGGCGGGCATGGGTTCGCAGCGAGAAAGCGTCGTCGACGCCGCTCGCTGGGTGCTGTGCCGCGAGGTCGACGATTGGGAGCGTTTGCCCGCCGGCGAAGCGAGCGTGAGGCTGGCCCTGCTGATCGAGTCGTTGGCCGCCCAATCCGAACAATTCAGCCCGCCGGCGCGTGTGACCGCCGCCGATCTGGCGGTGCGAGTGTTGCTCTGGCCCACCGAGAACGCCGTCGTCGAGCGCAGCCGCCTGGTGGCGGATTGCGCATGCGTGCTCAAGGCATCGGGCGACCGCACGGCGGGCCACGTCGCCCATCAGAAACTGATTCCGCATCGTGCCGCCGCTCGCCGCGGGCCGGTGCAACTCGCCTCGTTCGACGAACCTGCCAGGGCGACGCGAAGTGTGGCCGAACGGATCGGCCGTCGTTTGCCAAGCGGCCTTGTCGAGGCGCAACCGCTCGAGCGGGCGACGTCAGGCGACACGGCGCCGTTATGGGCCGAGGGCACGCCGCGGCGATTGGCGCTCGATCCGGCGGCCCGGCGATTGGTTTCCACGGGCAGGCCGCCGTCGTCGGATGAGGTGTCGCCGTCGCAAGCCGCCGAGGCCGTCGTCGTCACGGCCGGCGCCGATGACGATTCGCCGGAACGACACGTCGAGCGGATCAGCGGCCGTATAGGCCATTCAGAAACGCCTTGACGAGCCGCCACGAGAGGATGGCGGGAGGGGTGCTCCGCTCGTCATGGCCCGCATTCAGACGGGGGCCGGGTTCCGCTCCGCGAATCCCCGCTGATGCCAGTACGGGTATGGCGGTGTCGTGGCGCTTGCGGCGTCAAGCTTGGCCATGTGTTCGGGATGCAGGTTCCAGCCGACGGCTTGCAGGTTTTCGCGGAGTTGCTCCTCGTTCCGCGCGCCGACGATCACCGTCGCCACCGACGGCCTTTGCAAGAGCCAATTGAGCGCAATCTGCGGCACGCTCTTTCCCGTATCGCGTGCGATCTCATCGATGGCGTCGACCACGCGATACACATGCTCGTACGGCACGGGCGGACCGATATCCGTCGCGAGCTTGCTCTGCAGGCGGCTCGCCTCCGGCAAGGGTTGGCCGCGCCGGATCTTGCCGGTCAGTCGGCCCCATCCCAGCGGGCTCCAGACGACCGCGCCGACTTTCTGGTCGAGAGCCAGCGGCATCAATTCCCATTCGTAATCGCGGCTAATCAGCGAATAGTACGCCTGGTGGGCGACGTAACGAGGTAGCCCATACTTCTCTGAAGCGGCGAGCGATTTCATCAATTGCCAACCCGAAAAGTTTGAGCAACCGACATAGCGGACCTTACCGCCCCGAACGAAGGCATCCAGAGTATCGAGCACCTCTTCGACGGGTGTCAGCGCGTCAAAGCCGTGTAGTTGAAACACGTCGATGCAATCCGTTCCGAGCCGCCGCAGGCTTCCCTCGATCGCGCGAGTCAGGTGATGCCGCGAGGAACCAACGTCGTTGGGACCATCCCCGCAGCGGAACGTGGCCTTCGTCGAAAGAATGACCTGATCGCGGCGACCCTTGATCGCCTGGCCCAGAATCTCCTCGGCCGCTCCACGGGAATAAATGTCGGCGGAGTCGAACATGTTGAGGCCCGCTTCAAGGCAAACGTCCACGAGCCGCGTCGCCTCGGCGACATCGCTCTGACCCCATGCTTTGAACAGCTCACCGCGACCTCCGAAGGTTCCGGTGCCCATGCTGAGAACCGGCACCTTGAATCCGGATTTTCCAAGTTGTCGAAACTCCATCGTCCATTCCTTTCATTCAAAGTTGTACAATCGCTGCTCCTGTTTTACACTACGAGCGCCGGCCCTAGAACCCATCGCCCCGTTGGAAAGCGATACGCGAGTTCCTCCCCGGGCCATGAACCTACATGCCCAGCCGCACCCAATGGTTGTCGAGCATGAAGTCGAGCAGCCAAGGATGCGTCCAGGGGTTCCAGGTGGGATAGCTCACCGAAACGACCGATAACGCCAGCAAAACGAGGGCCGCGCCGCGCGTCCAGCGTCGGCCGGCCGCGGCGTCGCACAGAGGTAACATGCCGACAAGCCAGAGGGGCGAAAACCAGAAGACCCAGCGGAAACCGCTGGACATGCCGCCGTAGTTGCGGTCGTTCTGACTCACGCTCAGATAGAAGGCGATCGTGACCAGCGACACCGACGTCAGGAGCAGGCCCAGCGCCCTCCAATCGGGCTCGCGCCGCAGGCAGAGCCAGACCATGCCGCCGACGCTCAAGAGCCAGATCGGCGTGAGCGAGAAGATGCCGTGATGGCCGATCAGGACGTGCAAGGCGTAAACGGCCTGGTCAGGCTCGCCCTGGTCGATTTCCGAACGGTTCTTGGGTTTCGACCAATACGAGTCGCGGATCTTGCCGTCGCGTTCGAACTGGTAGTCGTACCAGTTGTCCGCCTCGTGGCGATGGGCGTAGGGCGGCCGTAGCGAATGGTGCGACAACCAGTTGGTGCCCACGGCGGCGGCGGCCACGACCAATGCGGCGGGCACGAACGCGATCAACGTCTGGCGAGGCGCTTTCCACAACAGGCCCACGGCCACGGCGGCGAAGAACGCCAGGGCGGGCAATTCGTTGGCCACGCTGAAGGCGGCGAAGAAGCCGGCCACGGCGAACCAACGCAAGCGGCGCTCGCCGTCGTACACGATGCGCAACGCCGCGTCGAGCGTGATCGCCGCGCAGACGGCCGCCGGCAGGTGGTTGTTGATCGCCACCGCGAACGTCGAGAGAAACGTGCCAAAGGTGGCCGCCGCCATCACGAACAGCTTTCCCCAGTCGGTCGCGCCGAATCGCTCGACCAACCTCGCGACGACCAGGAAGTAAATGACCAGCGGCACGAGGTTGAACGTCACAATCATGCCGCGGCCAATCGAAAAGGGGTGGGTGTCGAGCGTGGCCCCGGTCCCTTGGTAAATCAGCCAGTATTCGCCTGCCATCAAGGTGGCCAAGAGGGGCGGCTTGCTCGAATAGAGGTGGCCTTCGTCGGCCGCGGGCGCCTCGCGCCCCAGGTCGTCGTGCTTGACCATGTCGATCGTGTCCCAGTTGGGCTGGCTCACGATGTCGTCGATGGCATACGTGCCGTGCTCGACCAACGCACGCACCGTACACCAGCGGCTGCGGTCGTTGGCGCTGAGGAAGGGGCGCTGCTTTTGCCAATCGCGACGCTTCCCTTTGTCCTTCAGGTGCTTCTCCAGGCGGATGTAGTCGACCGAGTTGACCGCCAGGATGCGGCCCAGGATCGAGCCGGCGCTCAAAACGATCAAGAGCAGGTAGGCGGCTTGGCGAAGTCGTCGGCGCGGGTCGTCCGCGGGGCTGGTCATCGTGGTTCCTCGCCGGCCGGCCTGTCTTCCTCGCCGGCCGGCCTGTCTTCCTCGCGGGCCGGCCTGTGTTCCGCGGCGGCGGACCTGAATCGGGATGGCGTTTCCTCGGCGATCGAGTAGGTGTCGCTGTCGCGACCCTGGTAGGCGATGATCAGCTCGGCCAGGAAGCCGATCGACATCAATTGTCCGCCCAACAGCAAGGCCCCCAGTGAATAGAGCACGGCGGGCCGGTCATGCAAGGGAACCAGATTCCACTCGGGGCGCATCTGGGACACGATCCAATAGATGGTCAGGTAGCCCAGCCCCAGGCCCCCGAGCACGAAGAAACCCAACCCGACCGCGCCCAGGGCGTGTTGCGGCCGTTGGCCGAAGCCGGTAAGAAACTTGACCGTCAGCAGATCCAAGAATCCTTTCACGAACCGGCCGACGCCGTACTTCGAGCGGCCGAAGCGGCGCGGGCGGTGGCTGATGGCGATTTCGCCCACCCGAAAGCCGCGGGCGTGGGCCAGCACCGGCACGAAGCGATGCAGTTCGCCGTAGAGCCGCACTTCGGCGAGCACTTCACGCCGGTAACATTTCATGCCGCAGTTGTGGTCGTGCAGCCGTACGCCCGTCAAGCGGCTGACCATCCCGTTGAATACTCGCGACGGCCAGACCTTGTGCCAAGGGTCGTGGCGGACCTGTTTCCAACCGCTCACCACGTCGAGATCCTCGCCGACGCGCGCCAGAAAGTTGGGGATCTCGGCGGGATCGTCTTGCAGGTCGGCGTCGAGCGTCATCACCAGTTCGCCCCGCGCCGCGGCGAAGCCCGCCGCCAGCGCCGCGGCCTTGCCGAAATTGCGGCGGAAACGGATGCCGCGCACCCGCGGATCGGCCGCGGCCAAGCGCCGGATCGCCTGCCACGAGCCGTCGGTCGAGCCGTCGTCGACGAAGATCACCTGCAACTCGTAGCCCTCGGCGCGGGCCACCTCGTCCAACTCGCGGCACAGCGTTTCCAAGCTCTCGGCCTCGTTGTAGACGGGGATGACGATGGAGAGCATGGGAGATCAAGGATGAAGTGGTAGGGTGGGCACCGCCCACCGGAATCATGGTGGGCGGTGCCCACCCTACGTTTTCCGCAACGCGCGGTCGATGAACTCGTACGCCTCCAGCCGGATTTCGGGCGGGAAATCGTGTTCGCAGTCGGGATAACGAACTTCGAGCTCGTCGGTGGCGCCGAACAACTCGTAAACCTCGCCGGCGGCGGCGATGGCCTTTTTCACACCCGCCACCTCGAAGTTCGCGTCGTGCAAGGGGGAGTTCGAGAAAAATGCGCGCGGGGCGAGCGAGGCGACGACCTCGTAAAAGTCGAATGGCACGCGGTCGGCGTCGAGACCGTACACGTCGCGCAGCCGCGGCATGTAGCGGTCGCTGGTCCAGCCGGCGATCTTGCCGTCGTAATAGTCGTGGAAGGGCGTCCAACCACAACTCGACACGACGACCTTCAACCGCTCGTCGAAGGCGGCCACGAACATCGCGTTGTGCCCGCCGAGCGAGTGGCCGATCACGCCAATCCGCTCTGGATCGACCTCCTCGCGCGCTTGCAACAAATCGACGCAGCGCATGTGGTTGAAGACGCCCTTGATCGAACCGGAGGCGCGGCCGCCGGCGTTGAAATCGTACTGGTACTCGCCGAACGACGGGTAATCGGGCGCGAGTACGACGTACCCCCGCCGGGCCAACTCCGCGCCGTAGTGCAGGTTGTTCATCGGGCCCATGCCCGCCGGCTCGTCCTTGCCGATTTGGGTCGTTTGGTGCAACGCCAGCATGGCCGGCAAGTGGGCGCCGGCCGCCCGTTTGGGCAGCAGCAGCCAGGCCGGTACGCGATCGCCTTCTTCGGCGACGAACGTCAGCTTCAACCGCGTGTATCCTTCCTGCTCGCTGGTTTCGGTCACCCGCACGTCCAGCGGCGGCAGATCCTCGCGGCTGGGCAACGGCCCCATGGCTTGTTGCATGCCGGCTAGAATATCGGCCCTCCGGCGGCCCCAATCGGCAGGGTTTTTCACCGGTTGCTCGCGCCCCTGGTCGTCGACATAGAGCAGGAGTTTGGCGTGATCGGAATATCGGTCTTCCGCGGGCGGCGCATCGCCCGCGATGGCCAACGCGCAGGATAACCAGGTTCCGAGTGCGATTCCTCCCGCGCGCATCGTCCGTATCCTCAGTCCTGGTCGTTGAAGTGGTTCCAGTATCTTTCTCGCCGCCACTGACCGCAAGATCCCAATTTGAGATTGTACTTCACGCGGTCGAGAATGAGACATTCACGGTGGCTGGGGCACGCGCACATGCGCGCAAAAAACGCGGCTTCGGCGCAGCCGAAACTGCGCACAAAAAACTGGCAAAACCGTACCTGTACCGACACGGAAATCCGTCTCGGCGGATTGCCCGGCTTTAGACGGTCAAGACTTCCTCCCACGCACCGCGCCGCCGTGCCACTCGCCACGAAGCTTTCGTCGGGTAAAGGTACGGTTTTGCCAGTTTTTTCCGAGCGTCGGCGCGCGCGGCCGTTCGTCGAGGGCAATGCTACGCCCCTGTCACGAAACGCGCACGAAATTTTTTGGCCTCCTCCGGAGAATTCGTGGGTGCCCGTAGCATGTGTTTTGCTCTAAGTGTATGGTATAATGACCCTGAAAGCCCTCCCAAAGAGATCCAAAAGAGCGTGGGGTAAGGCGAAGGGTGGCGCGGCAATTGGATGCCGCTTACGCGGCTCGCTCAGACGTCATGGGGTATTCGGAGATCGTTTTTTTTCGCTTCGCTGCCGTTTTCTTTCGCACGTCCGTTGCTGCGCAACGTGCGTGCTTTTTTCGTAAAAATGATCCTTCCTCTTTCGTGGGCCGCTCCGCGGACCCATCGAGCTTGCGCCGCGGGTTCGTGTGACGAGCAGCCTGCCGTCACACTTCGCCAACTGTGGCGCAATCCAGAGCAACCTGCCCCAAGTCGCAGCACCGCCGCGGCGAGCCGTTTTCAAAAATCCGCAACCCGTGCAATCGGCGCAAAGCATTGAACTGAATGCTGTTGTGTGTTACGATCGAGGTCGTTGCAGTTGTTAACTCGCGGCCACGGCACACTTGTTGCATAGCTTGTTTGGCCATGAGCACATTCGGCGTTTCGGAGCATGGCATGAGCACGGACCAGCGCCGCCTTGGCCCCTTCCAATTGGAGGAACGGCTGGGCGCGGGCGGCATGGGTATCGTTTTCCGTGGGGTTCACATCGAGACCCGACGGCAGGTGGCCATCAAGGTGCTTTCGGAAAAGGCGGCGGCCAGCAAGAAAATCGTCGCTCGCTTCGCCCGTGAATTGGAGATCCTCAAGGCGCTCAAACACCCGAATATCGTGCGCTGCTATGGCAGTGGACGGGAGGGTCGGGAAGCCTACCTGGTCATGGAACTGGTCGAGGGGGGGTCGCTGTCGTCGCTGTTGAAGCGCCGCGGGCGTCTTTCGTGGGAGGCCGTGGTCGAATACGCGTTGCAGATCTGCGACGGGCTGGCCTACGCTCATTCCTGGGGCATCGTCCATCGCGACCTGACCCCGGGAAACTTGTTGATCGGCGACGACGGAGCGATCAAGATCGCCGATTTCGGCATCGCCCGCGTACAATTCGGCAAACGCCTGACGGCCACCAAACACACGTTGGGGACGATGGCCTACATGGCGCCGGAACAAATCCGCGGCACGCCGCCCGTCTCGCACAAGACCGACCTTTATACCCTGGGTTGCGTATTGTTTGAAATGTTGACCGGCCGCTTGCCGTTCCAGGCCGATTCGACGGCGCCGATGCTCTACGCGCACCTGGAAACGCCGCCGCCGCGGGTTTCGTCGATCGTGCTCGATTGTCCGGTCTGGCTCGACGCCTTGGTGAGTCAAATGCTGGAGAAAGATCCGGCGAATCGTCCCTACGACGCGGGCACGGTGGCGCAGGCTCTGCGCGAGGTGCGACAAAAAGTGACCAGCGGGGCGACGGTCGCCGGACAGTTGCTCAAGACCGGACCCAGCGCGATCAAGCTCACGACGCCGGACCAGGCCGGCGCCCGCAAATTGGTGGGCCGCAAGAAACGTAAGAAAAAGAAATACGCGCTGGCCCTTGAGATCTTGCCGTTGGTCGCCGGCTTGCTGATCGTGGCGGGGCTGGCGTGTTGGGCCTTCTGGCCGCTGAACGAAGCCCAACTGTTCGCCAAAGCCGAGCAGTTGATGGCCAGCGAGCTGCGTACCGATCGGCAACGGGCGCGGACAAAGTACCTTGACGTGCTGTTGGAAAAGTACCCCGAGGGCGCCCACGCCGCGCGGGCGCGCGAGATGATCGATCAAGTCGAAATGGACGATGCCGAGGCGCGCGTCATGGCCCGCATTCGCCAGGGACGAAAGGCCGAGTCGGAGGCCGAGCAGTTGTTCATGGACGCCTGGCGTTTCGACCAATTTGGTGATCGCTTGACGGCTCTGGAAAAGTATCGCGGCCTGATTCAGCTCGTGCCCGACACGGGCGAGGACCGGCCACTGGTACACCTGGCACGCCGGCAGGTCGAGTCGCTCACTCGCGGTGGAACGCATTCCGACGACAGCGCCCATTTCATCGAATCGCGGCTGACTCGGGCCGACGAACTGGTCGAGCAGGGCCAGACCGTCGAGGCCCACGAAATCTGGACCAGCATCGTCAACCTCTACCGCGACAGCAAGCAACTTCGGCCGCTGGTGGAAAAGGCGCAACGCCGGCTGGCCGATAGGGATGAAGACGACGGTGACAAAGCCAGCGGTGACAAAAAGGCCCCGCCGCCGCCCGAGTCGAACGCGGGGGCGCCGACCGCTTCCGACGAACGGACGGGATCGACGGGGCCGATCGTTCCGGAGGCTGGCGAGGCGCCGCGCCAAGCGCCGCCGCGGCCTCGAGCCTCCGGCCGCCCGACGCGCAAGCCGCGCAAGGCCCAGCGAACGAAGCCTGCCGAGGAGGCACCCGCCGAGGATGCCGAGCCGGATCACGACGAGGCGGATGAGGCCAAGAAGTAGCAGGCACACGGAGTCGCTGAATTCGCAAGAATTCAGGCGTGTCGCCGCCGCGAATCGGTTATCATGGTCGCCGGCGGTCGCTTGATCGCCTGACCTTCCGGCGCGACCGATGACCCACCACCTGCTCAAGCCCTACGAACTGAGCGACCGGCTCGACGAGACGGCGTTTTGCTTTCGCGGCTATAATGTGACGAACCTGGGCCGCACGCCGGAACTGTTGGCGCACCGGGTGTATGGGCATGTGGTCGAACGATACCTTCGCGAAGCCTCGGAGATCTGCGCCGACGTCACGGGCCGCGCGACCGATCTGCTTCGCCGCGTGCGCTCGGGAAGCGAGAGCACGCTCGACACCTTCGGCGAGGACATCGGACTGATCGTCGCCGTCGAACTGGCGCAAATCGAGTTGTTGGAGCAATTCTTCGGCGTTTCGTACCGGCACGCCAGGCTGGGGCTGGGCTATAGTCTGGGCGAGGTGACGGGGCTGGTCGCTGGCGGCGTCTTTAACATGCGCGATGTGCTGCCTCCCCTGATGGCGCTGGCCAAGGATTGCGCGGAACTGGCCCGCGACGTGACGATGGGCATCGTTTTCTCCCGTGGTCCGGCCCTCGACTTGGAGGCGGTCGAACGGCTTTGCCTTGAGATCACACAGCAGGGCCGCGGGGCGATTGCGATTTCTTCGTACCTCTCGCCCAACACGGTGCTCGTGCTGGGGCAGGGCGACGCGGTCGACCGTTTCAAGGAGCGGATGGCCGGGGTGTTGTCCGGCCCGGTCAACCTGCGTAAGAACAGTGGCAGTTGGCCGCCGCTGCACACGCCGCTTTTGTGGCAGCGGAACATTCCCAACCGCGCCGCCGTGATGATGCAGACCGGCAACGGCGGTTTCCGCCCACCCGTTCCGCCCGTGCTCTCGTTGGTGACGGGCGAAACCAGCTACAACGACTACAACGCGCGCCAACTCATGAACCGCTGGATCGACGAGCCGCAGCGGCTTTGGGAGGCCGTCTACGAGCTGCTCGCCCGCGGCATTGAGGTGGTCGTCCATGTCGGCCCCGATCCGAACCTCGTGCCCGCCACGTTCAAACGGCTCAGCGACAACGTCGCCCACGAGTTGAGCGGGCGGTCGCTGCGGACTTTGGGGCTGCGAGCCGTGTCGAGCATGGTCACGCGGCCCTGGCTGTCGAAGCTCCTTTCGGCACGGGCCGCGTTGCTGCGGGCGCCCTTCGTCGTGCATCTGATCTTGGAAGACTGGCTCTTGGCGCAGGAGGCAAAACCGTAGCTCCGGCCATACTCGCCGGCCAGCCCCTCCCCTAAAGCCTCAAGAGAGGACGAGTCAGACCCGTCAATATCGCCACGCTTTGAGGACACGGACGAGCGAGTCTTCCGATACCACGCGGAACAAGACGGCAAGTGGAGCGGAGAACAAGATGCGTCGTCCGCCGGGACGTGATTCACCCTTGCGGTCAGGATGGTTTTGCAGCAGGCGATCCATCGCTTGCGCCGCATCGGTGACGGCGACTCGTTGGCTGGTGTCGGCGCGCATCCAAATCGTTGCCAACTCGTCCATAGCGGACTGCTGCCAGTCAACGCGAAATCTCACAGCTTCTCCAAATTGGCAAGAACCTCGGTGATGCTGTAACCCTTCTCCTGCTCTCGCCGTAAAAGCTCCTCCTCGCTCGACACAGGCTCGGCAATCAGAGCAGCCTCTCGTTCGGAAACCGGCATGAACATCCCAAGCAAACGTCCCGAATCGTCCCACAATTCGACGGTCGCGCTGGAATTCAGCAGTTGGTCCCGCAATGTCGCGTCAACAACGAGTCTGGTCATGAGCACGTCCTCAAAATCAAGAAGGAACGCCCTTTTTGTCTTGGCCTGTTTCATTTTACTTGACAGCGTATCCCATGTCACGTCTCTTGCCGTGCAGGCCGTGCAGGACCGGCGTTCGCTCAATGCGCCCGCTGGCCGGGCACGGCCGCTACACGCCGGCCAGCCCCTCCCCCAGCGCCTCAAGCACCGCTTCGGCCGATTCGATGCCGACGGACAGGCGGATCGTTCCTTCATCAATGCCTTGGGCTTCGCGCGATTCGGGCGACAGCGCTCGATGGCTGGTCGAGGCGGGATGGCTGAGCGTGGTGCTCAGATCTCCCAAGGAGGGGCAAAACGCAATCCGCCGCGCGGCGGCGATGAACCGTTGGGCCGCCGGGCGGCCGCCGGCCAGCGTGAAGGTCACCATGTGGCCGAACCGCCCGCCGAGTTGCCGCCGCGCCAGATGGTGATCGGGGTGTGCGGGCAAACCGGGATAATGAACCCGATTCACCTGGCCCCGCGTCGCAAGGAAGCGGGCCGCGGCCAAGGCATTGGCCGCGGCGCGCTCGATGCGCAGCGCCAAGGTTCCCAGCCCTCGGGCGGCCAGCCAGCAGTCGAAGGGCGAGCTCGACAAGCCCCAGGCCGAGAGCACCAGGGGTACGCGACCCCAGCAATCGTCCCGGCCGCAGAGCAAGCCCAGCAGCACGTCGCTGTGGCCGCTCATGATCTTGGTCAGGCTTTCCACCACCAGGTCGGCGCCGAGCTGAAGGGGCCGGCAGAGGATCGGGCTGGCAAATGTGTTGTCGACCAGAAGCCGCGCGCCCTGGGCATGGGTCAGTTCGGCCAAAGCGGCGAGGTCCGGCACGCGCAAGAGCGGATTGGTGATCGTTTCGACCACGACCAGCCGCGTGGCGGCCGTGAAGGCGGCCTCCGTCGCCGTCAGGTCGCAGGTATCGACGAGCGTGCCGCTGATCCCCAAGCGGGCGATCTCGGATGTGAGCAATTGCGAACTGCGGCCGTACAGTTGGTTGCTGACCAGCACATGATCTCCCGCGGCAAGCTGCGAAAGCGCCGCCGCGGCCAAGGCCGCCATGCCCGAACCGCAGACCACCGCCCGCGCGGCGCCATGCAACTCGCGGCACTTCCCGGACAGCAGGTCCGCGTTGGGATGACCGTCGCGGCTATAGACGTAGCCAGGCAACTCGCCGGCCAGCAACTTCTCCGCCTGCTCAGGCGAGTCGCAGCGATAGACCGAAGCGGCGTAAATCGGCGGCGATGCCGGCTGCGTCGGCTGCGGCGGCAGGACGTCGAGTCGCGGACAGATGTCATCGAGCTTTTCGGAAGACATAGAAGGGTGACCACGCGAAAGCGGTGGCTGGCGGCAGAGCCTAAGCGATGCCCCGGCTAGATAGCGACCCACCATGAATGTCCCATTTTCCACCGCATGAAGTATAGGCCGTTGCTAAATATCAGGCACTGCGCCAAATCGTTCGATGAGAACCGCATGATACAGCGTTCGCAAGAAATTGAGCCCGACCGGCTTGGGCTCGGAAGCCGGAGGTTGGACGATCCGGCCGTCCAGGTAGCCAAACGTGGCGATGACTTGCCGACGCACCGCATCGCTGGCGGCCACGATCCGGCCGGCGTTTTCCGCCGCTTCGTCGGCAAAGCGTCGAAATCGCGGATCGGCCTGGTAGGCCGCCAACTCAGGCCCATACGCGGTGAGCACGTAAGGAACGCCGGCCTCCAAGGCCAGGTGCGCCGTCAGCCAGATGTGTTGAACGTGAATCACATGCGGGTTGAAGCCGGCAATCTCGGTGTCGAGCGCCCGGCGCAACGCATCGCGGTAGCGTGCGACTTGGTGGTCGGTTAAGTCGCTGAAGGTCGGCCCGCCCTCCGCATGGTTTGTCAAACAGGGAACGTCGAACGGCAGATCGGCGCGCGGGTCGTCAGGCCGGCAGCGCACGCGCTGCACGTCGAGGCCGTCTTGGCCTCCGTCGCCGCGATCGACGATCAAGCACCTCGCTCGCTCGCCGACCTCGCGCCAGCGGTCGGCCAACTCGCGGGTTTGCGGACCCGCCTCGGGAGCGTCAAAGGGAGCGTGGTTGGCCAGCAGGATTCGCATTCGATTCTCACGGCGGTGGCTGGTGGCAGAGCCTAAGCCACCGTGAATGTCTCATTCTTGACCGCTTGAAGTATATCGCCTTTGGCCTCATTGGTCAGTGTACGATGAGTAGGAAAACGGAGAAAGGAGGCGGTTTCTCGTCCGGATTCGCATTTTTGGGGAGTTGAAGCCTAAATGAATGGTACGATCGTATGAACTAAAGGGGCGGCGCGGCCGCCGGCGGCACGAAAACCGCTGACTTTAGCTTCGCTACCGCCCTTTAAGCTAGCATTGTGCGTCGGTAAGTCCTGGACCTCGCTGTAAAAAGCGGCTAATTTGAAAGCTATGAGCACTGAACAGTCCGTCGATCCGCATCTGATTGAACAAACCAAGCAGCAGATCCGCGGCTTGGTCGTGGAAATTGCCCAGCTTGCCAAGCAGGAGCTCACGGCGCGTGAGTTCTACGGAGCGTTCCTCGACCGCGTGGTGTCGGCCTTGGCCGCCGTTGGCGGTGCCGTGTGGGCGGTGGGCGACCACGGCGGCATCGAGTTGCAGTACCAGATCAACCTGCACGAAACACGGCTGGCCGAGAACCAGCAAGACCTGGCCCGGCACGGCGCCCTCTTGCAGCGCGCGTTGACCAGTGGCGAAGGCGCCTTGGTGGGCCCGCACTCCGGCGAGGGGGATGAGGGGCAAGCGGCCAACCCCACCGATTTCCTGCTGATCCTCGGACCGTTGATGGTCGACAAGGACGCCCGGGGTGTGGTGGAAGTCTTTCAGCGCCCCGGCGCGGCGCCGACCACGCAGCGTGGCTATCTGAAGTTCCTGTTGCAGATGTGCGATCTGGCGAGCGATTACCTCAAGACCCGCCAGTTGCGTCATTTCACCGACCGGCAGACGCTTTGGAACCAGTTGGAGAGCTTCAGCCGCAACGCGCACACGAGTCTGCACCCGCGCGAGGCGGCCTATACGATTGCCAACGAGGGCCGCCGGCTGATCGAGTGCGACCGCGTGAGCGTCGCCATCCGCAAGGGGAAGAAGTGTACGATTGAAGCCGTGAGCGGGCAAGACACCTTCGACCGCCGCTCGAACACGATCTCGCTGTTGAATCGCTTGGCGACGGCGGTGGTGGCCACGGGCGAGCCACTCTGGTACTCCGGCGACACGAGCAATCTGGCCCCGCAGGTCGAGGAAGCCGTTCAGGAATACGTCGACGATTCGCACTCGAAGCATGTGGCCGTATTGCCGCTCCAGCGGCCCGCCGATCCGAACGACGAGAAGGACCAGCCCGAGCCGATCGGGGCCTTGATCGTCGAGCAGATCGAGGACGCCAAGCCACGCGAGGGAATGGTGCAGCGGGTGAATGTGGTTTGCGACCATAGTTCACTGGCGTTGGCCAACGCCCTGGAGCACAACAACCTGTTTCTGCTCCCGGTCTGGCGAGCGCTGGGCAAGGCCACCTGGGTGGTCAAAGCCAGGACGCTGCCCAAGACGCTCGCCATCACGGCGGCGGTGCTGGTGGTCATCACGGCGTTCTGCGTCGTGCCGGTCGATTTCACGCTCACCAGCGACGGCAAGCTCCAGCCCGCCGCTCAACGCGACGTCTTCGCCGCCGTCGAGGGGCGCGTGATCGAAGTCAAAGTCAAGCACGGCGACCACGTTGAGGAAGGCCAGACGCTGCTGGTACTGGAAAACCCCGATTTGGAAGTGGCCATCACCGACACCACCGGCAAGCTGCAAGAAGCGCAGAAAGGGCTGCGTTCGACATCCAATCGCCTCAGTGGACGGGGCTATACGCCCAGCGACGAGATGGAACGCGAAAAGGCCGAGAGCGAACGGGTGCAGTACCGCCAGCGGGTCGCTAGTCTCACGCTCCAATTGAATTTGCTGTTGGAGAAGAAGGAAAAAATGAAAGTCACCAGCCCGATCAAGGGCGTGATCACCACCTGGGATCCGACGCAGGAGCTTCTCACCCGTCCCGTGCGGCCCGGCGAGGTGCTGCTGACCGTGGCCGACCCCAGCGGCGAATGGCAGATCGAGCTGCACACGGCCGAGGACCGCATGGGGCACATCACGCGCGCGATGAAGGCGCGGGGCGACGAGCCGCTCGAGGTCACCTATCACCTGGCGACCGAGCCAGGCAAGAACTACGTGGGTCATGTGACCGAAGTCCACCAAAGTGCGGAGGTCCGTGGCGACGAGGGGAATACAGTGTTGATCAAGGTGGCCATTGACGAGCTTCAGCACGCCGACCTGAACAAAATCGGGGCGGGCGTCAAAGCGCGGCTCCATTGCGGCCGGCGGTCGGTCGGCTACTGGTTGTTCCACGACGCCATCGACTTCATCTCGTCGCGCGTGTTGTTCCCGCTCAATATGTAGGGTGGGCATCGCCCACCAACCAACGGATTCAGTGCCAACGAACCGAGGAGGAATCTCATGTCCGGCAATCTGTGGATTTTGACGGCGGCCATCGCCCTGACTGGTTCCGACGATGCTCGATCGGTTCGCGATGAGGTGGCCGTCGAAGAATGCGACGTGCATCTCAAGGACGATGTCGCGGTGGCCGCCCAGGAGGCGGGAATCCTGACGGAAATCAATGTCCGCGAGGGGAACACGATCGAGGAAGGCGACCTGTTGGCCAAAATCAACGACAGCAAGGCCCAGATGGCCAAGCTCGTCGCTCAGGCCGAGCACAAGGTGGCCCTGGCCGAGGCCGAAAGCGACGTCTCGATCCGTTACTCGGAAAAGGCCGCCGAGGTGGCCTGGGCCGACCACAATTTACACGCATTGGCCAACACGAAACAGAAGAATTCGACGCCCCTTGCCGAGATGATGAAGCTTAAATTGCAGGCGCAGAAAGGCGATCTCGAAATCGAAAAGGCCGAGTTGGAGCGGAAGGTGGCCAAGCTCACCAGCGAGGCCAAGGACGCCGCGGTTCAAGCCGCCGACGACGACATCGTCCGCCGTCGCGTCACGTCTCCGATCAGCGGCATGGTCGTCGAGGTCGCCAAGCAACGGGGCGAGTGGGTCAACCCCGGCGACATGGTGGCGCGGGTTCTCCGTCTCGATAAGCTGCGGGTGTCCGGCGAGTTGAAGATCGCGAATGTCGATCCGGCGAGCGTGATGGGCCGGCCCGTGCGGGTGGTGGCCACGCGAACCGGCGCCAAGCAAGAGGAGTTCGTCGGGCGTGTCGTTTTCGTCGACCCGCGCGTGACGCAAAGCGGCACGTTTCACCTGCTGGCCGACGTAGACAACCGGCAAGAGGGCCAGGTGTGGCTGCTGCACCCCGGCATCAATAATGCCCAGATGTTCGTGCAGCGCGAACCGGCCCACGGCAGCCAGGCGCGTAACGGCAGGAAGAAATAGGGGATATGCCGACTCTCGCCGACAGCCTGGTCTCAAGTTCCGCCCGCAAGCTGGCCTTGCGGATGCGGCCCGACCTGTCGGCGCGGCAGCACCGCTACCAGGGGCGTGTTTACTGGGTGGTCAAGGAGCCGGTGGGGCTGAACTATTTCCGCTTCCAGGAAGAGGAATACGCGATCCTGCGGATGCTCGACGGCCATACCAGCCTCGACGAAATCAAGGTCGCCTTTGAAGACCGGTTCCCTCCGCAAAAGATCGGGGTCGAGGAGTTGCAGCAGTTCGTGGGTACGCTGCACCGTAGCGGGTTGGTGATCGCCAACGTGCCCGGCCAGGGACACCAACTCAAGCTCCGCCGCGACGAACGCTGGCGCAAGGAATGGCTCAACCGCATCTCGAACATCCTCTCGATCCGCTTCAAGGGGATCGATCCCGACCGCCTCCTCAATTGGCTGCACCCCAGGTTCAGTTGGATCTACACGCCTTGGGCCGTGTTCGCCTGCTGCGCCCTGGCGATTTCGGCCCTCTCGCTGGTGCTGGTGCAGTTCGACGTCTTCCAGTCGAAGCTGCCCACCTTCCACCAGTTTTTCAACCTCAAGAACGCGCTCTGGCTCTCGGTGGCGCTGGGCGTGACGAAGGTGATCCACGAGTTCGGCCACGGCCTGACCTGCAAACACTTCGGCGGCGAATGCCACGAAATGGGCGTGATGGTGCTGGTGCTCACCCCCTGCCTCTACTGCAACGTCTCCGACTCCTGGATGTTGCCCAACAAGTGGCACCGGGCGGCGATCGGCGCGGCGGGCATCTACGTCGAACTCGTGATCGCGTCGGTCTGCACCTTCGTCTGGTGGTTCAGCGAGCCAGGCATGCTCAACCACCTCTGCTTGAGCACGATGTTCGTCTGCTCGGTCAGCACGCTGATGTTCAACTCGAACCCGCTGTTGCGGTACGACGGTTATTACATCCTTTCGGACGTGATCGAAATCCCCAACCTGCGGCAGAAGGCCACCGACATCCTGGGCCGCAAACTGGGGTATTGGTGCCTGGGACTCGAGCAGCCCGACGACCCGTTCCTGCCGGAACGCAACCAGATTTTCTTCGCGCTTTACAGCGTGGCCGCCGCCGTCTATCGCTGGGTTGTGGTGTTTTCGATCATGTGGTTCCTCTACGAGATCTGGAAGCCGTACCGGCTGGAAATCATCGGGCAGATCATCGCAATCGCGTCGATTTACGGTTTGGCCGTCCAGCCGCTCTGGAAAGTGGGTAAGTTCTTTTACGTGCCGGGGAGAATCGAAAAAGTGAAGAAGCCTCGTATGTACGCCACGTTGGCGGTGCTGTCGCTGGTCGCGGCCGCCGTGCTGTTCATTCCCTTGCCCCATCGCATCTACTGCACGCTGGAAATCCAGCCGCGCGACGCCAAGAGCGTCTATGTCAGCGTGCCGGGCGAACTCGAGCGCGTGTTGATTCAGCCCGGCGTGGCGGTCGCCAAAGGGACGCCGCTGGCCCAGTTGAAGAACCTCGATATTGAACTGGAGATCGCCGACCTCGAGGGGCAATGCGCCGAGAACGAAACCGAGCTGCACAGCCTCCACCGCCGGCAAAGGCTCGACGAAGACGCCGCGCGGCAGATTCCCGCCGTCGAGGTCGTCTTGAAGTCGGTCAAGGAGCAACTCGATGAGAAGAAGACCGACCTGGCCCGGCTGAACCTGGTCGCTCCCGATGCCGGCACGGTGTTGCCTCCTCCCGAACAGCCGAAGAAGCCCGACGACAAGCAACTACCCGCCTGGTCGGGTACGCCGCTCGAACCGCGCAACCAGGGCGCGTTCCTGCAAGAGGGTGTGATGTTCTGCCAGGTCGGCGACCCCAGCAAGATGGAGGCCCTGATGGTCGTCGACCAGGACGACATCGAGTACCTGGCGACGGACCAGAAGGTCGACGTCAAACTCGACGAGCTTCCCTCGGACACGCTACGCGGCACGGTCGCCGAAGTCGCCAAAGAGCCGCTGCGGGTCAGTCCGCGGCACATCTCGAACAAGGCCGGCGGCGAGTTGGCCACCAAGACCGACGAATCGGGCGTCGAACGGCCCTTGAACACGTCGTACCAGGTGCGTGTTCCGCTGGACGATCCCGATGGCCTGTTGCGGATCGGCCTGCGCGGCCGCGGGCGCGTTCATACTCGTCCCCAGACGCTGGCCCATCGCCTCTGGCGGTACGTCGAGCAGACGTTCAATTTCAGGCTGTAAGAGCCGATGCGTGAAGTATCTCTAAGAAGCCGTCGCGCCAAATGGGGTGGCCGGCGCAAACTTTAATGGCCCTTGGAACCGCGCGGCTGCCTGGCGTGAAGACGGACAGCGGATTTGGCTCATTGCCGGCGGCGGCGGCTGACGATGCGCGTAGCATGATGTCCCATCCCCTCGCCAGGCCGCTCGTTTGGGCTTTGCCGCTGGTGGTTCTGTTGCCGGCGCTTTCCGCCCAGGAGATCAACCAACGCAGCGGGAACGTGGCGATCACCTACCCACGGGCGCTCAGCCCGGCGGCGCCCTATTCGATTCAAGCGGTCGATGGGAGCGACCTATCCGCGGGCGAGCCGGGCTGGAACGCGGCGCGGCCGATCGCCTGGCAGAAGTACGCCCAGGGCGAGTATGTCGGACACGAGCGTTTGTCGCACGTCGACGAATACCGCCTGCGGGCGGGCGACGTGCTCGATTTCGTGCTCCGTGCGACCCGCCGCGAAACGTCGCACCCCTACCGTGTCAACACGGGCGATCAACTGCTGATCGACTCGTTCACCGACGAGGAGTTGAACGAGGAGCTGATCGTCCAACCCGACGGGACGATCACCCTGCGGCTCTTGGGTTCCGTCCACGTCGCTCGCCGTTCGGTGTCGCAAATCCGCGACGATCTCGAACGCCGTTATCAGAAGTACTACAAGCTGCCGGCCATCACAGTGACTCCGATCAAAGTCAACGCCCGGCTCGAAGACTTGCGTGCGACGGCCGACGACCGGATGGGAAGGGGTGGGCAATCGCGGCGGGTCACCGTCACGCCCGAGGGCACGGTGCAACTCGCGGCGCTGGGCTCCGTGCCCGCGCAAGGTCTTTCGCTCGACGAATTGAAGCGCGAGATCGACGAGCGGCTGGCCGACCGTATCGAAGGGATTGAGCTCACGCCCGTGTTGGTCACGCGCGCCGGGCGCTACGTCTACGTCCTGGGCGAGGTCGTCACGCCCGGCCGTTATCTCGTCACGGGTCCGACGACGGCGATGCAGGCCATCGGCCTGGCCGGCGGCTGGAACTACGGCGGCAATCTCTGGAGCGCGATCGTGCTGCGCCGCGGCGACGACTGGCGGCTGTTGGCCACCAGGCTCGACCTGCGCGGTTCGCTCTACGGGCACCGTCCGGCGCCGGCCGACGAGATTTGGCTGAACGACTCCGACATCGTCGTCGTACCCAAGACCGGATTCTTGGCGACCAACAATTTCGTCAATCTCTTGTTCACGCATGGCGCCTTCGGCGTGGCGCCTTACCGCGGCGCCGTGGGTTTCAACTTTGCCAAGTTCTCGGGTGTGCTGCCGGATCTCGGCGTGCCCGGCTTGGCGCCGATCGTCACCCCCGTGCTACCGCTTCCGCACCCCTGACCGGGGCATCGCTTAGGCTCTGCCCCAGCCACCGTGAATGTCTCACTCTCGACCGCGTGAAGTATCATCGCAACCACCTTGACCCGGTCCATGCGGCCCGTTAAAGTACCGCCCCGCGCGGGGATTTTGGATTGCCGATTTCGGATAGCGCAATCCAAAACCCAACATCCAAAATCCAAAGGGAAATCGCCTTGGAGACCGTCACCGAACGTCCACCGGCGGCGGCACTGGCATGGGGAAGTCTGCCGGGCCGCTTGCGGGTGCTTTACCTGACCGCTTCGCAGCGCGGCGGCGGTTGGCTGGCCGAGGCTTTCGCTCTCGACCGGGCGGCCGACCTCACGTTGGTCGAGGTCCAGGGCGTTTGCGCCGGCGTGTCACGGCTCCGCGACGAGGCGTTCGACGCCGTGCTCGTAAGCCACGAACCGGGTGAGATCGACACGCTGGAATTGCTCGCGGCGTTACGCGCGGGCGGCAGCGAAGAGCCGCTTGTGGTGCTGGGTTCCGAAAGCGAATACGATTTCGCGTCGGCCTGCCACGAAGCGGGCGCCGACGCCTACGTGCGCGTCCCCGGCACCACGACGCGGATGCTTCTCTGGTTGATTGCCCGGGCGGTCGAACGGCACCGCCTCATTCGCGAAAACCGCCGCCTCTCGCAGGCCGAGCGCCGCCGCTTGCGGTTGGAGCACGACGAAGCCGAGCGGCTGCTCGACCAGCAGCGCCGATTGATCCGTGGTCTGGGGTCGCGCGGCGAACCGCGCGCGCTCGATGTCCCGCCGCCGGAGTTGCCCGTGGGGCCGGAGTTGCCCGTGGGGCTAGTCACGCACTATCGTGAATTGCTGCGTGCCTACGTGATCATGGGTTCGGGCAACCTCGCTGCGGAGATGACGACGCTGGCGGAAATGTTAGCGTCGAACGGCGTTTCGGCGCCGCGAACCGTCGAGTTGCACTTGGGCGCGCTCGAGGAACTGGTGCGGGGATTGGGCAATCGCAGCGCGCGGCATGTGATGGCCCGCGCCAACCTGCTGGTGCTGGAGGTGATGGTCCACCTCGGCGAAGGCTACCGGCGCCGGCTGGCCGACCAGCGGCACCCGCCGCGGCAGTTGCCGCTCGTCGGCTTTGAATCGGCCGCCGCGTAGGGTGGGCACCGCCCACAACGGATTTAGAGCCTATCCCAAAACTCACCGTGGGACGGCCTTTCTAGGCCGAATTATTCATGGTCCCGTAGCTGGCTTAGTCCCACCACCACTGGCCGCTCTTGAGATGGTCGAGCTGCGTCTGGCGGCGGGCCTTTTCGACCGCCTCGTCGTCGTCCGGCAGCAGATTCGTCGATTCCAAGGCCAATTCGGCCTCGACGTGAACGCCGCCGCCCACCGGCGTCACCAGACGGCCTTGCTTAGCGAAGGCGGTAACGGCCGATTCGACCTGAAGGGGCGTTTCGTAAATCTCGACGGGGAATTGCTCCTCGTCGCCGAAGACGGGCAACTCCCAGCCGGCCTTGCCGTAATAGTCCTGCTTTTGAATGTGGGCCGCCACGATCGCCATGTCGATCAGGTTCCGCAGTTGAGCGTAGACCGGCAGAATTTGCGACAAGGGAGCGTACTTCCTGGTGAAGCTTTGGGTGAACTTGGCGCTGGCGCCGCCGGCCTTGCCGGTGTGCATGCGTTGGCCGTCGGCGCCGACCACTTCATCTTCGCCGACGAGCTTGACCCCCTGGCCAACCAATTCCATGGCCAGCTGGTCTCCACTGAGGCGAACGCACTGGTAGTCGGGCATGAACCACCAGCGGTTCAAGGCGTTGCGGCTGATGGCCGCCGCGTCGGCCAGTTGCGCGAAACTCTTCAGCGCGAGCCTCCCCTTGGAGAAGTCGTGGTCGGCGGCGCCGATGCCGATCAGCTTCATGCGGTAATCGGCCTCGAGCAGGACTTGCGCGAAGTGGGTTCTGGCCGGCACGCCCAGGATGCGTACCTGCTGCATGCCCAGGCTGGTGCGAATCCCGTCGACGATCGCGGGGGCGTCGTTGAGCGATGAAAAGCTCGCCTTCGCCGAATTGACGAACTGTCGCATCCGCGCCAGACCTTCTTTGGTCGGATCGATCGAGCAGCCGATCACCTGCTTCACGTCGCCACCGGGGCGATACGTTCGCAGGGCGACCACGAGGTCTTGCAGTTCGAGCACGGGGCGGCCGGTCGAGAGGCCGATCACGCGTCCCGAAAGGTCGTTGAACCAGCCTTCGGCCGGTCCCGCGAGCACGACATCGCCCGAATCGGGATAGAAAAACACGTACTGGATGCGCGTCAAGCCCGCCAGGTAGCGCATCTCGCTGCTGGCACCGGCGCCGGTGGTTATCGCCTCAGCCAGTGCCTTTTCGAGCCGCGTCAGCGAAATCATCCGCAGTTTGCTCGACCGGGCCACGTCCGGATCGAGCGCGGCTTTGGCCGCCGTCATGCGTTGCCGCGTGAGCTGGCCATTCGCATCGTTGAAATACGCCATCGCCAGCACGCCGTTGGCGTCGACGATCACGCCCGCCTGGTTCTGGTTCTGCGCCGTCGCCACCGACGAAAGACCCATGAGCACCGCGAGCACGGCCACGAAACGGAAACTGCGACCCAAAGAAATCACCATGTTGTCACCGTTGGTTCTGACGAGGAAATGGTCCGGTACGCCCCCACCAGTCGAAACGGCTTCTCGTCGTACCGGTGGGGGCGTTTGGTAACTTGAGGCACCTGGCGCCGGCGGCGCAGATCTCCCTGCGACAATTCATATTACTTGGGTAGACTGGGCAAAGCAAGTAAAATCGGGCGTGCGTGCCAATCCCGCCCGAATCGGGAAATGAAACTCGATGAATTCTACAGGGTCCATCACGGCATGCGCGTGCGATTCAACTACCTGCCGGTTATCGAGGAAGGAAACATGCAGGAAGAAAAACCTGAGTCAAGACCGGGGTCATCGGGTCGTGCCGCACTCCAAAAGCACCCACCGCCTGAATTCTTGCGAATTCAGCTACCCCCACGCCTCGAGAACTGCGATAATCGCGCGCATGCACGCGAATCGCCGCATTTCGGTCCAGACCGCGGTTCTGACCGCCGTTCTCACCATAGCCCTCGTCGGCTTCATGGACGAGGCAACCGCCCAGCCGCCTCGGATGAACGCCGGCCTTTCGTACCTGTTGGGCTTGTTTCAGTTGCGGGTCGTCGCCGGACGGATCACGGTTTCCGGGGCGACGTCGTTTCAGACTCACAAGGGCGAGTTCAAGACGAACGACCGGCACGAACGGCTCGAATTGACTCAAGCCGGGGCCGCGACCACGTTTCACTACGAATCGACCACTCCGCAAGCTCAGTTGACGTGGGATCTCTTGGCGGGCAACGAAGTTCGCATTCGTCGCCTGCCGCGCGGTGTGCCCGCTCGGAAAACCGGGGCTCCTACTCGGAAAACCGGGGTTCCTGATCAGAAAGTTCCCGATCGGAAAAGCGGGGGCGCCGACGCCAAGCTGGTCGTCTTCGGCCAGCCGGCGGAGGGTTTCCTGTCGCTCTCGGTCGGTGAGGGTTACGAACGGAAGGAGTACCGTGGCGCGACGATTTGGCACTTGTTCCTGGCCGAGCCGGAGCTTTGCCGGAACGAGCTGGCGCCGCTATTGCAAATCATGAAGCCGGGCTGGAATCTCGTCGAAAGAGCCCAGAACTACGAAATGTTCCTTTTCCGCTCGGCCGACATCCAGCGACAACCTTCGCGCGGGGCTTGGCTCCGGCTCGTCGCCGACTTGGGACACGAAAAATTTTCTCGGCGCCAGGCCGCTGATCGCCGTCTACGCATTGGGGGATCCGAGTTGCTTCCCTTCTTGCTTTCGCTCGATCTGGACCGGCTCGACGCCGAACAGCGATTTCGCGTGGGGGCCATCATGCGTTCCTCGGCCGTGAAGGAGGACGACGCGGGCAAGGTCGACGACGATACTCCGAACCAAATCATTCGCCCGCTGCGCGACGATCCGATCGTGTGGATCGAGCTTCTGGCCCGCGACGACGAGCAGAAGCGGAGGATCGCGGGAAAGCAGTTATCGCGTTTATTGAACGAAGTTATCGATTTTGACCCCGCCGCCGAGGCGGACCAGCGCAAGAAGCAAATCGACGCGCTGCGCCGTCGAGTCCGTCCCTAGATTGGCGCTGGCGTGCGCAGTCGGGTGCCTTTTGACGTTTGGAGCTTTATGCCGGTTTTGTTCCGCCACGTCCGATCAAACGAGCAGTTTCTCGACGACGCTGCCCTCGACATCGGTGAGGCGGAAGTTTCGACCCTGGTGGCGATAGGTCAAGCGGGTGTGATCGAGCCCCAGGCAGTGCAGAATCGTCGCTTGCAAGTCGTGGACGTGAATGCGGTCTTCGACGGCGTGGTAGCCCAGTTCATCGGTCTTGCCGACGATTTGCCCGCCTCGGATGCCGCCGCCGGCCATGAGCATCGTGAAGCCGAAGGGATGATGGTCGCGTCCCTCGTGGCCGGCGGTGTTGCCGCGACGGACCTCGTTCATCGGCGTGCGGCCGAATTCGCCGCCCCAAACCAGCAGCGTTTCATCCAGCAACCCCCGCTGCTTGAGGTCTTGTAGGAGCGCGGCCGCCGGTTGGTCGGTCATGTCGCAATTGGTCTTCAAATTCTTGTTCAGGTCGTTGTGGTCGTCCCAGGTGGAATGATAAAGCTGCACGAAGCGCACGCCGCGCTCGACCATGCGCCGGGCCAGCAGGCAATTCGAGCCGAACCAGCGCGTCGTTTCGTTGGTCAGTCCGTACATCTCCAACGTGGCCGCCGACTCGCGCGAAAAGTCGACCAGTTCCGGGGCGGTGGCTTGCATGCGATAAGCCAGTTCGTAAGCGGCGATCCGCGACGCGATTTCCTCCTCGCCCGTCTGTCGCCGGCGAAGCTGGTTCATGTCGCGGATGGCCGAAAGGCGAGCCCGCTGCGTCGCGTGGCTCACGCCGGTGGGGCTCGACAAGTGCAAGATCGGATCGCCCTGGTTCCGGAAGGTGACCCCGCGATAGCTCGACGGCAGGAAACCGTTGCTCCACAGCGCCGCGCCGCCATCGACTCCCTTGCCCGAGTTCGACAACAGAACCACGAACGCCGGCAAGTTTTGCGACTCGCTGCCCAGGCCATACGTGACCCACGACCCCATCGCCGGATGGCCGAACAGCGTCGTGCCGCAATTCATGAGCAACTGGCCGGGGTCGTGATTGCTAACGTGGGTAACCATCGAGCGAATCATGCACAGATCGTCGGCGCGCAAGCCCAAATGAGGCACGAAGTCGGAGAAATCCATGCCGCACTCGCCGTGGCGCGTGAAGTCGCGCGGGCTGGCCATCACCGTGGCGCTGCCTTTGATCAGAGCGTCGTCCAGTGTTTTCAAGTACGACTCGGGAACCGGTTGGCCGTGCAACCGCCGCATCTCCGGCTTCGGATCGAACAAATCGAGTTGGCTCGGCGCTCCGGCCATGAAGAGGAAAATGACGCTTTTGGCCCGCGGCGTAAAGTGTGCGAGCTTGGGCGCCGGCGATTCAATCGCCTGGGCGCCGTCGCCGCGCGTTTCACTTTTCAGCAAATCGGCCAAGGCCAGCATGCCCAAGCCGCACGCCGACTGCCGCAGAAAACGCCGCCGTTCTTGAACGCCAACCCATTCTGAAAGATCCATGACACACCTCAATTCCGGGTGATGAACTCGTGAAGATTCAGCAAGACGCTGGCGAGGCACGACCACGCGGCCCCCTCGGACGGATCGACGCCCTCGACGTAGCCTCGAAACAGCGCGCCCGCGGCCTGTGGCTCTTGACGCAAGATCGCTAATTGCTCTTGATAATACGCGCTGAGGCGCGCCGTCTCATCGGACGTGGGACGGCGAGCCAAGCAGAGTTGGAAAGCATGGTCGATCCGCTCCGCGACGCCGCCCGGCGCCTCGCGCAAAACGCGCGCCGCCAGCGCCTGGGCGGCTTCGAAAAAAACCGGGTCGTTCAGCAAGGTCAATGCCTGCAGCGGCGTGTTCGAACGCTCGCGTCGGGTGCAAATGCCGCTCGTGGCGGGGGCGTCGAACGTGACGTTCTGGGCGAACGGCGACAGCCGCTGGATGAAGGTGTAAAGTCCTCGCCGGTAGCGGTCCGGACCTTGGCTCACGATCCAACTATTATCAAAGCCCTCTTTGGCGACGCTCTCGGACTGCGGCGGAAAGACGCTCGGCCCGCCGGTCGCCGGGTTCAAGAGGCCGCTCGCACCCAAGGCCGAATCGCGAATCTGCTCCGACGACAGCCGCAAACTCGCCTGCCTCGCCAGCAGCGCGTTCGACGGATCGCGCGACTGCGATTCGGGCCGCGCCACGGACGACCGCCGATAGGCGGCCGAAGTCACGATCAAACGCTGCAGCGACTTCATGCTCCCACCGCGCCGGCGGAATTCGAGAGCCAGCCAATCGAGCAATTCGGGATGCGTCGGCGGTTCTCCTTGTGTGCCAAAATCGCCGGAGGTGGCCACCAGTCCGCGACCAAAGAATTCCTGCCAAAAGCGGTTGGCGGTCACGCGGGCGGGCAAGGGGTTTTCCGGCGACACCAACCACCGCGCCAAGGCCATCCGGTTGGGCCGCGCCGAAGCCTCCAGCGACGGCAGGATGGAGAGCGTGGCCGGCCTGACTTCGATGCCACGGCTACGGAAGTCGCCACGCACATGCAGATAGGTCGGCCGCGGGTTTTGCGTCTCACGCATCGTCGGCGCGCGAGTCGGTTTGGGAAGCGTGCTTTCGAGCTGATCGAGCTGTTGGGCGAGTTCGGCCAGTTTCAAGTCGGCGAATCGCCGCGGATCGACCACTTGCCCGTTCTTCAGGAAATAGGCCAGCAAGCGGTCATGTTGCGCTCGCGACCGTTTCGCCGGTTCCAGCAAGACAATTTGCGTGCCTTCGAGTTGCCCTTCGCCAAGACGGCCGCCCCAGACCAGCCCCAGCACTTCCCATTGCCGGTCCCAACCAGGCTCTTTGCCCGGCGACGCGACCGCCGCGAGCAACTTCGCTTCCCATCGCGTCTGCAATTCGGCGATTTCTTTTTCCACCGGTCGCAGCAACTCGGCGCGCTGGGCCAGGTAGGCGGGCAACGCGGCGACGTAGGGAGCTTCTTCACCCGGCAAGGGAGCGTCGATGTTCACTTCGTCGGCGGCGTCGAAATAGGCGTAGAGTTGGTAAAACTCCTTCTGACTGATCGGGTCGTACTTGTGATCGTGACAGCGGGCGCAGCCCACGGTCAGGCCCAACCACGCCGTGCCGACGAGCATCGTGCGATCGACGATCTGCTCGACGCGATACTGCTCCAGGTCGGCGCCCCCCTCGCGATTACTGAGCGTATTGCGCAAGAAACCCGTCGCCAGCAATTCCTCGCTCGTGGCCTCGGGCGGCAAATCGCCGGCTAATTGGTCGATGGTGAACTGGTCGAACGGGAGATCGCGGTTCAGGGCCTCGATCAGCCATTGCCGGTAGCGCCAGGCCACGGGCCGTTGCTGATCGGTGAGGTATCCATCGGTGTCGGCATAGTGGCACAGATCGAGCCAGGGCCGAGCCCACTTTTCGCCGTAATGAGGCGAAGCAAGCAGCCGATCCACCTGCCGCTCGTAGGCGTCGGGGCCGGCGTCCTCGAGGAAATCAACGACTTCGGCGGGCGTCGGCGGCAGGCCGATCAGATCGAGCGATAATCGCCGCAGCAGCGTGGGTCGGTCGGCCGCGGGCGAAGGGGTGAGACCTTCCGTTTCGAGCCGCGCGAGAATAAACCGGTCGATCGCATTGTGAATCGTTCCCGCCTGCTTGACCGTCGGCAAATCGGGCCACTGCGGAGGCTGAAACGCCCAGTGCCCAGACGCGGACGCGCCGGCCGCCGCACGACCCGAAATCCGCTCCGCATCGGGCCACACGGCGCCTTGGTCGATCCATGCGCGCAACAGCCCGATTTCCTCCGCCGTCAGCCGCGGGCCTTCAGGCGGCATGACGACTTCGTCGTCGGCGACGCCGCCGACAAGTTGGATCAACCGGCTCTGGTCGCTCTTACCCGGCTGGATGACCGCGCCGGAATAGCCGCCTTCGATCGCCCGCGCGCGACTGTCGAGCCGCAGGCCGCTTTCCTGTTTGCCGGCCCCGTGACACTCAAGGCAATGTTTCCGCAGCAGCGGCGCGATCGACTTGGCGAAATCAACGGCCGTGGTCGCCGCGGGCGGCAAAACTTTCTCATTCCGGCCGACGTCCGGTTCGGCCGCGCGTGCCACCGCGCAGAACAGCCAAAGCCCGGCGCTAATCGCCTGGATCAAGGTGACGCGGAATATGCGCCGCGAGACAGTCTCGATCTTCATGGATTAGTCCTCATTTTTGGGTCGCGGCCGTCAAGCCGGCGCTGTCTTGGGGGGACACTCGCCATCGATCGCTTCGCGGACACCCGCGACGCTTCTTGATTATAACCGTTTGTGACGAGAATTCCGCCACGCCCGCAGTGTAAGATCCCCCCAGATCGAAGGCGCTTGACCATTTTTGCCGTCTTGGTATGGTCCAATAGGTTGGCAGGACGGCTTTCGCCCCTGCTTGCTTGCGCCGCGGGTTGGTGTGGGACCATGAATCAATGCGTGCTTGCAGGAGGCTCCGATGTCGCAGGGATCGACGTTCGACTCGACCAAGGAACAGGTCAAACGGTCAATCGACATCGTCGAACTGGTGGGAGAATACATCCCACTACGCCGCGAAGGCCGCGGATATAAGGGGCTCTGCCCCTGGCACGACGACTCTCGGCCCAGCCTGCAAGTACACCCCGATCGGCAGACGTTCCACTGTTGGGTTTGCAACATTGGCGGCGATATCTTCTCGTTCATCGAAAAACGCGAGGGGGTTTCGTTCAAGGAAGCCCTGGCGATGCTGGCCGAACGGGCCGGCGTCAGGCTGACCAACTCTTCCGGCCAGGGGGCCGGGGAGCCCGATCAGAAACGGATGCTCTACCAGGCAGCGGCATGGGCCGAACAGCAGTTCCACGAGTGCCTGATGCGCTCCGACGAGGGTGATGTCGCCCGGCGTTACCTCAAGTCGCGCGGCATCACCGACGACAGTGCCCGCCGACACCACCTCGGCTTCGCCCCAAACCAATGGGACTGGCTCCTCAAACGCGCGCGCGAGACCCGCTTCACGCCGCCGCTCTTGCACCAGATCGGTCTGGTCAAAGAGCGGCAGCAAGGGCAGGGCTTTTACGATTTCTTCCGTGGGCGGGTCATGTTTTCGATCCGCGACGTGCAAGGCCGGCCCGTGGCCACCGGCGGCCGGCTGTTGCCCGATCTGGGCACCGAGGGGGCCAAGTACATCAATACGCCCGAAACGCCGCTGTTTTCCAAAAGCAATCTGCTCTACGGTCTCGACGTGGCCAAGGACGCGATCTCGAAAGGGCGCGCCGCGATGGTCATGGAAGGGTACACCGATTGCATCATCGCCCAGCAATGCGGACTCGAAAACGCGGTGGCCGTGCTCGGCACGGCCTTGGGCGAGCGGCACATCCGGCTGCTGCGGCGTTTCGCCGACCGTATCGACCTGGTGCTCGACGGCGATGAGGCGGGACGCAAGCGAACCGATGAGATCCTGGAGCTTTTCGTCGCGGAGCAGGTCGATCTGCGAATTCTGACCCTCCCCAACGACCTCGATCCGGCCGATTTCCTGCTTCAACAGGGGGCCCAGGCGTTCCTCACACTCCTGAGGGGGGCTGTCGACGCCCTGGAACACAAATTCCGTCAGGCCACGGCCAGCCTGCATGCCGCAAGCGGCACGCACGAGGCCAACCAGGCCCTGGAACAGGTGCTGGCAACGCTGGCCAAGGCCCCCCGATTGCAAATGGGCGGCAGCACCGCGACGAAACTTCGCGAGGACCAGATCCTGAGCCGCTTGGCCCACCTCTTTGGCCTGGCTGAGGAACGTATCCGCAAGCGGCTGGCCGACTTGCGGACGTTGGCCCGCCGCGGGGCCGCGGCGGCTCCGGCCCGTGCCCCGGCCGCCCATGAGCCGAAAAAACTGCTCGACCGCGATTATCTGCTGCTGGAAATCCTGCTGCAATCACCCGAATGGATGGCCGAGGCGCAGGCCCAAGTGGCCCCAGAGGAGCTACGTTACCCCAAGCTGCGCGCGATCTACGCCAAGTGCGGCGAACTTTGCCGTGCCGGGATTTTGCCTTCCTTCGACCGACTGCTCTTGGAGATTGACGACGGAGAGCTTAAAACCGTGCTGGTCGAACTGGACGAGGCGCACCACGCCAAGAATCGTCCGGATCGAAGCCAGGAGTTGAGCGAGCTCTTGGCCGCATTTCGCGAAACCCGTGAGCAACGCAGCCAAGCCCAACGTAAGGATGCGATACGGGAGGCTGGGGAGGAAGAAGCACTCGACACCTTGCGTGACATCATCGAGAGGAAGCGTCGCCGACAAGGCATTTCCGAGCCCACGGACGGGTAGGATGCCGTGTTGGTGGTTGAAGCCGATCGACCCCGCTCGGAATTCCAGGGTCCACCCTTGATTCCGCCGGTCGGCCGAGACCATAATCGTTTGTCTCAGCGCGCCGTTCGGCGCGGGGAGGGAATTCACGTGGACCATTCGGACAAAGACCTATCGGCATTGGTCGCGACGGGCAAGGCCCAGGGTTATCTGACCTACGACCAGGTCAACGACTATCTACCCGACGAAGCGGTGAACCCCGACAAGCTCGATAGTCTGCTCTCGGCCATCGAGGAGCAAGGCATCGAGTTGGTGAACGAGCCGCCCGAACCGGCGGCCATCGAGCCCGCCGCCAAGCAGGCCCGGCTCGACGTCGATGAAAAGCGCACCGAAGTCTTCGCCGAGGACGACGCTCCGGCCGAGTTCATCGGCGGCAACTCGGAATCGGACGGCGACGGTTCCTACCTCTCGATCGCCGACGAGCCCGCCAAGTGGAGCGACGATCCGGTGCGGATGTACCTGACCCAGATGGCCGTCATCCCGCTCTTGAGCCGCGAGCAGGAAATCGCGCTGGCCAAGAAGATCGAAGTCACCCGCAAGCGCTTCCGCCGCACCGTGCTGGGTTGCGATTTCGCCATGCAGCACACGATCGAAACGCTCAAGAAGGTGTACGACGGCACGTTGCCCTTCGACCGCACGATCAAGGTCTCGCTGACCGAGCGGTTGACCAAGGAGCAGATCATGGCGCGCATGCCGCACAACCTGCGCACGCTCGAGCACCTGCTGGCCGAGAACCGCAAGGATTTCCGCCTGGTCGTGAGCAAGAAACTCCCGCGTCCCCAGCGGATCGCGGCCCGCAACCGGTTCCTGATGCGCCGCCGCAAGGCGCTCACGCTCGTCGAGGAGCTCAGTCTGCGCACGCGGCGCGTGCAGCCGATGGTGCGCGAGTTGACCGACATGGCGGCGCGGATGGGCAGGCTCGAAGATCGGCTGAACGTCCTGGACGACGACACCGCGTCGAAGGACGAGCGCGCCAACCTGAGGAAGGAGTTCCGCGACCTGATCATGACGGCGCTGGAGAGCCCGGGGAGCCTGCGGAAGCGGTGCGATACGATGTGTACCCAGTACCGCGACTACGAGCGCGCCAAGCGCGATCTGTCGGGCGGCAACCTGCGGCTGGTCGTCTCGATCGCCAAGAAGTATCGCAACCGCGGGTTGAGCTTCCTCGACCTGATTCAGGAGGGGAACACGGGCCTGATGCGGGCCGTCGACAAGTACGAGTACCGCCGCGGCTACAAGTTTTCGACCTATGCCACCTGGTGGATTCGCCAGGCGATCACGCGTGCCATCGCGGACCAGGCGCGCACGATCCGCATTCCGGTGCATATGATCGACGTCTTGTCGCGGTTGCGGAACGTCTCGAAGCGGCTGCTGCAGGAGTTGGGCCGCGAGCCGACGACCGAGGAGACGGCTCTGGCGGCCGAGATCAGCGTCGAGGAAACCCGCCGCGTGCTGAACATCGGTCGGCACCCGGTGAGTCTCGACCGGCCCGTGGGCGAGAGCGAAGACAGCGCCTTTGGCGAGTTCATCGAAGACAGCAGCACTGAAAGCCCCCTGCGGGCCGCCTCGCAGGAGATGCTGCGCGAGAAGATCGAGAGCCTGTTGAAGACGTTGACCTACCGTGAGCGTGAGATCATCCGGCTGCGGTACGGGCTGGGCGACGGCTACACGTACACGTTGGAGGAGGTCGGGCGGATCTTCAAGGTCACTCGCGAGCGGGTGCGGCAGATCGAGGCCAAGGCGGTGCGTAAGCTGCAGAACCCGGTGCGCAGCAAGCAGCTTGAGGGATTTTTGGAAGGGATCGCGATCTAGGCCGGGAAGCGGATCGCGTTGTACGCTCTACAAGAACCGCTGGTCTTTCGGGACCAGCGATTTTCGCCGCGAGAAAGTGGTGGCTGGTGGCTGGTGGCTGGTGGCAGAGCGTCAGCGATGCCCCGGCTCGATGGCGACCGCGGCGTTCCGTCCGCGTACCGGGGCATCGCCTGGCCGATTCGCTTGTTGAAATGGAAAATCGCTCATGGCCAGGCTCTGCCCCAGCCACCGTCCACATGTTAGAATTCTCTTATGTCCATCGCTTCCCACTCCAACGATCCTTTCGCCGTCATCGACGGCAAGACCATGCCCTCGCTTCCGATGACGGAGGACGAGTTCGTCGCCTGGTGCGATGAGGACATCAAGGCCGAGTGGGTCGATGGGCGAGTGATTGTCATGGCAGCGGCAAGTTTGATCCACGTCGAACTCACCGATTTCCTCAGTAGGCTCATGGGGGCGTTCGTTGAATCCCGCAGTCTGGGCAAGGTCTTAAGTTCCGAGTTTCAAGTGCGCTTGCCGCCCGACGGTCGCCGCCGCGTTCCGGACCTGTTGTTCGTAGCTAAAAACCACCTGAAAAATTTGCAGGTGCTCCATCTGGAGGGTGCGCCCGATCTGGCCGTCGAAATCGTGTCGCCCGACACCATCGAGCGCGATTGGCGAGAGAAGTACCGGGAATACCAAACGGCCGGCGTGCGCGAGTATTGGATCGTCGATCCGCTCAAGCGGCACGTCGCGGCCTTTGCCTTGGCCGGTCCACGGGGTTACCAGCCGATCCAGGAAGTTCGCGGCAAAATCGCCTCCGGCGTATTGCCCGGGTTCTACGTCAAGCCCCAGTGGCTTTGGCGCGACGAATTGCCGAAAATCCAGCTCGTGCTCCGCGAGATCTTGCGCGGGCGGTAGCCGAGGGCGCGGGATTGTTCTATGATGGAGCGATCCAGAGGCTCATGAGGTAGAACCATGTCGGTCACGACCACCGTGCTGCGCGAGTTGCACCGCATCCAGCGCCAGTTGGGCGACCTGAGCGAGCGGCTCGACCGCGGCCCCAAGCAGATCAAGGCCCGCGAGGCGAACATGGCCCGGCTCGAAACCGAGCTGGCCCAACTCAAGGCCGACCACAAGGCCGCCCGCGTCGGGGCCGACCAGAAGCAACTCTTGCTCAAGAGCGGCGAGAGCAAAATTCTCGAACTCAAGGTCAAGCTCAACGCGGCCCAGAGCAACCGCGAGTACCAGGCCCTCAAGGACCAGATCGCCGCGGATGAAATGGCCAATAGCGTGCTGGCCGACGAGATCCTTGAGGCCCTCGAGAAGATCGACACATTCGTTCCCGCGCTGGCCGCCGCCGAGCAAAAACGGGCCAAGGCCAAGGACGAACTGGCCAAGGCGCAGCAGCAGGTCCGCGACCAGCAGGGGATGTTGCACAACGACGTCCAACGGCTGACCGCCGAGCTGAAGCAGGTCGAGAGCCGGCTACCCACCGATTTTCGCGAGGCGTACCAGCGGATCGTCAAGAGCAAAGGTCCCGACGCCATGGCCCAGGTCGACGGCGAATCGTGCGGCGGTTGCAACCACCACATTACATCCAACCTGATCAGCTCGCTGATGATGAACACGGTCGTTTGCTGCCAGAGTTGCGGACGGATGCTCTATCTTCCGGAAGACCGCGCGCCCGGCAGGTCCGAGCAATAGATGGCCTATACGACGGCCATGTTTACCGCCTCGCGGGATGCTCCGCTGGCTGAGCTATCCACGCGGGGCGAAGTCCTGGCAGAGCTCGAAGAGCTCCGAGCTCTCGTTCTCGAAGTTTGCCCCGACTGCTTGTATCAGCGGCGGCCGGACGGCGCGGGGATCTTCGTTCCGCCGCAGCGGCAACACGAAACCCGGGACAAGAACCTCTTGACCGTGTGGGCCGGAGCCGGAGCGCGGATGCGCATCATGCCAGACAAGGAAGAGAAGTACGATCGGAGCAAACTCGCTACATACCGGGAACGCCTGGCGCGACTGTACTCGGAATTGGTCGACGGCAATGACTGAGGGAGGCCCAACCGTCCGCGGCAATTGGGCCGTCGCACACCCCTTCATGGCGTATCGAGTATCTCTTGCCAGCTCGCAGCTTTTACCGCACGGCGGTGCATCCGTTTAAGACGGTCCAGATCGGTCACGTTCGCCAACTGGGACCGTACTGCCTCGTCGGCGGGACCAAGCCGTTCCTCGCCAACCACGAGGATAGCTTCCTTCGCGAACTTCTCCTGTCCTTCCTCGAGAATCATCAGATAGGTATCGGATTCTTGCATCGCACGGACTCCTCGAAAGATCCTGACAGCGGCATCTCGCTTCACCCGCAATCCCGTCAGTAGGAGAGCATCGGTTAACAGCTTTTTCGCGCGGTCGGGCGGTGCCTCGTTCATAAGTCGCTGCACCACCCGATGGGCGACAGCGGTCAAGGCGTTCTCCAAAGTCACGTCCTGCTTCAACCGGCCCAGCATTGCCAGTGGCACCAAGCCCAGGTCTGAAGCCAGCAGTTCCTCTGTCGGGCGCTCCCAAAGGCGAACGACTTGATACCTAAATTCCATGCTACCACACTCTGGGCGCGGCGCGTAGCGGATGCTCCCGTTCAGGTTCGAGTGCGCCGCCTCCGTCCGCAGAAGGATGATGACCGTATGCACAGGGACGTGGTGGTGGGCGAACAATAGCGCGTTGTACACCAACAAGTCAGCGTGCTTCCAGGCGGCGGCACTCGATTGGAAGTCTAGTTGAATGATCTCCGCGAGCGGATCGCCGAGTCCCAGGATCAGGTCGGCCGTCGTCGTCACCGTGGAGAGATCGACGTTTAGCAGCCTCACCGGCAACGTCGTCGGTCGATCAAAGGCGGCTAGGAAAGCCTCGGGGCTTTCCCGGCCCATGTCTTTCAAGGTTGCGTCAAAAGTCATGGGCATGAATGACTCTCCGCCGCGTGATATGCTTTGACCTAGCGAATGCCAGCATATCCTTCTGGCTCCGTCCTCACCAGTCATCCCCCGCCCAAGATCATCAACCGCATCCGCCATGAGAGCTTTACAGACTGTCACCGGCAGGGCACAATGCGTTGATGGCCGTGGCCTCCGTGCGTCGGGGGTCGCGGTTTTGGATCGTCTGGGGGAGTTGATACAATGTCCGACATGGTGCCCATGACGCGGGCCGGCTACGACAAGCTCAAGGCCGAGCTGGACCACATGGATCAGGTGGAAATGCCCAAGGTGGCCGAACGCATCGCCGAGGCTCGTAGCGCGGGCGACCTCAAGGAGAACGCCGAGTACCACGGCGCCCGCGAGTCGCAGGGTTTGCTGCAAGCCAAGATCAACCTGCTGCGCGACAAGCTCAGCCGGGCGCACATCGTCGACGCCTCGACCCTGCCCAAGGGCGAGGTCGTTTTCGGCGTGACCGTGGTCGTCAAGGATCTCGACTTCGGCGACACCGAGGAGTTCACGCTGGTCGGGGCGGGCGAAGAAGACTACGACGCCGGCAAGATCCTGATCACCAGCCCGCTGGCCCAGGGCCTGCTGGGCAAAAAAGTCGGCCAGAGCGCCGAAATCGCGGTGCCCAAGGGAATGATGAAGTTCGAGGTCATCGAGATCCGACCGGGGTGACCAACCCAACCCAACGCTACGACCACCCCAGGAGCTTCCCATGACCAGCCGCGCCCAAACCGAGTACCGCTACGAAAAACTGACCTGGCCCGAAATCAACGACGCCATCGAACTGGGCAAGGTCTGCGTGGTTCCTTGCGGAGCGGTCGAGCAGCACGGCCCGCACCTGCCGCTGGACGTGGACATCATTTGCCCGACCGGCATCGCGCTCGGCGCCGGCCGGCAGGTGTCCGACAAGATGTTGATCTTGCCGACCGTCTGCTACGGCTACACCGGGCACGTGATGGATTTTCCGGGCACGATCAACAACGACTTCGAGCATTTCATGCACCATGTGCTCGACATCACCAAGTCGCTGGCCTACCACGGTTTCAAGAAGATCGTATTGCTCAACGGCCACGGTTCGAACATGCCCAACCTCGACCTGGTGGCCCGGCGGACGAACCTCGAGACCGACGCCGAGTGCGTCCTGGCGGGGTGGTGGCAACTGCTCACGGTCGACAAGGAGTTCCTGCCGCGCTGGCGGCAGAGCAAGTTCCCCGGCGGCTGCGCCCATGCCTGTGAACTGGAGACCTCGCTCTACCTTTATCTCGACGGCGACAACGTCCGCGAAGACCAGATCGCCAACGGCGAAATCAGCTTCAACGCGGAGCACAGTCCCTTCAACTGGGTCGATCTCTTCGCGGCCGGCCCGGCGACGATCGTCTCTTGGACCAGCAGCTATTCCGAAACCGGCGTACTGGGCGAGGCGGAATTGGCGACGGCCGAGAAAGGGCGGCAAGCCTACGAGGAGGCGGTCAAGCAGCTCTCGCGCTTCATCACCTGGTTCAAGGACCGGCCCAAAGACCAGCGCCGCGACCGCCACCGCAAGCCGCCCACGATGCCAATCCCATGGGGGCAGCGGTCAATCGACGGCGGGTGAGACCTCCAGTTTTGGCTTGTTTTCTTGGCCAGCACGATAGAATGGCGGGCCGCGGCGAAAGCATCTGTAGGGAACGCCCTCCGTGGCGTTCCGCGTCCTGCCGGCAGACGTCGTATCAGCTTCACGGAACGCCACGGAGGGCGTTCCCTACAGAACCCAGCGCAGCCATCATCTCGACAGCCGCCGCGGGGGGCCGGCGCCCTACGTGGTCGTCGGACGGCTCCGTGCCAAAGTTCTCGACCGCGGTCTGACCCGTTTTTTTGTTTTCCATGGTGAATTCCGCGGCTATTTGCTCCTCCTCGCAACGAGCTTTCGTCTCCTCCCGACTGCATTCCTCCTGCCCCGTTGAGCCCGTTGAGCTGGCGGCGAAAGTCGCCGAAGGCGACCCGTCCCCCGCCTCCGGCCCGCCGCCCGCGTGCTCCTGCCAAAAGTTCTCGTCCTCCGCTCGACTGTGGCCGTTGCGCTGCAGAAACCAGAAGTAGCGGCCATTCGGCCCGAACCCTTCCCGGCAACCATCGACGCCGGCGAT
>DATKSN010000254.1:0-38233 GCA_035531595.1 Pirellulales bacterium | reverse complement strand
AATTGGATGCCGCTTTCGCGGCTCGCTCAGACGTCATGGGGTATTCGGAAGTCGTTTTTTTTCGCTTCGCCGCCGTTTTGTTTTTTGCACGTTCGTTGCTGCGCAACGAGCGTGCTTTTTTCGGGAAAATGATCCCTTCCGATTCGTGGGCCGCCCCGCGGACCCGATGAGCTTGCGCTGCGGGTTCGTGTGACGGCGAACGCCACGGAGGACGTTCCCTACCTACAGATGGGCACGGAACGCCACGGAGGCGTATCCCTACCTCACCAGCGGCAACGCCACCACCTCGGCGCGTCCCACGGACGACTCCAGCGCGGTCTGGGGGATTTCGCCGCCTCGGCGGACGTACGCCAGCGCGAGCGGTGCGTCGAGTCGAGGCGAAAACACCGCCGACGTGACCTGCCCCGCCGCTTGGCCGCCGATGGTCAACTCGGTGCCGACAGGCGGAACTTGCTCGCCGGCGAACCGCACGCCGACCAGGGTCTTATTCACATGCCCCAACGCATCGATGCGGGCGACCGTCTCCTGACCGATGTAACATCCCTTGCTGAAACTGATCGCCAGCGCGTCGCGGGCCACCTCTTGTGGCAAGTTCTTGTCGCTGATGTCCGGGCCGTACATGGGAAACCCGGCCTCGATTCTCGCCGTTTCAAACGCTTCCAGGTCGCAGGGTGTGGCCCCCGCGTCCAGCAGCGCCTGCGAGAGGGAAGCCACGTCCTCGCGCCGGCAGAAAATCAGGCAGCCGAAGGGCCCGCCGAACTCCACGCGCGCGAGCGTGGCCGGCCGGCCGGCCAGCGACGCGTCGACGTGCGCCAATCGCGACGTTGGAAGCGGCGTTTCCGTGAGTTTCGCGATGATCTCCGGCGTGTTGGGACCGGCCAGCAGCAACTCGCCCCACTCGCCACTCCGCCCGCGCAGCTCGACCCGCTCGCGGATCAGATAACGATCGAGATGCGCCATCAACCGCGGCTCCTGCCCCGGCACGGTTTCGAGTACGAGCGACTCGGCACGGCACATGACGAACATGTGGGCCAGGACGTGGCCGCGCGCGTCGAGCAAAAAGGCTTCGCAGCCCGCGCCGCGGGCGAGCTTTTTGATCTCATTCGTGCAGAGGTTGTGCAAAAAAACGGCCCGGTCGGCGCCCGCCATCTCGATCCGCGTCCGGCCGTCGAGGTCGACCAGCCCGGCCGAAGTCGTCAACGCCGCGTATTCCGCGCGCCGATCACCACAATCCGGTTGGTTCCGTGGGTTCATGTATCCTCCCATGGCGTCACCCGCGCGTGCTGAGCGCTGGCCAACACGGTACACGAAGCGTGGCGTCGAGCAAGCCGGGCAACCTCGGCCCCAGCACTGACCGGCGCCATTCCCAGGTCGGCCACCAGCGATTCGTCGAGTTGGCTGAGCAAGTACACTTTGGCCCGGTCCATGATCCGCGCCAACTCCACCGCGGCCAGGGCGTCCGGCGGACAGGCGCGGCGGATCTGCCGTTCGGTGTCGGCCAGGTCTTCGGCCTGGGCCAGGCTGCGCACGGCCGGTCCTGGTTCGGATGCAAGTTCCGTGCAGAGAACCACCGCGCCGCCCTCGGTCGCCGCCCGCGACGCGGCCGACAACGCGCGGCCCACGTTGTTCCAGGTTTGCTGTCCGGGACCGCCGGAGATGGCCGCCACAACGAGGCTCGCACGCCGCGGCACCGTGTAACTCCAGGCCGCGAGGCAATGTTCTTGCCCTAGGTCGAACACCCGGCGGACCTCGCCGGCCAACACGGCCAACAACGCTTCGCCCGCGCCTGGCACGACTTGCACGGTACACAAGGCGCCGAGCATCCAGCCCACCTCGTCAATCTCGCGCCGTGCGCGCGCCTCGAATTCGCACTGGTGCTCCGCCGCGTGGGGCTTGCGGAACCGGCCCAGGGCTTTGGCGTTGGAAAACGTGGGATACACTCCGCCATGCCGGCCGTGGAACCCCAACGCCGGCTCGCAGCGGAGGCACCCCATCGGAACCACGAGATCGGCGTCCAACAGCGTGCGGTTGAGATAAACCCCTTCGCCGCCGCGTGTCGAGCCCAAATGCGCCAGCCGGGCCGTATCCGACGGGTCGTGAACCTCGCACGCCACGCGGTGCCGCCAATCGGCGGGCAGCAGCCGGCGCGGATCGCCTTCGGCCTGCGAGGCCACCGAGTCGGGACGCAAAACGGTCAACGACTCGGGAGCCGTGCCGGTCTCGACAAGATAGCGAGCGACCGCCGCCACCAGCTCCGCCGTTTGCGGCAACTCGCTCTCGACGGCCAACACGATCCGATCGCCCGGCACCGTCGCCCGCGACAAGGCGGGGAATTCCAACGGTTCGGCCAAGGCGCTCGCCACCGCCTCGGCGACGTCGCGCAACCCTTCGCCATGCGGCGCCGCGCAATGGGCCACGAGCGCCTCGGACGACAAGTCCAAGGCAAGCGAAGCGGCGGAACCATAAGGTAAAACGCAGGACATGGACCGAATCTTAGCCCTGCCGGGCGGCGGGTCAATGATGATTCACGGTTGTGGGCGGTGCCCACCCTACGTGCGACCGTCCCGAAGGCTTCGGTCGTGGCGACGGAACGGAAGTGTCGGTGGCGAGATTGGGGCGGCGACGAACTCACGTTGGCACCCTTGGCGGCAAGCGCGGCAAGAGGGAGGCGTGACAAGACAAGAACCGCTGGATATGATTTAATGTCTGCGACGGACTGCAATTGGCCGGCATGCTGTCGAAACGGGAAACGCTCGACCTCGCCGGAGCGCCCGTCTCCGACGCCGGCATCGAAAAGCTGCGGAAGGCGCTTTCCAAACCTCAAATTTACCTCTGAACAGGAAACCTATTCATGTGTCATCGACTGCGAACGTGCGTGCTGGTCTCTCTGGGCGTGGCCGGCTGGCTGGCCTTCACCCCCGCCGCGGCTCAAGCCCAGCGCGGCAGGGCGATCGCGCTAGGGGCCGCCCAGCGGTATCTGAACGGTGGTTATGGCCGGATGGGGTACGGCTACCCGCGATACTTCGGCGGGTATACCACCGCCTTTGGCAACGGCTTCGCCAACGGTGGCAGCGCCTGGAACGGTTACGGTAGCAACTATCCCGTCTTCGGGTACAATAACGGCGGCTTGGGTTACGGGTACAACGGCGGATATCCAGCCTACGGCTTCGGCAATTCGATGGGTTTTGGAGGCGGTGGTTTTGGAGGCGGTGGTTTTGGCGACGACGACGATTGAATCATTGCCAGACGGCGAAGTCAGGCTTTCTTACCCCGCGATGGCGTTCATCAGGCCAACAGGTCGCGCACCACGCGGCCATGCACGTCGGTGAGGCTCACGTCGCGGCCGCCGAAGCGGAACGTAAGCCGCTCGTGGTCGAGGCCCATTTGGCGCAGGATCGTCGCGTGGATGTCGTGGATCGTGAGCTCGTCTCTGACGACCGAGTTGCCGAACTCGTCCGTTTGGCCATAGGCGGCGCCACCCTTGAAGCCTCCGCCGGCCAGGAAGATGCTGTAACCGTTCACATGGTGGTCCCGGCCGCAGGTGTCGGTGACGGCGGAGGTGTGCGGCGTGCGGCCCATCTCGCCCGCCCACAGGACGATCGTGTCGTCGAGCAGGCCGCGCTGCTTGAGGTCGATGATCAGAGCGGCCACGGCCTGCTCGGTAATCAGGGCGTTCTCCGCGTGGTACTTTTTGAGTTCGCCGTGTTGGTCCCAGGGAGAATTGTTGGCGTGCGTCAGGGGGCAAGTGATTTCCACGAACCGTACGCCGGCCTCGATCAGCCGCCGCGCGCGCAGGCACTGCAGGCTGTAATACTTCTGGTAGTCGTTCGGGCTGTCAAGGCCGTAGAGTGCAAGGGTGTGGGCCGTCTCGTTCGAGACATCGGCCACCCGTGGAATGGCCGCCTGCATCTGGAACGCCGTTTCGTAGTTCCGGATGGCCGACTCGACGGCGCGCGCATCGCCGGTCGCGCGGGCCAGTTCCTCGTCCTGCCCGCGCAAAAGGTCGAGCTTCCGACGTTGGACGGCCGGCTCGTCGGACGGCAGGATGTCGTCGACGGGCGTGCCCTTGGCGCGCAGCAGCGTTGCCGAGCTCGTCGCGGGCAAAAACGCGCTGGAAAAGTTCTCGTAGCCGCCGTTGGGAATCCAGTCGTTGTTCAGCAGCACGTAGCCCGGCAACTCGGCCGACTCGGTGCCCAGGCCGTAAATGATCCACGAACCAAAACTGGGAGCGCTGCCCGTCACCCGGCCGGTGTGCAGGAGCAGGGCCTGCTGCCCGTGCAGCGGCTGCTTGCCGACCATCGACCGCACCACGCACAATTCGTCGGCCAGGGCAGCCAGGCGCGGGAAGAGGTCGCTCACCCACAGGCCGCTTTGCCCGCGCTGGCGGAATGGCCACGGACTGCCCAGCCACACGCGTCCAGCCGTGCTCTGCGAGAGCTTTGAAACCGCCATGTCGCCGATCGCCTGCCCTTGCCGCTCTTTCAGTACGGGCTTGTAGTCAAACGTATCGACGTGGCTGGGTCCGCCATCCATGAAGCAAAAGATCACTCGCTTCGCCCGCGCGGGCATCAGCGGGGAAGGCGCGCCCGCGGCCGGCCCGGCGCATGCCCGCTGGCCCATCAGCCCGGCCAGGGCCAGCGTCCCGAAGCCGCCGGCCGTGCTGGCCAGGAATTCCCGCCGCGTCCGTGCGGGAGGCACGCTGCCAGGGCATCGGTAATGGGGGACGTTTCGTTTCACCGTTCTCGCCTTGATGGTCGCTATCGAGCCGGGGCATCGCTGACGCTCTGCCGCCAGCCACCACTTTCTCGTGGCAAAATATCTCAGTGTCGGCCGCGTGAAGTATCAATCGAAACCCACTATTGAATATAGATGAATTCCTTGAGGTTGAATACGGCGTGGGCCATGTCTTTCCAAAGTGCCGCGCTCGACATCCGGTCTTGCTCGGGCACCTGGCGCAAGGCGGCCAGGAACCCGCCGATGGCGCGGCACATGACCTCGCGGCACGCTCCGCCCAGGCCGACACATGGCGGAAAGTTGGGATTGCTGGTCTTGGTGGCGAACTCGATGTAGATGTGCCGATCGGGCATGTTCGTCAGAGGTTGCATCAGCTCCCAGGTCCGTCTGGCCATAGGCGCGCCAACGGCGCCCTTGTCGGATCGCAGCAGGGACGGGATAATCGGATGTAGCGGCCAAATGGTGTGGGTGTGGGATAAGCACTTATGCAACTTTCAATCGACCAGCGTCAGGCCCTTGAGCAGGGTCAACCAGTCCGCGTTAACGAGAGCGGATTGGATTGTGTTGTACTGTTGGCCAACGTCTACGACCGCCTCAAGAACCTCATGTACGACGACAGCCCGCTCACGTCCGAAGAAAAGACACGGCTGCTGATCGAGGCCGGCAAGCGCGCCGGCTGGGACGATCCGGAAATGGACATCTACAACGATCTAGCCGAATGAAACGCGGAGACGTCGTTATCGTCGACTTCCCGTACAGCGACCAGACGGGAAGCAAGGTGCGGCCGGCGCTGGTCGTTCAGGCCGATTCGCTGAACGCGCGGCTTGACGATACGATCCTCGCCCTGATCACCAGCAGCCGGCGCCGGATGGTCGGATCAAACACGCAATTGCTCATCGACATTTCGACCGCGGGTGGAAAACTGACCGGCCTCCGGATGAATTCCGTCTTGTTGTGCGAAAACCTTGTGACCCGCGAGCAGTCGCTCATTCGAGCAACCTTGGGGCGTTTTCCTCCGCCAATGATGCAGCAGGTCGATGCGTGCCTAATGGCTGCGCTCGGCTTGTGATCCAGGTGTTGCCGCTCGTGGTCGAGGCCCATTTGGCGCAGGATCGTCGCGTGGATGTCGTGGATCGTGAACTCGTCGGTTTGGCGATAGGCCACGGACTGGACCATGAATAATCCGGGCTAGCCGGGGCATCGCTGACGCTCTGCCACCAGCCACCACTTTCTCGTGGCAAAATATCTCATTGTCGGCCGCGTGAAGTATCAATCGGAACCCACTATTGAATATAGATGAATTCCTTGAGGTTGAATACGGCGTGGGCCATGTCTTTCCAGAGTGCCGTGCTCGACATCCGGTCTTGCTCGGATACCCGGCGCAAGGCGGCCAGGTCGTTCAGAGCAGCCAGCCAGCGCACGGTCTCGGCGCTCGTCGCCCCACGTCCCAGTGCGGTGCGAAACATGAAGTCGAGGCGTTGGGCCGGCGTTTCGCCGATCCGCGCGACGAGCCGCGCGGCCCAGTGCTGGGCCTGCGCGGTCACGAAGTCGTCGTTCAGCAAGGCCAACGACTGGGCGGGCGTGTTGGTCACGTCGCGCCGCCCGGTGGGGATTTTGGGGGCGGGCTGATTGAAGAGGGCCAACAGCCGCGGCGGTTCCATGATCGTGATCTTGGTGTAGATCGACCGCCGTCCATCGCCGTCGAGCGGTCCCGAGAAGAGCCGCTTTTGCGGATCCTCGTTTGCCCGGTGCGGGTTGATCGGCGGGCCGCCCAGTCGCGGGTCGAGCCGCCCGGACGCGGCCAGGATCTGGTCGCGGATTTCCTCCGCCTCCAAGCGGCGCAAGGAATAATGGTGCAAGAGGCGATTGGCGGGATCGGCCTCGAGCGCGGCGCCACGTACTTGGCCCGACTGCCGCCACGTCCGGGAAAGGACGATCGAACGGACCAGCCGTTTCAGCGACCATCCCTCGTCGACGAACCGCGAAGCCAGCCAATCGAGCAATTCCGGGTGCGAAGGCTCGGTCCCCAGCCGCCCGAAATCGTCGGGCGTGGCCACCAGCCCGGTGCCGAAGAGCCAATGCCAGACGCGGTTGACGAACACGCGGGCGGTGAGCGGGTTGTCTCGAGCGGCGACCAGTTCCGCCAGCCGCGCCCGCCCGCTCGATCGATCGTCGAACCCGCCGATGGCGCGGCACATGACCTCAGGATAGCCGTGGGGGATGGCGTCGCCCAACTGATCGTAGTCGCCGCGGATATTCAGCCGATAATCGAAGGCGGGGTCCACGTCCGCCATGCCATTGACGGTCCACGGCAAGGCCAAGCGGGCCTCCGCCTCACGATAGCGGGCCGTGAGGCCGGCGATTTCAGCCGAAACGGCGCCGAGCCGGTTCGTCGCCAACTCGTTGGCCAACAGCCAGTTCACGAGCCGCACATCGTCTTCGCTGGCGCGCCCCGCCCGCCAGGCCTCGACCGCGGCGTCGAACCACGCCTCGTACCGCTTGGCCGCATCGGCGAACGTCGCCGGCGCCGCGGGCCCGGCGGCGCCCGGCTGGACCGATGGTTCAAACAGCGTGCGAAAGCGGGTCAGTTCGTCGGCCGGCGTCTTCGGGGCGTTGTGGAAGACCGCCCGCGTGATCCCGAACCAACTGCGCGGGTCGGCGACCTGTTCTTCGCGGCACGCTCCGCCCAGGCCGACACGCGGCGGAAAGTTGGGATTGCTGGTCTTGGTGGCGAACTCGATGTAGATGTGCCGATCGGGCATGTTCGTCAGAGTTTGCATCAGCTCCCAGGCAGGCTCCTTGCGGTCCAGGTACTTCTGCTTCTCGGTCAGGAAGGCATTGTCGACGACCGTTCGGCCAGCGGCGAAGTCGCCGCCGCAGCACTCGAAACTGATGTGGGCGTAGCTCGACGAACGGTTGAAATGGGGGGTTCGCACCGCGCCGTTCAGGCGCGGCGAAAGCATATGGGTGAACAGCCCTCCCGGCAGCAAGCGTCCGACGACCGCATCGCCCTCGAGAGCGACCGTGAAGTCGCCGCAAGCAGCGACCTCGCGCAAGCCCACGCCATCGACCGACCAGCCCTCCGGCGCGCCCTGCCGGAAATCGGCGGCGGCAACGAAGTTCACCGCATTGTCGGCCGCCCGCGCGGCAGCTTGCTCGCGGTAGCCGACCGCCGCCGCCGTCCAGGCGGCGGCCACGTCGCCACCCTCGCGCGCCGCCTTCACGACTTGCATCCATGCGTAGAGCGGATCCTCCCAGGGCGGCGGCTCCTTTTCCCTGGCTTCGGTCAGCCGCCGCCACACGCTGTTGTCACCCATGCCCTGAACGTCCCGCCGCCAGGCCGCCGCGACGAGCGGCCGCAACTGGGCCTTCAGCGCCTTCAGTTCCGCGATCACCGCCGCGTTCCGCTCGGGAAGGTCAACGGTGTTCGTGATCCAACGCGAGCTCATGAACATACCGGCCAGGGCGTAATAGTCGCGCTGCGAAACGACGTCGATCTTATGATCGTGGCAGCGAGCGCATGAGATCGTGGTCGCCTGGAAGGCCTTTGAAAACGCATCGATCTTGTTGTCCAGCATTTCCTGGTGGATGCCGTTGAATTCGGTGCTGTCTCCGTGCCGCTTCTCTCCCATCTGGAAGAACATGGGGCCGATGCGCGACTCGTCGATTTGTTCCTGGGCGTCGATTCGCTTCTCGGCCAGGAGGTCGCCGGCGAGGTGTTCGCGGACCAACTGGTCGAACGGCACGTCTTGATTGAACGCCCGGATCAGGAAGTCGCGGTATCGCCATGCCCCCTTGGCCGGGATGTCCCACTCGTAGCCGTAGGTGTCGGTGTAGCGGACCACGTCCATCCAATGGCGGGCCCAGCGCTCGCCGAAATGGGGCGACGCCATCCATCGCTCGACCAGCGCCGCCCAGGCCGCGTCCGACGAACCGGCCGCGTTCGACGGATCGGCGGCGAAGTTCTCCACATCCGCCGGCGCGGGGGGAAGGCCGGTGAGCGCGAACGACAACCGCCGGACGAGCGATCTGGCGTTGGCGGGCGGCGCGGGGGCCAGCCCCGCCGCTTCGAGGCGGGCGAGTATGAACCGGTCGATGGGCTGGTCGGACCCGTTCTGATCGCGGACCATCGGCACAGGCGGCTTGGCGACCGGCTGGTAGGCCCACCAACCGCGCCGTTGCGCCAGTTGCGCCCGCCAGACTTGGTCGGCGACTTCCGCCGCGGCGGGCGGCGCATCGCGAGGATCAGGCGCCCCCAGGCCGATCCAGGTGGTGAGATCGGCGATGACCTCGTCGGGCAGCTTGCCCGCCGGCGGCATTTCAAACGTCTCGTATCGCACGGCCGAAAGCAGCAGGCTTTCCTCGGCGCTTCCGGGCACGACGGCCGCTCCCGAATCGCCCCCGCGGCGAATGCCTTCGCGGGTATCGAGTTGCAAGCCCCCCTTCAACGCGATGCTGGCCGTCGAGTGGCACTCATAGCAGTGGCGCACCAAGACGGGCCGGACTTTTTTCTCGAAGAATTCAATGCCCGCCGGGTCTTCCGCACGCGCGCGGCAGGGCGCCAGGGCGACGACCAGCGCCAGAACCTTTGCGGCCCAAGATGTCATGTGCGGTCCTCGTTTGGTTGCGGCCGAGCGAATCGAAGCCGTGTCAAGAAACATCCGCTCCCTGGGTTTCGACGTAGACGGCGTACAGCGATTGACTGCCGGTCATGAACAGCCGGTTGCGCTTCCGGCCGCCGAAGCAGAGGTTGGAACAGATTTCGGGAAGCAGGATTTGACCGATGCGGTCGCCGTCGGGGGCGAAAATGTGGACGCCGTCGTACCCATCGCCCACCCAACCGGCGCTGGCCCAGACGTTGCCGTCCACGTCGGCCCGGATGCCGTCGGCGAAGCCGGCCTTTTCGAAGCCGTCCAGTTTCATCGAGACGAACTCGCGCCCGCCGGCCAACTTGACGCCGTCGACGACGTCCCAGACCTTGATGTTGCGCGGCGCGGCGGGATCGTGCGAGGCGCCCGTGTCGGCGACGTAGAGACGCTTGTAATCGGGCGAAAAGCAAAGGCCGTTGGGCTTGAAAATGTCGTCGGTCAGTTTGTCGAGCTTCAACGACTTGGCGTCGATGCGGTACACGGCCTCTTTGAGTTGCAACTCGGCCTTGCGCCCCTCGTAGTTCGCCAGGATGCCATAGCCGGGATCGGTGAACCAGATCGCGCCGTCGCCGGGGTGGACGACGACGTCGTTGGGCGCGTTGAGCGGCTTGCCCTGGAACTTATCGGCCAACACGGTGACCGCCCCCGAGTGCTCGTAGCGCACCACGCGTCGATTGGCGTGCTCGCACGCGATCTGCCGGCCCTGCCGGTCGAACGTGTTGCCGTTGCTGTTGCCGGCGGGCTGGCGAAACGTGCTGATATGCCCGTCCTCTTCGAGCCAGCGGAGTTGCACGTCGTTGGGGATGTCGCTCCACACCAGGTAGCGCCCGACTCCGTTCCAGGCCGGGCCCTCGGCCCAGAGCATGCCCGTGTGCAACCGTTGGATCGGCGTATTGCCGATCTTGTACTTCGCGAACCGCAGGTCCAGCACGATGACATCCGGATCCGGGTATCGAACCGGCGCGGCGCCGGGACCGTAATCACGCCCCCAGGCCGCTTGCGCCAGCGACGCCGCGGCCGCCCCCGCAGCGGCCAGGAACGAGCGGCGGCCTAGGTCGGGCAAGCACCGGTTCGCTGGGCGGTCGATCGAGAGTATGGGGGGGACGGCAACGGCGCGTTCGAGGTTCATGGTGCGTTCTCCGTGGGTGCGAGGAGGCAAGGCCAGGGCGTTCATTCTAATCGCCGTGAACGGCGAGGCCAACTGGGGCATCGGTCGCCAGTTTCGCGAAAATGGTCGAACGAATGCCGAACCCACTCCCACAAGCCACAGACGATCCGTTCCCAGCCGAATCGGTCGACAAGCTCGGATTATTCATGGTCCGGGGAGGAGCTCGCGCACTGTGCCGTAGCGGAATTCGCAAGAATTCTGGCGTAACTCGCGTCCACGGCCTGACTTCTTGCGAAGCCAGCTACGGGACCATGAATACGGGCTAGCCTTGCGGCCGCTCGTTGTCTTAGAAGCGGTAGCTCCACTGCGAGTAGTAGAAGTCGGCGTTGCCGCTCACGCCCACCGGGTTGGTGTTCTTGACGAAGCTTCCGGCGAAGAAGTGCGAGTAGCCGATCAAGACGTCGGCGCGCGGATTGATCTGGTACTGCACGGTCGCGTCGATTTCCTGGCCCACGTTACGTCCCGACTTGCCGGTCGGATCGGTGCGGATGGCCAGCCCCTGGGAGTTGTAAAGCGAGTCCCTGGCCTGGTCGAGCTCGAAGATGTGATACCAGGCCAACAGCGTGGTCTTGTTGTTCGGCGTGGCCGTCAACTGGAAATTCAAGTCGCGAATGTTCTGCCGTGCCACCAGGTCCATGAAGCCGAAATACTTATGCGCGAACGGAAACATCTGGATGAATGTTCCGTGATTCGCACTGTTCGGGTTGCGGTTGCCCGACGCCCAATCGTAGTAGGTCCAAAGCGTCGGTTTCCAGGGGCGTTCGCTGAGCTCGTAGCCCCCGCCCAAGACGTAGTAGCCTGACGATTGGATGCCGTTGCCCCATGTGCCGAACTGGTAGCCCCCTTCGATTTCGTACAACCAGCTCCCCTGCCTGCCGAAGAAACGCGTGCCGAACGTGTTGGCGACGAAGTTCTTGGCAAAAATGGCGTTCTCGATGTTCGGCGCCTTGTCTTCCAGGTACAGCAGGTAGAAGTAATCGAGCGCGTGGTCCTTGATCCCCTTGTACGTGGCGTAGGTGCCCGCGAACATCTGGCCCGAGTCGGGATGATCGAACTCGTGGGTGATTCTTCCGGTCGTCGGTCCGGTACTGCCCAGGATGTGCTGGCCGGGCAGGACGGGTTCGGTCCAGAAGGCGTCGATGTTCCATTCATCGCCTTTCCAGAACATCTTGCCGCCGTCGAAGGTGCGCCGCGTATTGACCCAATCCAGCGGTGAAATCAGGCGCTGGGCGCCGTAAAGCAATTCCTGGCGGCCGCCGCGGCCCCAGAGTTCGCCCCTGGCACCGTCGAGCAACTGGCCGTCGACGAACAGGTTGAGCGCGTCCCAGGGGTTGACTTCGATGTTTCGCGGCGTGTAGCGCTGGAAGGAGCTGGTGGCGTTGATCGCTTCGCCGTAGAAGCGGAACCTCTTGCCGTACCTCCAGTTGACGTAGAGCCGCTCGCGTTGGAGCAGGAAGTCGTCGCTGAGCCCTTTGAGGTTGCTGCCGACTGGGCCGGAGTTGCGAAAATTGAATTCGTGGTGGTCCCGCATGCGGTATTCGCCGCCCATGTCGAGCACGGAGTTCGGCGTGGTCTTGATCTGCTTGAGCAGGTCTCCCAGGTAAACGTCCTGGTTTTCCGGGTCGTTCAGATAGCTGAAGTCGTTGTCGTAGTAAACGCCCTTGTAGGCCGTCGTGGCGGGGTTCGTTTTGGGTTTCGGCTTTTTCTTCGGCTTGGGCTTCTCGGCGGGCTTGGCCGGCTTGGGGTCGGCCGGTGAGTCCGTGGCGGCTTGCTCGATGGAGGCCGGCGGCACCGCGGCATCGCGCGCGCCGTGGTCGTTCAAAGGCCCTTGCGCGGCGGCGTCGGAAGCCCGGCCTTCGACGAAGGCGACGGTAGGGCCATTCTCGGCCCTGGCGGCGACGGTCGCCGTTGCGATGATCAAAGTGAAGAGAACACGAATCCTCACCATGCGAGCAACCTCCGTGGTATCGCACGCCGGTGCGAAAAGCGGTGGGCGGCGCAGTTTCTTGGTCAGCTCCGCTGCCGCCGCAGGTTGCCGTGTAGGGGTTGTATCGGCAGTGACGATAATGAGCTTAAGAAGGGGGCGGCCCGCGCGTCACAGATTATCCAAGACACAAACCCTGGCGTCGTCGCGGGGCCGCGGAGCGGCCGAAGATGTTCCGCTACAGAGGAACCCCTACGCTTGCGACACGGCGCAGGTCAACAACGGGTTGACGTTCTCCGAAACCGGTAGTCCGCCCGCCAGGCAGTCGCCGTCGCAGTTGCGAACCGAGTGCAACTCGGTGGCCAACTCAGCGTCAAGTTCGTGCCGCGGGGGAAGTTCGAGATAAACCTCGTCGGCTTCGACTTTGACCGGGAATACGCGCAGCGAATAACCGGCGTCGCTCAGGCAGTCGCCGGTTTCCAGCGAGAAGGTCTTCTTGTGCAAGGGACAGGCCACCTTGGGCACTCCAGCCTGGTCGCCGATGATGCCGCGGGAGAGCACGAAAGCACGCTTGTGGGGGCACATGTTTTGCGTCGCGTACCACTCGTCGCGGCTGCTGAAATGGAACACGGCGAGCTGGCACTTGCCGTATTTCACCGCCGCGCCCCCCTCGACGGGGAAATCGTCGACGCGGCCCACGCGCACCCATGTGGTCGTCGGCGGCGAGTCTCCCGGCGGCGAGTCTCCCAGCGGCGAGTCTCCCGGCGGCGAGTCTCCCAGCGAGCGGCCCTTGGAGAGCTTGAGTTGGTCCAGCGGAACGAAATCCTTGGGCCAGTCGGCGGGGCGCATCTGTCCCCGCTCGGCGACCAGTTCGATTCCCGCTTCCGTCTCGTCGCTGTTGACGAATTGCTTGAACCACGCGCGCCGCCGCGGGTCGTTGACCACTTCGGCCCATTCGCAGCGGTACGTATCGACCAGAAATTGAATCTGCCGTTCCAACTCCTCGCAGATCCCCAGCTTGTCGTGGATGATCACGTCGCGCAAGTAGTCGATGCCGCCTTCCATTTTGTCCAGCCAGACGGCGGTTCGCGTGAGGCGGTCGGCGGTCTGGATGTAATACATCAGGAAACGGTCGATGTACTTGATGGCCGTGTCGTCGTCGAGGTCGGCGGCGAGCAGGTCGGCGTGGCGCGGCTTGGCGCCGCCATTGCCGCAGACGTAGAGGTTGTAGCCGTTTTCGGTGGCGATCAGGCCGAAATCCTTGCCCTGGGCCTCGGCGCACTCGCGCACACAGCCCGACACGGCCCCCTTGAGCTTGTGCGGCGCCCGGATGCCGCGGTAGCGTTCCTCGACGCGGATGGCGAAGCCCACTGAGTCCTGCACGCCGTAGCGGCACCAGGTGGTGCCCACGCAACTCTTGACGGTTCGCAGCGCCTTGCCATAGGCATGGCCGCTTTCGAATCCGGCGTCGACCAGTTCCTCCCAGATGTCGGGCAACTGCTGGAGCTTGGCGCCGAAGAGGTCGACGCGCTGCGCGCCGGTGATCTTGGAATACAAGGAGTACTTGCGTGCGACCCGTCCCAAGGCGATCAGCTTCTCGGGCGTGATTTCGCCCCCCGGCACGCGTGGGATGACGCTGTAGGTGCCGTCGCGCTGCATGTTGGCCAGGAACCGGTCGTTGGTGTCTTGCAGGGTTTGATGGTCCGGCCGCAAGATGTCGTCATTCCACAAGCTGGCCAGGATCGAGGCCACGGCGGGCTTGCAGATTTCACAGCCGTGCCCTTTGCCGTGGCCGGCGATCAACTCGGCGAACGTCCTGACGCCGCGGATCTTGACGATTTGAAACAGTTCCTGGCGCGTGTAGGGAAAATGCTCGCAGAGGTGCTTATTCACCGTCTTGCCGGCGGCCTTCAACTCGGCGCTCAACAAGTCGCTCACCAACGGAACGCAACCGCCGCAACCGGTGCCGGCCCTGGTGCATGCTTTCACGGCGCCCAGGTCGGTCAGGCCCTGCGCGCGGATCGCCTGGCAGATTTGGCCCTTGCTGACGTTGTTGCACGAACAGACCTGGCAGGCGTCGTCGAGCGCGGCGGCGCCCGCGGTCGCGGCGTTTTTCTTGCCGACGATCAACTCGCCCGGCGGCACGCTCAGCGGCTGGCCGCTCTTGGAGAGGGCCAACAGCCGGCCGTAGTCGCTGGCGTCGCCCACCAGGATGCCGCCCAGCAACTGGGTTCCGTCGTGGCTGAAGAGCAGCTTCTTGTAAACGCCGCCGAAGGGGTCGTCGTACGTCAGCGCCCGGGCCTGGTCGGCCGGGGCCTCGTGCCGGCCGAAACTGGCGACGTCGACGCCCATCAGCTTGAGCTTGGTCGACATGTCGGCGCCGGTGAAGGCGCGCTGGTCGCCGCAAAAATTGGCCGCCGCGACCTCGGCCATTTCATAGCCGGGGGCCACCAACCCGAACACGGTGCCGCGGTGCGACGCCACTTCGCCAACGGCGAACACGCGCGGGTCGCTGGTCCGCAGCGCGTCGTCGACCGTCACGCCTCCGCGCTCGCCCACCGTCAGGCCGCAGTCGCGGGCCACGTCGTCGCGCGGGCGGATGCCGGCCGATACGACGATCATTTCCACGTCGAGCCGCCCACCGTCGTTGAACACCATTCCATCGACGGCGCCGTCCCCCGTCACTTCCTTGGTGCTCTTGTTCAGATGCACCCGGACACCGAGCCGTTCGATCTTTTCGACCAGTAGCTTCGAGCCGGCGTCGTCGATTTGGCGCGGCATCAGCTTCGGCGCGAACTCGACGACGTTGGTTTCGAGACCCAGGTCGTAGCATGCCTTGGCCGCTTCGAGGCCCAGCAACCCACCGCCGATCACCGCCGCCCGGCGGCACTTGTCGCCGTAGGCGATGATCCGTTCCAGGTCGTCGATGGTGCGGTAAACGAAGACCCCCAGGTGCTTGATGCCGGGCACCTGGGGCACGAACGGAAACGAACCGGTCGCCAGCACGACGAAATCGTACAGGATTTCCCGGCCACGATCGCTGTAGACCTTTCGCCGTTTGCGGTCGATCTTGTGGGCTCGGTCGCCGACGTTCAGATCGATGTCGTGTTCGTGATACCAATCGAGCCGGGCAAGCATCAGCTTCTCGGCGTCGCGGTGGGCGAAGAACGACGTCAGGCCCACGCGGTCGTACGCGGCGCGCGGTTCCTCGCAGAAGGTAACGATCTTGTATTCTCGGGCCTGGTCGAATTCGACCAGCTTTTCGCAGAACCGGTGGCCGACCATGCCGTTGCCGATCACGACGACGGTCTTGGTGCTGGATCGGATCATCGACTTCGCCTGGAGGGGTGGGTGGTGGTGCGCACCGTACCTAGCAACGTAGCGTGGGCTTCAGCCCGCGTTGGTTGTGGGCGGTGCCCACCCTACATCCTTCGTAGCGTGGGCTTCAGCCCGCGTTCGTTGTGGGCGGTGCCCACCCTACGATTTTATACTTCACGCGGCCGACAATGAGACATTCACGGTGGCTGGGGCAGAGCGTAAGCGATGCCCCGGTCGCTATCTAGCCGGGGCATCGCTTACGCTCCGCCACCAGCCACCACTTCTTCGTGGCAAAATGTCTTATTGTCGGCCGCGTGAAGTAGTAGGACTAAAGGCAAATGGCGTGCCAGCGATCCGACGTGAGGCGGCCTTAAACGCCGCGGCTCCCCCAGGCAACCGCCTGATGGCCCGATTGCAAGTCACTAAGCTGCTTCAAGTTACGCAGCGGTAAGCCCCGCATAGGGAGATCTCCTTGCCCGCGTCTCGATGTGCGGCCCACCGGCGCATCAGCTCGACGAGTGCCACATAATTGGGCAGACCACGCTTAAGTTCTGCGCAGTCCGGCGGCTTCTTTGGAAAAAGTTGCGATCAAGACGGCAGGGACGCTCGACGCAAACGCATTGCGGCGTCACGACTTGTGTGCATTTTCGGGTCCATTCGCGTCCGACGTTCGGCACGCTGGTTGCTAAGGGAAGTTTGGCAGGCCGTCGGCGTCAAGGAGCCTCTCGTTCCCACGCTCCGCGTGGGAACGAAGCCTCGGCCCCTTGCTTGCGCTGCGGGTTAGTGTGACGGCCGATTGTGCTCTCGGTTCCCAGGGACCATGAATACGTGTCGTAACACCCATGTCGACCGCGGTTCAAACCATTCTCGAACGTGGCGCCGTAGCCGAGCCATCCCTTGGTCCGTCGCTGGTCGAGTTGCTGTTGGTCGAGCAGCGGCAGCTTACGGCCGTGGAACGCTTCGCGCAATTCCACGAGCACGAGGTCGCGCCTCTGGCGGCGCGCTACTACTCGTCGTTGCTGCCGACTGCGGCTCCGGGCGAAGGCCAACAGTACGCCTTTGAGGTCGATCTCGACCGTTGCTCGGGCTGCAAGGCGTGCGTGACCGCTTGCCACACCCTCAACGGGCTCGATGACGACGAATCGTGGCGCGACGTCGGTCTGTTGCACGGCGGGACGGCCGAGCTTCCGATCGTGCAACACGCCACCACGGCCTGCCACCACTGCCTGGAGCCGGCCTGCTTGAGCGCCTGCCCGGTGCGAGCTTACGAGAAGCACCCCCAGACCGGCATCGTGAAGCACCTCGACGACCAGTGCATCGGCTGCCAGTACTGCGTGTTCGCCTGTCCCTACGACGTGCCCAAGTACAATCCGCGGCGGGGCATCGTCCGCAAGTGCGACATGTGCAGCCAGCGGTTGGAAGTGGGCGAGGCGCCGGCCTGCGTGCAAGCCTGCCCGCACCAGGCGATCCGCATCACCGTCGTCAACCAGCGCGACATCATCGCCAACTGCGAGACGAACCTTTTTCTGCCCGGCGCGCCGGAGCCGACGCTGACGTTGCCCACCACCAACTACAAGTCGAAGCGGCCGCTGCCACGCAACTTACTGCCGGCCGATTACTACACGGTCAAACCCCAGCACGCCCATTGGCCCTTGATCCTGATGCTGGTGCTCACGCAGCTTTCCGTGGGAGCGTTTCTGGTTGAATTGGCCATGCGGTTGGCGCGCGCCGAACAGGTCATCGCCGCCATCCGGTCGGTCCACTCGATCAGCGCGTTGTCGTTCGGCTTGACCGCCCTGGCGGCCAGCGTCTTTCACCTCGGCCGGCCGCGGTATGCCTACCGAGTCGTGTTGGGCTTGGGTACGAGTTGGCTCAGCCGCGAGATCGTGGCCTTCGGCCTGTTCGCCGGGGCGGCCACGCTGTACGCGACGGCGCGCGGCTGGACCGGTGGCGCCGCGCGCACGTTTCAGAACGCGCTCGGCATGGGAGTGGTCGGCCTGGGGCTGGCCGGCGTCCTCTGCTCGGCGATGGTCTATTCCTGCACGCGGCGCGCCTTTTGGAACGCCACCGATACGGTCCTCAAGTTCCTGCTCACGACGCTGGTGCTGGGCGCGGCGACGGCCCTTTTGACCTCGATGGTCACCGCGGCGTGGTTCGACACGATCGCCGCCCGCGAGATCATGGCGTCCCACGGCCGGCCGTTATGCCAAGCCCTGATGGCGTCGATGGGACTCAAGCTGCTGGTCGAAACCTCGCTGTTTCGCCACCTGCGCCAGAAGCAGAACAGCCCCCTGCGGCGCTCGGCGGTGCTGATGAGCGGAGAGCTGTCGGCCGCAGTCAAGTCGCGGTTCATTTGCGGCTTCGTGGGTGGCATCGCCATACCGGGCATGCTGCTGGCGGCCAGTTCGCCGTCGTCGAGGGCCGACTCGAGCGACCTGTTCGTGGTCGCGGCGGCGTGCGCGGCGTTTGTCGTTTGCCTGGCCGGCGAGTTGCTGGAACGGTACTTGTTCTTCACCGCCGTTTCGCCCGCCAAGATGCCCGGTGGGTTGCAATCATGACGACAGCCCTCTCCAATCTGTTGTTCGAGCGCGAAGGCAAGCTGACCCGCGAATTGTTGTTGGCGCCGGCCGGCTTCGGTCTGGGCCAGGTGCCGGCCCGGCAAGCGCCCGACGCGACGACCACGATGGTCTGCGGCTTCTGTTCGACCGGTTGCGGTTTGAGCATCCATTTGCGCCAGGGCGAGGCGATCGGCCTCACGCCGGCCAGCGACTATCCGGTGAACCTGGGCATGGCTTGCCCCAAGGGCTGGGAAAGCCTGAGCGTGCTGCAAGCCAACGACCGTGCCGTCGCCCCGCTCATCAAGAACGCGCATGGCAAGCTCGAATCGACGAATTGGGACACGGCGCTTCGGACGTTCGTGGCGCGGTTCAAGGCGATCCTGGGCGAGCATGGTCCTGAATCGGTGGCCTTCCTCAGCACCGGCCAGATCCCGACGGAGGAAATGGCTTTGTTGGGGGCCTTGGCCAAGTTCGGGATGGGACTCGTCCATGGCGACGGCAACACGCGGCAGTGCATGGCCAGCGCCGTGGTCGCCTACAAAGAGTCGTTCGGTTTCGACGCGCCGCCTTACACCTACCAGGATCTGGAAGAGTCGGACGTGCTGGTGTTCGTGGGTGCGAACGTCTGCATCGCGCACCCGATCATGTGGGAGCGGGTGATGCGCAATCCCCACCATCCGGAGATCATCGTCGTCGATCCCAGGCGTACCGAAACGGCGATGCAGGCCACGCGGCACCTGGCGCCGGCGCCCAAGAGCGACCTGGAGTTGTTCTACGGCCTGGCTCGGATTCTGATCGTGGAAGGCTGGACCGACCGCGACTACATCGACGCGCACACCCACGGTTTTGAAGAGTTGGCGGCGCACGTCGCGGCCTACACGCTTGAACGGGTGGCGGCGACCACCGGACTCTCGGCGGAAGCGATCCAACAGGTTGCCCGCGCAATCCACGAAGGGAAGCGAGTTTCGTTTTGGTGGACGATGGGAGTGAACCAGAGTCACCAAGGCGTGCGGACGGCCCAAAGCCTGATCAACCTGGCGCTCATGACGGGCAGTCTCGGCCGGCCGGGAACCGGCGCCAACTCGATCACCGGCCAGGCGAATGCGATGGGCTCGCGGCTGTTCAGCAACACCACCAACCTGCTGGGCGGCCGCGACTTCACGAACGCCGCCCACCGCGAGCAAGTGTCGCGGTTGCTTGGCATCGACGCGGCGCGCATCCCGCGGCAAAACAGCCTGGCCTACCACGAGATCCTCGAGGGAGTGCTGGCGGGCAAGATCAAGGGGCTGTGGATCATCGCCACCAACCCGGCCCATTCGTGGATCAACCAGCACCAGTTGCTCGACATCTTCGGGCGGCTCGAATTCCTGGTGGTCCAAGACATGTACCATTCGACGGAGACGGCCGTATTGGCCGACCTGCTGCTACCGGCCGCCGCCTGGGGCGAGAAGGAAGGGACGTTCATCAACTCGGAGCGGCGGATCGGACTGATGAAGAAAGTCGCCAGGGCGCCGGGCCAGGCCCTGGCCGACTTTTCCATTTTTCGCCTGATCGCCAACTATTGGGGTTGCGATGCGCTCTTTCGCGACTGGACGTCGCCCGAGGCGGTGTTCCAGATGACGAAGGAGTTGTCGAAGGGCCAGCCCTGCGATTTCAGCGGCATCGAAGACTACCGCATGCTCGACGAGCGGGGCGGCATCCAGTGGCCCTACCCGGCCGACGGGGCGCCGCCGGAACCGCAGCGACGGCTGTTCTGCGACGGCCGCTTTTACCACGCCGACGGCCGCGCGCGGTTCGTATTTGAATCGCCGCGTCCGCTGCGCGAGCCGCCCAACGCGAAGTATCCGCTGTTCTTGCTTACCGGGCGCGGCAGCGCTTCGCAGTGGCACACGCAGACTCGCACCAAGAAGTCGGCGGTGCTGCGCAAGCTGTACCCCAAGAACGTCTACGTCGAGGTCAACCCGGCCGACGCCGAACGCCTTGGCATCCAGCCGCACGAATGGGTCTACGTCGAGAGCCAGCGCGGGCGGATCGAAGCGCGCGCGTTCGTGACCCAATCGGTGCCCGCCGGACAGGTGTTCGTACCCATGCACTACGAAACCGTCAACCAGTTGACCGACGCCGTTTTCGATCCTTATTCCAAGCAGCCCGCCTACAAGGCATGCGCCGTGCGGCTGCGGAAAAATCTGTATGAAGCATGAACCATGAAACTTCGCGACTTTCGCCGTGTCGGCCACTGGCCGACCTTGCTGTGTGCTTTTCTCTATTTCGACGTCAGCTTCATGGTCTGGGTGTTGATCGGCGCCTTGGCGAACTCGATCGTGCCCGACTTCCACCTCTCGGCCGCCGAGCGCGGTTTGCTGGTGGCCGTGCCGATCCTCGGCGGCGCGATGCTGCGGTTGGTGCTCGGCTACCTGACCGACCGCATCGGCGCGCGGCGAACCGCCGTCGCCGGCATGGTCTTGACGTTCGTGCCGCTGACGCTGGGCTGGCTCTGGGCCGACAGTTATCAGACGTTGCTCGTGGTGGGGGCGATGCTGGGCGTGGCGGGCGCCAGTTTCGCGGCTGCGTTGCCGTTGGCCAGCCGTTGGTATCCGCCGCAGTACCAGGGTCTGGCGATGGGCATCGCCGGGGCGGGCAACAGCGGTACCGCCCTGGCCACCTTCTTTGGTCCGCGGCTGGCCGAGGCCATCGGCTGGCACGCGGTTTTCGGCCTGGCCATCGCGCCGGTGCTGGCGGTGCTGGTATTCTTCGTGTGGTTCGCCAAAGACAGTTCGACGCAACCGCCGCCGCAGACACTGCGCGACTTTGCGGCCGTCGCGCGCCAGCGCGACGTGTGGTGGTTCTGCCTGTTCTACGCCGTTACGTTCGGCGGCTTCGTGGGTTTGGCCAGCTTCCTGAACATCTTTTTCCACGATCAGTACGACCTGAGCCGCGCCGCGGCGGGGAGCTTCGCCACACTGTGCGTCGTCGCCGGCTCGTTCCTGCGTCCGGTTGGCGGCTACGCCGCCGACCGGATCGGCGGTATCCGGCTGTTGACGTTGCTCTACCTGGGCGTCGGCACGTTGCTGTTGGGCATGGCCGCCTCGCCGGCCTTGGGCTTGGGCACCGCCTTGATGTTCGCCGTCATGGGACTCTTGGGCATGGGCAACGGCGCGGTGTTTCAGCTCGTGCCGCAGCGGTTCAGCCGCCAGATCGGCACGGTCACGGGCTTGGTCGGCGCGGCCGGCGGCTTCGGCGGCTTTCTGCTACCGACGTTGTTGGGCGGCGTCAAGCAATGGACCGGCCACTTTTCCGGCGGCTTCTTCCTGTTTTCGCTGGTCGGCTTCGGCAGTGCCGTGGCCCTCGTCTACGTCAGCCGCGCGTGGGAAGGCATCTTCATCGGCAAGGGCGGACGGGCGACGAACGTAGTCGCACATGAGCCCGAAACGGTCGTCGTGGCCGAGTTGGGTACGAGTTGATGGGGAAACGTAGGTCAGGCTTTCCAGCCTGACTGGGATTCAGCGGATTCGCCATACCTGATCGACACGACTGACCAGTAGCTTGGCTCGTCCGCAAGGCCATCCCTTTTCACTCGAATTCGGTCCAAAACGCTTTGAAATCGTCCATTTCGACACCATTCGAGCGACAACCGCTCGTCCCACGCCCAGGTGGTCACGTCAAAATCAGCGGGAATTACGCATGTGCGCCGCTACCGGCGTTTGATTTCTTGCTAACATGGAGTTGCTAAACGGAAAAAAAATGCGCGCCGGTTTCCACCGTCTTGGGGGCCTTGGGTGCGTAGGGTTGGGGGTATCCGTCGGACACGAAGTCACAACGGTCCATCGGCGAGCGAGGCCGTTCGTTTCCCTTCGAACGCCGGCAGATGTGGTCGCCGCGCCTGGAATGGCGCACGCTACGGCTTCGTCGCCTCGGCCGACTGGTCCAACCCATCGGCCCCTGGGACTCTTCAATTCGGCGCGTGAGATTTACAGCCAGGCTAAACGCTTCAACGCGCGCTATCCCGACCTGCAACTGGCGTCGGCGTACCTGAAGGATCTCGCCGTGTTGGGCGATCCCGACCTCGACGCCCAGGTGCGCGACCTCACTGGCCGTTTGAACTTTGAGTTTCTCTGGCGCAGCGAAGTCACTTTGCCGGCGCTGATCGACCAGTTCTCACACTTCAGGGACCGCTACGCGTTGGCCTACCGCAGGGCGCACCGCGATTTTCACAGCCAACTGCAAACCATCGACGAGATGCTCGCAGGCTTGGACGACAAGCTCACGGTCCTCGACCGCCTCAACGGGCTCGAGCTTGGGGCGCCGGTTGGCGCGGGCCTGCCGCGCGACGTGGCGGAACTGCGCGATCGGGTACACCCGTGCGCGCTCAAGGACGATTGCCGCGTCGACGCCCAGCCGCGCTGCAACACCTGCCGGTGGGATGGCGAAGGCACCCCGCCGCGCGACGAAGCCCAGCGGCTGGCCACGCGCGTCGCCGACGCTTCGGGCGAGTTGTGCAAGCGCGTGGCGCAAGACGCCGTGCGCAAGATTTTCGACGCCGGCGGCCGCGCCGACGTTCGCACGCTTTTGGACATGATCACGGCCAGCCGAATCGAGGATCTGGTGCGCGTGCTGACGCCCGAGATGGTCAAACGTCGAGATCTGGCAGTTCGCACGACCGCCGCGGCGGCGTCTGAGCCGGATTTTGACGATGTCGTACGGCGCGGGCGCGGGCCATTGCCACGGTCAACACGGGGTTGTACCACGCGCCGCCAGGAATAAGAGGTTTCCGCTCCGACCCCCGCCAGCTTGTCTGGCGGGTGAAGAAGATGGCGTGCTACGCCCGCGCGGCCAAACTACCCCTTTTCGCCCGGCCTGAAGCCGCCTGCGGCGGCTTCAGGCCGGGGCGATTCACGGAAACGGGGAATTTTGAGGGAGGCGTGCTAGCACGCCATCTTATTCACCACCCGCACAAGGCGGGATGGGGTCTGTGCCTGACAACAGAGGTCTCACTGCAAGCCGCGCGAAGTATAATCGACCTCTACTGGCAGATCGGCGAGCACATCAGCCGGCGAATCACTACCGATGGTTGGGGGCAGGGCACCGTCCAGACGCTGGCGGAGTACATCCAGAAACGGCAGCCGAACGCGAGGGGCTTTTCCAGCCAGAATCTCTGGCGAATGCGGCAGTTTTTCGAGACCTACCGAAATCAGTCAAAACTCTCAACACTGTTGAGAGAATTGCCCTGGAGCCACAACCTGTCGATCATGAGCCGGTGCAAGCGGGACGAAGAACGTGAATTCTACCTTCGTCTCGCCATCCGCGAACGCTGGTCATTCCGCGAACTTCAGCGACAACTCGCCGGAGCGTTGTTCGAACGGACAAGAAGCTCCTCCAAGCCAAACTGCACGAGTTCTACGCTCTCGCCGAGCAGGTGTCGTCGACGACAGCCATCGAGGGCGACATGCCCAACACGCCCGCCTCTCTTCCGATCCAACACACAAACAAGCGAGGCAAGAAATGAGCGATCCCGAAAAGTCGGCTTCATCAAGGTCACAAGCAGGCCGAATGCCTGTCTGAAGTAGTCGACACCGCGCGCGCCTTGGTCTTCCCGGTCGTAGCCCTTGCGGACCGTAGCGAGGTACTCGTCTTCCATCAAGCCCGTCGCGAGCGCACAGACGGTGACCTGCAGGAAGTCGTCGAACGCCTGGCCGCGACCGAAGCCGGCTTGTTGCCGGCTCGGTCGATGAGGTCGCACAGATCCTTCGTGCCGGCGTAACTGAATTGCTCCTTGGCCATCGGGGCGAAAAAGGAGCGTCATCGTACATGCAATCGGACTTTGACGAAATCGAATCGAGCCGACTCGCGGCCAGAACGCTTCGGGGGTAACTTTCGCCGAGGTGGGCACCCGCATGGGGAGCGCAAGATTTACGTTGGCTTGGCGGCGTGGCAGGGCGAATGCCGTCGCCAGACGCTCGGTGCCGTGGTAGAATAGCGGTATGGAAGCCGTCGTCCGCAATGTTCGGGATCTCGATCAAACCGACCGCTCTGCCTTGGAGCGGGTCGTGGGCTGCCAACTGCGCGAAACGCAGCAGGTCATCGTCAACGTCGTTAATCTCGACCTCGGGCCGACCGCTCTGGAGTCGGCTGAGCAAAAGGGCGCCGACGACGTGCCCGACTGGTGGAAAATCTACGACGGCCTCAGCGACGAAAGAGTGGAGGAACTCGACCAGGCCATCCGGCAGCGGGCCGATTTGACTCGCCATTTCGAGTAGCCGATGACGCCCGCCCTGCTCGACACCGACATGCTCTCGGAGCTGCTCAAGCTCAAGAACGCGACGGTGCGGCAGCACGCCTTGGACTACACCCACGGCGGGGACATGTACGGGGTCGCGCCTACGCATCGTTGAGAGCACGCGGTCGCGTTTATCGTCAACCGCGAAGTCGCGTAGTTCAATGGAGACGTCGGCGTCACGGAAGCCATCGGGACGGCAAAGCGGCGGCTCGCCGGTTGCCGGTCGATACGGTCGGTCGAAGTCTTCTCGCTCGACGGCCGGCACGCTTGGCACGCAAAGTGCAGAAGCATCTAGATGCCACTTTTGCGGGGTCAACACGACATACGGGGCGGACGAAAAAAAAAAGGAGAATACCATGCCACACGCCACACACCGCCACGATGGGGAAAGAACAAGCCCGGCCGTGCCAACCCTGGGAGACGAAATCCGCGAGTCGGCTCACGAGGCAAGCGACCGCGTCAAGCAACTTGGCGCCGCCATCGTGCAAGAGGCCCAGGACAAGGTCGATGCGGTGCGCGAAAGAGCCGCGGACTATCTGGAGCAGGGGACGGAAACCGTTTGTCGCGTCGGTCGCTCGTTGGACGAGCGGGTGCGCGCGCAGCCCGTCAAGGCGCTGTTGATCGCCGCTGGCGTCGGCGCGCTGCTGGGAGTCGTATGGGCTCGCCGCCGCTAAATTGACCAAGGGGATCCATTCGTGCAGGTTCAATCACCGCCGGCGCGGAGAGCGCGGGCACTCAAGGTCACGCACGCGAACCATTACCAATACGATCAACCGATCACTCGCAGCAGCCATCGCGTTCATCTGCGGCCGATCCACGATCGTTGGCAAACCGTTCGCAGCCATCGGCTGGAAGTGTCGCCCAACGTCGAATTGCGGGAATTTGAAGATGTCTTCGGCAACTGGACGAGCCAGTTTGAAGTGAATGGGCCGTATTCCAGGCTTTCGATCGTCGCCGAATCAGTCGTGGAATTGTGCGAATTCGATCCGTTTGGGTTCGCGAAAGGCCCTCTGCGGCCCGTCTTTCCCGTCCATTGGATGCCCTGGGAACTCAAGATGCTCACCCCTTACCTGGCGCCGGTGGAATTGCCCGAAACGCAACTGGGTGAGATCCACGATTTCGCCATGGGCTTCGTCACCCGCAACCGGCACGACTTGCTCGAGGCACTGTTCGATATGAACCTGACGCTGTTCCGCGATTTCAAATTCGTCCCGCGGAGCACGTCGATGGAGACGACTCCTTTCGACGTCCTGACGACCAAGCAAGGGGTCTGCCAGGATTTCGCCAACTTGATGATCTGCATGGCACGGATGCTGAACATTCCCGCGAGGTACGTTTGCGGATACCTTTTCACGGGCAACACGGGCGCGGGCCGGGCGGGACCCGACGCCTCGCACGCCTGGGTGCAACTTTATGTGCCCCATGAGGGCTGGAAGGATTTCGATCCGACCAACGGTATCCTTCCGGCTTCCGACCACGTTCGTGTCGCGGTGGGACGTCATTACCGCGACACGGCGCCGACGGCCGGCACATTGTTTTCCTCGGCTGCAGAGCGGCTTACGGTGAGCGTCGAGGTCGCGCCGCTCTAAGCCCGTAGGAGCAAGGTAAGTTCAACGCTGCACCTTGCTTGCGCTGCGGGTTAGTGTTGCATCCACCCGCTTTCCACAAGTGGTCGGTTTGCGACCACGTTGAGACCGCGACAACCACACATGCAAGTTGCGGATCTTCAACTTATCGGTGTCAATCCGGGCGCTCCGCAACCATCTTCTGCAATCGGGTCAGCTTGGGCCCCAGAAACAAAACATTAGGGATCTGAATTTGCTCGCGCCGGGCGCCGGAAGCTGCGATCACCAAGTCGCCTGAGCCCAGCCCCAAAACCCAATGCCGGAAGGGGTCGTCGCGAAGCTTTTCGAAGAGCATGCCGGCGGTGTCATACGATTTCTGGCCGCCGCCGAACCACGACTCATAGGTCAACTGCCCAGGCCGAAACTTCCAATAGTGCATCCGGTCGAAGAAGAACACCACCACCGCCCAAAGTATGAACAGGAGGCTGGAAAAGAACATGTAAAACCCCATGTTCATGTGGATGCTTATCCGCCCGAACGTGGCGAGGACGTCGGCCCAGATCCCCAACCAGGCGAAGGTGACCGTCATCACCAGGATCAGCAGGATGGCGATCGCGGACCACAGGCCGCGCAAGGGCGTGTTGGTGATGAACACCACCAAGAGTAAAATGATGGTGAACACGACGCCCAGGTTCTTGCTCTGGGCCGAACGATCGCCGATTTCCGACCCGGCGATTGCGGGGCGCGCCGTCGCGGCGGGCAGAACGATGGCATGATTGGTTAAGTCATAGACGGAGCCGGCCGGCACAATCGCGGCGCGCGAGCCCTCGGCGAAGGTGACGGCCGCCATCACATAACCGACCATCCAGACAGGCCACCAGTAGAAAATCGTGCTGTGGCTGTAAATCCTAAGTTCAGACGCGCGCCGCGAGATGGCGTGGGGAGCGACCTCTTTGACCGGTGTTTCCGTTTGGACGATCGACATCGCGAGTTTCCTTTATTCGGTTGGAGTCACGGGTGATTGCTTCACTCGGGCCAAGTACGCTTTGATGCGCCGGGCATTCGTGCCGACATCGCTCTTGCCCACGCGGGAGACCGATCGAACGTCGATTCTGCTGCCCAAGGGTGAGTTCGCGAGCCGCACGACGACGTCATCCTTGAAACCAAACCAGGCCGTAGTATCGGTGGCCTCGATCCGAAGCGACTTGGGATCGGAGGCCACGATTTCCCACCCCATGTCTCTCGCGGCCTGTAACGCTCGGGGAAAAGTCTCCGCGGGAGAGGTGTTCAGCGAACCTGGCGTCAGGTCGGGATATCCCTGCTTCTGTTGCCTGGCGAGTTCCGGGCCGCCGTACTCGGCGGAGTTCGGAGCGCCGGCGCGAAGTGGCAGAACCGCCTCGAAACGAGGCGGATTCTCGGTGTCGGTCGTGATGTCGTGGATGTAAGGCACGCCATCCAAGTTGTGTTTCCACCGCAGCATCCAGACCGAAACGAAACCGCCGATCACCAAGCCGATCAGCGCGGGAGTCGGTCCTGTCGGGCCAAAGCCCGAAATCCAAAGCGCCAGCCCGAGCACGCACACAATCACCGCGGCGAAGCTGAGGTAGGCGGAATATTTCGCCACGCCGAGCCCGGTTTCAAACCCCCAAAGACCCAACCGATAGCCTGGTCCGGAAGCACCCAGACCCAGCAAGCTAATGACTGCCAAAGCCAATCCGAACCAGCACACGTAGCTCATAAATGACCTCGTTCGTAGCATGTCCTTCGGGAGTGAAATCATGGCCCTCGCCTGGATGGGTGCAGATACCGTGCCGAAGCGGGATCCCTACGCATCGCGGATTAAATAACCTCCCAATTTCAGGCTGGCGGGAGTGCTAGCACCTACGTTTTTCGGCCATTTTCTCGGGCTGTCCGGCAAAAACTTGGGAGGTTATTTAATCCGCGATGCTACAGAGTTCGTTTCACATTACATTAGGGGGGACCGCATACGCGGCCGGCGCGCCGGCGAAGGCGCGGCGCGGGTTGACATCGAGCCGCCAATCGCATAGTCTGGACGTTGCCATATATGGCCTCTAGGGACTCCCGTGCATGTCAACGCTGTTGGTTATCGACGACGATCTGGCGATCGTGCAGGTGTTCAGCCGCGTTTTCCGCGACAGCGACGTCGCGGTGCTGGGCGCGGCGTGCGCCGCGGAAGGCCTGGCCCAAGTCGAGGCCGCCGACCCGGACATGGTGGTGCTCGACGTGGTGCTGCCCGACGCATCGGGTCTTGAAACCTTTCAGCGGATTCAAGGCCACGATGCGCGCCTTCCGGTTCTGGTCATTACAGCCAAGGACGACAGCGACACGGCCATCGAGGCCATGAATCTGGGCGCGTTCGATTACCTTTGCAAGCCGCTCGATTTCCCCCGCGTCCGCGAGCTGGTGGCCAAGGCCCTCGAGGTCCGCCGTCTGATGCGCGTGCCGGTGCTGTTGCCCGACGCGGCGCGCGCCCTCCCCATGCGCAGCGACGTGCTCGTGGGCCGTTGCCCGGCGATGCAGGAACTGTACAAGGCAGTCGGACGCGTGGCGTCGCAGAACACGATGGTGCTGGTCCGCGGCGAGAGCGGGACCGGCAAGGAGTTGATCGCCCGGGCCATTTACCAGCACAGCGCTCGCAAGCAAGGCAAGTTTCTGGCGGTCAATTGCGCCGCCATTCCCGAGCCGCTCTTGGAAAGCGAGCTCTTCGGCCACGAAAAAGGATCCTTCACCGGCGCCGATGCGCGGAAGATCGGCAAGTTCGAGCAATGCTCGGGCGGCACGCTGTTTCTCGATGAAATCGGCGATATGACCCCGCTTTCGCAGAGCAAGGTGCTGCGCGTCTTGCAGGAGCAGCGCTTCGAGCGCGTGGGCGGCCGGCAGACGATCGCAACCGACGTGCGGATCATCGCCGCGACCAACCGCGACCTGGAGCCGATGGTGGCCGACGGCCGGTTCCGCGCCGACCTCTATTATCGGCTCAACGGCTTCACGATCAATGTTCCGCCACTGCGCGAGCGCGGCGACGACATTCTCTTGCTCGTACGGCACTACCTGGCTTGCTACAACCGTGACCTGGGCAAAGCGGTGGATGACGTGTCCGCCGAGGCGGAAGCGATGCTGCTGCGATACGGCTGGCCGGGCAACGTGCGGGAGTTGCAAAGCGTGTTGAGGCAGTCGCTGTTGCAGGCGATGGGCTCGGTGCTGTTGGCCGACTTCCTGCCCTCGGCCGTCCGCGCCAGGCCGGCCAAGGCGGGCGGCGCGGTCACCAGCCACGGCGGCCCGGCGCGTCTGGAGACGCTGATCGACGAGCAACTGAACGAGGGCCGCGGCGGCCTCTACGCCGAAGCGCTGGCCTGCATGGAATCGCTGCTTCTGACCCGCGTGATCAAGCACGCGCGGGGCAATCAATCGCTGGCAGCCAAGCTGCTGGGCATCTCCCGCAGCAGCGTGCGGAACAAGCTCCGCCAGCTTCACATCATCTTCGACCCCACGGCGGGCATAGAAGAGGAGCCGGTGGAAGAGCATTCCGCGGAACAAGATACCGCGGAACAGGATGCGGTGCTGCCCCTGAGAACCGGCGGCCGCTGAGATCGCGGTCCAGCCCAGCGAGCCCAGCGAGCCACGATTGACAGTTGGCCGTGCAACCATAAAATGCGTCATTCACGCTCACTCGCGCCTTGGCCGCGGTGCGCGGGCGCATAGCTCAGTTGGTTAGAGCGCGGCCCTGATAAGGCCGAGGTCCCAAGTTCGAGTCTTGGTGCGCCCACTTGAATTTAATCTAGCCCCGATTATTCATGGTTCGTGTTGGACCATGAATGATCCGGGCTAGCGGGGACGTAGCTCAATTGGGAGAGCACCGGCTTTGCAAGCCGGGTGTTGGCGGTTCGAGCCCGCTCGTCTCCATTTTTTAAGTCAAGCCGACGCAACGACTTGCGTACCTTCCCTCACGGGAAGCGCGGCCCGAAGGTTCGGAAACCCGGTAGTCAAATACCGGTTTTCTTCACCCCAAGGAGACCGCGCCCGTGAAAACCACTACCGGTTTCCTTCACCCAAAGGAGACCGCGCTGTGAAGCAACGCCGCATCCCAAAGTACCGCCTGCACAAGGCGAGCGGGCAGGCAATCGTCGAGGTCGGCGGGAAGGTCGCCTACCTTGGACCCTACGATTCGCCCAAGAGTCGAGAAAAGTACCATCGCATCGTCGCGGAACTTCAACGCGATCCGGATCCGGCGGTTGCGATCAAAACGCTTCGCGACCAACGCAAGCTATCGCTCAACGAACTGCTCTTGGCCTATTGGCAATTCGCCCAAGGGTACTACCGCAAACCTGACGGCGGCCCGGCCAAAGAGCAGGAAAAAATGTGGGGCGTTATCGAGCGGTTGATGGATCGACACGGGCCGATGGACGCCGCCGAGTTCGGGCCGATCGCGCTCAAGGAAGTCAGGGCCAAAATGGTCCAAGACGACCTGGCCCGTAAGTACGTCAACGGCCAGGTGGGCCGCATTCGCCGCATCTTCAAATGGGCCGTCGAGGAAGAGCTGGTTCCCGCCACGATTCCCGAGGCCCTCAAGGCCGTCGCACCCCTCAAGGCCGGCCGTACCGAGGCGCGCGAGACGGCCCGGATCATGCCCGTCGACGAGGCCGTCGCCCGACAAGTGCTGCCGTTCCTCTCGCCGCCCGTGCGCGGCATGGTCGAGTTGCAACTCCTGACCGGAATGCGATCCGACAACGTGACGTCCATGCGGGCTTGTGACCTGGATATGACCGGCCCCGAATGGACCTACACCCCACTACATCACAAGACGGAGCATCATGGGCACATCCTGAAGATCCCCCTGGGGCCGAAAGCCCAAGCGGTACTCAAGGAGTTTATGGCTTTGCGCCTGCCGTCATCGGACGGGTATCTTTTCCGGCCCGACGCCGCGGCCGAATGGCGGGGCGTCGAACGGCGCAAGAAACGGGAAAGCCCGATGACCCCCTCCCAGGCCAAGCGGAAGCCGAAACGACACCCGAAGAAGGCCCCCGGCGAGCGGTACGATACCGCGACCTACCGCCGCGCCATCACGTACGGGCTGGGGCAGCTCGCGAAAAGCCAGGGGCATGAACTGCCCAAAGACCGCCCGGTGACCAGCAAATGGCTAAAGTCGGTCGGAGCGATCTACTGGCACCCCCACCAGCTCAGGCACACGCTGGGGACGGCTGTCCGTAAACAGTTCGGGTTCGAGGCGGCCCAAATCGCTTTGGGCCACGCCAGCCCGGACGCCACGAAACTGTACGCGGAGGCCGATTTCGAAATGGCCAAGCGGATTGCAAGGGAGTTGGGGTAAACGTACACCATTAGTTGCCGGGCCAGCGGACGGCCGTCCGCCAAGGCCTGGCTGCCGGCGCCGGAAGCACTACCCCGCGCGTCGGCAGTCAGGCCGGCTCGGCTTTGAAAGGAGTAGTGCGACGTGGCAAAAACCAAAAGGCCAAAAAAGTCGCGGCGCCGCGAGCCGCGCGAAAAGCGGACGAACCTGGGAAAGGCGGGTTTCTACGTCGCAGCGGGCAAAACGCTCGCTCTCCCCACGCTGAATTGGCTGGCCTTGCGTGAAGCCAGCTCGCCCTCCGCGGTCGCACACCGCGCCGGATTGCTACTCAACTTCTGGTGGACGGAAACGGCGAAGCGCAGGGAGCAGATGCCATGGTTGGGTGAATGGCTTTATCACCAACCGGCGCCGGCGCCCATCGAAGCGCCAACTTCGAATGAGCTTTATCGGCGGTTCCGTCGCGAGTCGAGCATCGCCGCCGTCGAGAGGGCGGCAAAGGAGGCGGCTACCTACGGCGAGGGAACGAACATCGACGCCGCCAAGACGTCGATGAAAAACGTCACACGGATCGGCGCGCACGACCCACACGATCTTGACTGGTGGCTTGGCTGGCTTACGCGCGGTTGGAAGCCGCCGGAATCCGTCACGATCCTGACCGCGGATGAAGTCAAACGCCTGCGATCAGCGTTTGATTATATCGGGATCTGCAAATCGGCCGACCTTGAGCGGAAGAAACGCGATACCGCGGGAAGCGCTTACGCCAGCTGGTTCTCGCGCGAGGTATTTCCGGCGAACGACCGCGGCGAGCTCTACGCCTGGATGCGCTGGCTTTTCGGAGGCGCGAAACCGGAGTCGTGGCTTATCCCGTCGGAACGCATCGCGCGTGTGCATGAGCAAGCAACGAACGCTGAATGCGCGAAAACAACGGTTTCGTTCCAGACGGTTTACAACTGGAAAGCTGACCCGCTCATGGCGGATTTGCTTCAAAAGGCAATCGCGGTCGCGGAGCAACGTCGCCCGCGGGCCGCCCTCGACGACGTTCCCGAATGGCAGGCCCTATACTGGAAAACCAAGGCTAGCATGTGGGCGTTCGCGCAGAGGGCCACCGAGGCGGCAATCCGCCGGCGATGCAAGGGGACGGTCCTCGTGGGGGAGTGCAACGACTTCCTCGCCGCGGCGAAACTGTGCGACTGCGAGGCGGACGCGCGCCGATACCTTGCGGGCGCGTCGACGTCGACAGGCGGGGTATTGTTCCATGCGGGCGGAAAAGTCGCCGCGCGGTTCTTCGTCCCGACACCGGCGATGTACGCGTTCCTAAAAACCGCAAAGCGGCGGATGGGGGATAGCCGAGTCTCGACAATCGCCGCCAAGCATCCCTGCTTCGAGCTGATGTTCCTCGATTTGGTTTTGCCGTCGGCGATCGGGGGCAGGCAATCGAAGTATCGCGTGATGCTCACCGGCGCCGACGGGGGAACGATCGCACCCGAGCCGGCCGGCGACCGCCAGGCCCATCCGCCGGCAAAGGACAAGTTATCGGCCGAGGATCCACCGCCGCCGGCGGCCGGCGCACCGTCCATCGCGACGTCCGCGTACAACCCGGAGGACATCGCGGCCGCGATCGCGAAATGTCCGAGCAAACAACGGAAAGACGTTGTCGCGGCATTGGTCCGTCTCCACGAAAAGTGCGGTGACGATTTCTTTCCCGGCAAGACGATCGCAACCGAAGCTGTTCGAAAACATAATTCCCGCTTCAAAGAGTTGTTGACGTCAATGACCGAAAAGGGCATCCTCGCCATCGGGCCAGGCGGCCGAGCATACTCCATCGCCCCCCCCCAATAGCCCCCCGTGGCCCAAGGCCACCCCCCCCCCGTGCCCACAGGCCACTCTGCGCGCCTTATTCTGCCGCGCGCACAATTCCTCGCAGGTGTTTGCATTTGGAACGCGAGGAAAACGTGATGGATTTACTGAACGAGGAAACGATCGATCTGGCCGCCGTGGCCAGGTCGTTACCCGGAAAGCCCCATCCAGCAACCGTATGGCGATGGTACAGGAACGGCCTACGGGGCCAACGACTAGAGACCATCGTGGTGGGCGGCCGGCGTTACACGTCGCGTGAGGCGTTGGCCCGCTTCGTCGCCGCGACGACGGCGGCCCGTGAGGCGGATCCGGCGGCTGGGGACGTGGCCGCGATCGCGGCCGCGCGAGATGACGTCCACGTCGATCGCGACCTGGCGAAGCGGGCGGCGGAGGCCGGTCGACGACTCAAGCAACTCGGACCCAAGGCCAAATAACCCGGAGGCGAAAATGGTAGTGCGTAGTTCGGCGCCGGCCACCGGCGCCCTGGTCGTGAGTCGCCGCGCGGGCGAGACGATCATCATCGACACGAGCGATGGGCTAATCGAAGTGTCCATCGCGCGCATCGGATCGGGGAGGGTACGGCTCCGCGTCCAAACGCCGCTCACTGTCCGCGTCGACCGCGGAGAGGTGCATCGCGCGAATCTCGCAAGCGCCGCGGCGGGAGGAACCCCATGACCCGACACACGAATCCCGCGGGCAATGGACATTGCCGGACGGGCACGCAAGCCCCGTTCGGGCAGCACGCGCGCGAAGAGCGTCCGCTCCCAAAAGACCTCGACGCGGAAAAGGCCGTTATCGGTTCGGTGATGATCGACCCGTCTTGCATGGGGGCCGTGGTGAACCTGTTGTCCCCCGACGATTTTTTTCTCCCGGCGCACCGCCAGCTTTTCGAGGTCCTCATAGAACTACACTTCGAGGGTTCGCCAATCGGCGATCTGACGATCCTTGTCGCGGCGTTCGAAGCGAGGGGATGCCTTTCGGACGTGGGAGGCAAAGCATTCCTTGCCGAATTGTTGTGCGAGACTGCCACAGCGAAACATGCCATGCTCTACGCGCAGAGCGTTTCAACGAACGCCCTCCTGCGGGGATTGGTCGCCGCAGGCGGAGAGATTACCGGGCTCGGGTACGCCGGCGGCGAGGCGGCGGACCTTCCGTGGATCAAGCAGCGTGCCTTTGCTGTCCTCACCAAAGCGATCGAATCGACGGAGCTTGCGCGCGACAACGACCAACCCCTGCCGCCGGGCTGGACGCCGTTCCCACTCGAATGCCTGCCGCGGGCGATGCGAGACTATGTCGCCTCGGCAGCTGAGGCCGTCGATTGCGACGCGTCGATGGTCGCCCTGCCGTCGCTTTCGGTCGCGGCGAGTGCGATTGGAAACACACGCCGCGCCGCGCTCAAGGCATCGTGGATCGAGCCGTCCATTCTCTGGACGGCCGTTATCGCGCCCGTCGGGACGGCGAAGTCGGCCGCAATCGCGGCCGCGATCGACCCGGTCCGTCAATGCCAGGCGGAGCTTGCTCAACAATACGAGCTGGGCAAGCCGTCGCGAAGGATTTTCGCGTCCGATTTGACGATTGAGGCCCTCGCCGGCATCGTCGGCGAATGCCCGCGTGGTTTGCTCGTGGGGCGCGATGAGCTCTCGGCGTGGCTCCAAGGGATGCAGCGGTATCACCAGCATGGCAGCGATTCGGGCCAATGGCTCGAGCTCCACACGGGGACGGCGTTGGTCGTCGACCGCCGCGCCAAAGACCGGCCGCCCGTGCGAGTCGAGCATCCCGCTGTGAGCATCACCGGCGCGATCCAGCCGGAAATACTTCGCCGCTGCCTCGGCAGCGAGCATCTCGTGGACGGGCTCGCACAGAGGTTGCTCTGGGCGATGCCGCCCACGCGCGCCCAGCGATGGACCGAAGCGACCATTTCTTCCGAGGTCCGGGTCGCGTGGCGAAATACACTGGACGGGCTCTGGAAACTCGAATCATGCCGCGCGGACAAGGGTGAGTTCCCGCGCACGGTCCCATTGAGCGGCGCGGCGAAGCGGGCTTATGTGGCATGGCACGAGGTCCAAAGGGTGCGCCAAGAAGGGATCGCAGGGCCGCTCCTCGGCTCCCTCGCCAAAATGCCTGGGGCCTGCGCCCGCTTGGCGATGATCCTGCACCTGGCGGCCGCTGCTGGCGGCGAAGTGGATAACGCGTCCGAAATCGGGTCGGCCGCGATGGACAGCGCGATCCGAATCATCGAATGGTGTTGCGCTGAGCAGCGTCGCGTGTACGCCATGCTCGATGCCACGGGAGCCGAGCGAGCGGAGAACGAGCTGCTCGAAATCATCGCGCGCAAGGGCGGCCGGATTACGCAGCGGGAACTATGCCACGCCGCCCGTAAGTATCGGGGCAAGGGAGCCGCTTTCGAGGCGCTGAATCAGTTGGTGGGCCAGGGCGAAGGCGTATGGGAAAGCCCACGAGCGGCCACCGGGCGGGGCCGTCCGGCCCAGCCGGTTTTTGTCTTGATTGGCGCGCCAACGGTAACATAATTGCCCCGCCCGGCCGGAAAAACCGAATTATGTTACCGTTGGCGCGCACAAACCGAGAAACAGCATGAAGCCCCAACCAAACCAGCCGCTCTTTGAAGAGGGCCGATCGGCCAAAACGGGCGACGGCGACGCCGGCGTTGAATTCTACGTGGATCGCGAGCCGTATACCGGCTGGTGGGTCGAACGCGTCGAGGATCGCGGCGGCCGGCGGGTGCGGACCCTGACCAGGGCCGACGTCGCCCATCGCAAAATCGAATGGCTCGAATAATCGCCGATCGGACGGTTGCCCTATCCGAAGAAAATTCGCCGCCACCTAGTCCACCATTCAGCTTGACACTCGCCATAGCCCGCTGGCCGCAAGCTTCACCGTCCATCCAGTCGCGGTCGACGCCCTCTCTGGCGAGTGCGAAGCGTCGAGGATCGCCGGCGGCGCCCGAACCCTCGGCTTTGCGGGTTCGGCGCCGCCAATTTTTAGAGCGCGAGGCGACAATGAGTGACCCACGGATTCTCGAAGATGGCTGGTACTCTCCCCACGCGGTGTGGGACAGGTTGGGCATTGACACCGTGACGCAGGAGCGAGAGCGAGAGCATGGCCGGCTGGCGTTCATCGAAAAAGGCGGCCAGGTCGTTTACTCGGGACGCGATCTACTCGCCTGGCTGAAACCGAACGAAAAGGAGGGCCGCCCAGCTCCGCCGAAAGTGCCGTCGAGAGCCGACCTGCAAATCGCGCCCCCGAGACAGCACCAGGGCGCCGTAATCGTGGCCCCGTCTCAACGGTCGATGGCGACATCGGCTACCAACCTTGCACAAGGAGCCGATCAAGTGGCGAAAAAGCAAGCTGCGCAGCAGACTTTTGAATTATTAATTGAAGCGGAAATGAAAAAGGGTTTCAGCCGCATCAAGGCAACGGGCCGCGTCGTGGCGGCGCACCCAGACCTGCACCAAGCCCTCTTGCGCGAGGCGAATGGCGGGAAGGATCCGGTCCATTGCTTGCCGGGCCGGTAGTCCCACGGTTGCACGCGGCCGGCGGAGCAACCGCGGCCGTCGTCGCTCGCGTCGCGGAACTCGATCGAGCGGTCGCCGCAAAAGCGGCGCGATTGGAGAAGCTCCGCGCGACAGGATTGAGGCGCTGGCCAAAGAGGATCGCGGCTCTACGAACAGTTTCACTTGGACCCATTATCCGGCGCCCGCAAATTAGGCGCAGGCCAATTTCGACGGAGTGACCCCAAATGGCGAAACGCAACGACCCTGATCTTTCCAATGGCCCGAGCGCTGCTCACCTGCTTTTGCCCGACCGCTCCACGGCGGTGGCCGAGAGACCCGCGGCGCCGACGTCCGATAAACCGGCGCCGGCGGCCGAATCGGCGAAGGTGCCGCCGGCGCCCGGGTTGCCCCAGTCAGTCCTCGAGCAGGCCGCGGACATCCAGAAAAGCGGGGAAGCGTCGGAGGCCGAGGACCGGCAAATTTGGGACGAACGGGCTTGGTGCCTGTACCTCGAAATTCTACACCGCAGCGACAATCCCGACCCCGGCGATCCACGCGAGCTCGCGTTCGTCATGTCGGACCTAAAAATCTCGCCGTCGCAGGCGGCCAACGATTTGAAAATCGTGAAGCACGTCGTCCCCGCGCTCCTCGACCTCATTTCGCACCGCGAAGAGGCGGCCGCCGCAAGGGCCGAGGCAGTGGCCGCGTTCACCGAAGCACGGCGAGCGGCCGAGCTAGCGATCAACGCGGCTGGCCGCGCGCGGAGCTCAGCAGAGGGGCGTTACGCGGAATGTGCTGAGGCGCCGTTGCTGCTGCTTAAGCTTTCCAAAGAACGGCCCCAGCTTTTCGATCAATCCAAGTCCCCGCGATTGCGGGGCGACGCCGAGCGGGCGCGCGCCGATCTATGCGAACAAGGGAAATGATTTCCGCGAGTCGAAAAAGTCGTGCGGGCCGTCGACAAAAGCGTTCGGCGGCGATGGGTAGGAAAAATGCCGCGGGTCCTTCCTGAACGGGGGGGCGGCCCCGCGGCTATGCGGCCCTATAAAATCTGCGAGTTTCGAGTTTTTTTATGGGCCACAACACCACAACGGCCGACGCGGCCAGCCGAATCGTGAGAACGCCATCCGCGGCCGCATCGGCCCTCGGCATTGATCGCGGTACGCTCTATGAGTGGTTTCGCAAGGGCTGCCCACGCGAAGAAGGGCGCTTCGATGTCGATGCAATCGCCGCTTGGCGCGAAACAACCCTCAGACCGGCCACGAATGAGGCGCGCCGGCGCGAGCCGCGCGCCCAGGTCCCGGGCCCGATCCATGACGTCGTTGAGGTCGCTATGCGTTTTGCCCGCGAC